>SKVW01000130.1 GCA_007129255.1 Bacteroidales bacterium
GATGATCATTATTGACTCCATCGTGTTGCCGGGTGGAGGATTTAAGTGCCTTAAGGAAAAGCCTGAGGATTAAAAAACGGTGGCGGTAACACCTTCTCATCTCCTATGGTTTTTAATTAACCGCCTCCGGGTCCGGAAAAAATTCTTTTTTTCTCTGAGGGTATAACAAGGTTGGTTTTTACTGGAAAAACCTTCCTTCACTGGATTTCTGTCAGCTTTCCCTTGCATAAAATACCTGTTTTATCCTGCCATCAACCTAATATGTTATAAGCTTTAATACCTGCAAGAGTCTGGTTGTTTCCCTTAATAGCCGAAGCCTGCTTCATCCTAATTTTACCGTTAACAGCCATTAGAGTCTGGCTTTTTGAAAAACCCGTAACCGATTATGCATGACAAGGCTTGTTCGTTTTGTCGGCCGGGAGAAGGAAAATATTATCATTCACTAAAACAATAACATTATGAAAAAACAATGGACCCACTTTTTGCCTGCAGGCCTGATATTGCTGGCCATTTCCTTTTTTGTTGTTTCCTGCGAGAAAATGGACATGAAAACAGGGCTTGATGAAGGTTTAAACAACTATGCGATTGCCTTTGATCAGGAATGTGATCCACTTGTTCAGGATCTGCTTTTTGGAGAGGAGCTGGTTGGGGGCACCGTAACAGTTTGGAACGATGAAGATTATTTGTTTGCAGAATACCTGCTGTATGAGGAGTTTGTTGATGATGGCTGGTGTATTGTTGAAACCAGCCTTTATGTTTCCGATCAGCCCATTACGTTTTTCGGGAATGGGAATCAAGGCCTGTATACACAGGAATCTTCCGGGAAAGGGGTCATTCATGATCCCTGTGTGACATCCTACCTTTATGAGATCCCGCTAGGGGACTGGACCCATGGGGATGAGTTGTACATTTCCGCCGATGCGGTGCTGGAAAAAACCAGCTACGGAGAATTGGTGCCAACCCTCAGCTGGGCCAGAAGTTCGGAAGATAATGTGCTGAGTTTTTCCGGGATGGGTACACAATGGACCCCGGAGCAGGGTTTTGACATTGAGCTGACCGATGAACTCGTATGGGATGGTGGCACTGAGCACCAAAACTACACCGTTTACAGTGACCGGGACGACATCAGCTGGGCTTCCTGGGAATGGGTTTTTGGAGAAGGGCAAACCTGGAACCAGGTTGAAAACGGAGAAGCCGATCTGCGCCGTTTCCAGGCCTCTTTTACCATACCCGAAGGCTACGAAATACTTTCGGGAACCATGGCCTCTGTCAATCCCGGCCATGAAGAAGTCATTCCCATGAACGACAACCTTTACCTCTTTGTAAATGAGGAATTGTTGTTCTGGGGAGGCACTATTTTGTTTCACGAGCCCAACACGCAGTTCCTGGGAATGGAAGGACGGGCTGTGGAAGACCAGGATTACAGTGTATTTCCCGAAACCGACGGATGGTTTATGAGCGGGGCGATCCCTGAGCTGAGCGGTTTTTCCGAAGGAGAGAACATCATTGATGTATTTGCCGAGGAATTCTGGAGCGGTGGTGGCATGCACGAGCTTGGGCTGACTCTTGTGTACCGTGAGGTCCTTACCGAGCCTGCCTCTACCGGGGAGTTTGTTTATGTGATCTGCCAGGAAAACGGGGAAGGAGCAGTTGCAGAGGGCTTTCGCACCCAAACCCAGGGCGGATGGGGGGTGGCAGCCAACGGCAACAATCCCGGAGTATACCGGGACGCCCATTTTGAGCAGGCATTCCCTGAGGGCCTGGTAGCGGGAAGTATGTATACCATTATCCTGGAAAGCGCCGCGGCAGTGCAGGCCTTTCTTCCCCAGGGCGGCCGACCCGAAGCCCTTGAGCAGGATTATCTAAACCCCGGCAACATTAACGTCCTGGCTGGACAAACCGTTGCCCTGACCCTGAATGTGGGCTTCGATCTTTATGATGAAAACTTCAGCAACCATGATGATTACCTCCTGGCAGACCTGCTGATCCAAAAGGAAGATTGCCCCTGCGATGGCTGGTCCGTGCAGGAAGTGCTGGATCAGGCCAATGCCATTTTAGGAGGCGAAGGGAATGATAACGGGCTGAGCCCTTCGGCCATCAATGAGTGTGTGACCCTGATCAACGAAAACTTTGTTGACGGGGAACAGAACAACGGCTACCTGGTTTATCCCTGAAAAATGCATAAACCCTGAATACCCCCACAGGCAGCTATTGACTATACACCCCTGCCCCATGCCCAAAGCTTTATCCGGCTTTGGGCATGGTCTTTCAGGCAGAACATGCTCCTGAAATAACAAATTAAATATTTATTCCACTCTCCAAAACTCCCGGTAAAATCCTGTAAGGCTTTGTTTTTTTTAAAATTTTTTATCGAAACCCCATTTAATTATGGGTTTTTTTTATATTTGAAAAAACGGAGGTAATCCGGAGAAAGGTCTGATCAAAAAACAGGCATTGAACAAAGCAAACCTTTCCCCTGGTTTTGGCATTTCGGGTTTGATTTTTTCGAAGTTTCTATTGAAGGAAAACCTGCAACTGAAAGAAAGCTGCCACCTTCCGGACTGAGGTGCTGATGTTAATGAGGTTTATTTATTTTGGGATAGTGAATTTTGCCATTTTAGGAATTGCATGGCAGATAAGCCAATAGGGGCCATTTCAAACAAAAAAATAAGCATATGGAACCTGAACTGAAAAACCGGTTTCTGAAATTATGGGAACAATATTTTGGTAAAGCTGAGCTTCCCATTACTTTTTACTATACCGATACTCCTGTGGGTGCTGAGCCGGCGGGAAAGC
>SKVW01000039.1 GCA_007129255.1 Bacteroidales bacterium
AGGGAAATAACCATTCATCCCGAAGTTATTGCCGAATTTGAGGCAATAGAGGAGGGTTGCCATCCCCTGCAGGTTAACTTTAACAACCAGAGCCAGGTAACAGGGGATGCTACCTATATATGGGACTTTGGGGACGGGGGCAGCTCAACGATAGAAAACCCCACCAGGGTATTTATCAATAACAGCCACACCGAAACGGTGGTTTACAATGTGCAATTGGAGGCCATTTCACAATCAGGTTGCCGCGACAGCATTGTATATCCTGTTACCGTATTTCCAAAACCCAAATCTCTCTTTTCTATGCCTTCCGATCAGGGCTGTGCTCCTTTGGAAGTGAACTTCACGGATAACTCTATTGGAAATAGTCTAAATCATTGGGATTTTGGCGACGGCAACAGTGAAGTTATTCATCCCGGTGACATTCAGCATACCTATGAAAATACAGGTGAAGAAGCCGCAGACTTTTATCCCGAGCTGATTGTTGTCAATGAGCATGGTTGCGCCGATACCCTCAGTAAGCATGTGATGGCATATCCTATGGTGAATGCCGAAGTTTCTTTTACTACCGAAAGCGGCTGCCATCCTCTTGAAGTGGAGATCACGAATAATACCAGCGGAGCAACCGCTTCCACACCCTATTACTGGTCCTACGGAGACGGAAATACGGCAACACTCACGGAAACAACCCATACACATACCTATAAAAACTTCAGTCATACCCTGAGTAAGTTTTATACAACCAAACTTGTAGCTCAAAATACTTATGGCTGCAAAGATTCAGTGTTGGTTGACGTGGAAGTTTTCCCAAAACCCAAATCAAAGTTTGTAAGCCCGGAAGAACCTTCATGCAGTCCTTTTATGGTAAACTTCACCGATCAGTCCATTGGGGGTACCGTTTATTCCTGGGATTTTGGGGATGGGAACTCATCCAATGAGACAGGAAACACCTCCCACGTATTCAATCAACCACCGGATGCCGGCCTTGGCTGGTTTACCACCATTCTTGAAGTAGAAAATGAGTCGGGCTGTTCGGATACTACCAGCCGGCAGGTTGGTGTTTATCCAGGCATCATCGCCGATTTTACAACTCAACTTGAGGGATGCCATCCCCTTTCCGTTACTTTTGAAAACCTTTCACAGGGCGGATCCCAATTCCAATGGGATTTTGATGATGGCAGCTTTTCCAATAATCCCGCACCCGATCATGTCTTTTTAAATCCGGATCATCATGATCCTAAAACTTTTAATGTCAATCTTTCTGTTACCAATGAATTTGCTTGCCAGGAAGATGTCACCAAATTAATCAGGGTTTTCCCTAAACCCAAAGCCGATTTTACCTTAACTCCTAACCAGGGTTGTTCCCCTCTGCAGGTAGATCTTTATAACTTAAGTGTCGGTGGTAAAGAATTTAGCTGGTACGTTGACGGAGAAACGGTTTTACTGGGCAACCCCCCTCTTGAATATGAATTCAGAAACTTTACGGATAGTGTCAAAAACTATAATACAACATTAGAAACCATAAACGATTGGGGCTGCCAGAACAGCTTCAGCCAAAATGTGATGGTTTATCCCGAAGTAGAAGCTTCCTTTACAACTGCCAACGGGGACTTTGAAGGGTGCACGCCCCTGGAGCTTGATTTTATCAACCTTTCTGAGCGTGCCAACCAGTTTTTATGGGATTTTGGAGATAACACCCAGTCTACTTCCACCAATCCAGCCCATATCTTTTTCGCTCCCAACAAAGAAGTAAAAGAATTTAATGTAACCTTAACAGCAGAATCTCCATTTGGCTGCACTGATGTGGAAATGAGAGAAGTTAAAGTGCATCCTGCCCCGGTCGCCGATTTCGTGGCTGCCCCACAGGATCAGACTTACCCAAATATGACCGTGACTGTTAACAATCAGTCCCTGGAGGGAGAATGGAACTACCAATGGGATATGGGAGATGGCAACACTTACATTTTTGACGAAGATCCGGGAACTTTTGACCACACTTATGTGTGGCCCGATAATGACTATTCTACCAGGCACTACACTATCCATCTTGGTGTGGACAATAACTGGTGCAGCGATCAGGTGAGCAGGGATGTGGTTATCCGTGCTCCCGACCCGATTGTGGACTTTATCCCTTCTGATCAGGGTTGCCCGCCTTTTGAAGTACAGTTTGAAAATAACAGTCAATACGCCACTTCCTATTTCTGGGATTTTGATGACGGGAACTATTCCTATAGCGAAAACCCGGTTCATGTTTTTGAAAACCCGGGAGAGTACCATGTTAAACTTCTTGTGGAAGGGGAGGGCGGCTTGGATTCAGCTTACCGGGAGATCAGGGTTTGGGAGCCCCCGATTGCAGACTTCAGGGTGGTACCTACCGTAGTGAATCTGCCTCATGACCACATTCAGCTTAGAAACCTTTCCAGCCTGGCAGAAACCTATTTCTGGGAATTTGGTGACGGAAATGTTTCTTATGAGTTTGAGCCCCGTCATTACTATGAAAAGGTTGGTGAATATGATATCACCCTTACCGTGGGTACCGATACGGACCCGGTATGTTATGACACCATCGAGAAAGAAGGAGCTGTTAAAGCAGAAGAGTCTTGCATAATAAAATTTCCCAATGCCTTTATGCCCAACACTACCGGACCTACCGGGGGAAGTTATAACTCCGGGGATCCGCTCAACCAGGTGTTTTATCCCGTTTACGAAGGGATTAAGGATTACAGATTGGAAATATACAATCGCTGGGGCGAGTTGGTTTTTCGTACCGAAGATCTGGAAGTAGGATGGGATGGATATTATCGCGGCCGGCTCGTACAAATGGATGTTTATGTTTGGAAGGTATGGGCCACCTGCCATGGCGGCAATGAAATCATTGAGGCAGGGGATGTTACCGTTTATCGCTAAAAATATTTTGCCACCGGCCAAATATTAAAATATGGAGAAAAAAATTATGAAAAAACCAAAAAACACATACCGCTTCAGGCTGGTTCCGGGGATTATTGTCCTGGCCTGGTTGGTTTTTGGGCCGGGAATTATACCATTGAAGGGGCAGGCACCTCAGTTCTCTCAATTCTATGCTGCTCCTATGTATCTTGCACCTTCATTTGCCGGGGGTACCGATGGTACCCGGGCGGTAGTCAACTTTCGCAATCAATGGCCTGAAATCCCCGGGGCCTTTGTAACGTATGCCTTTTCCCTCGACCATTATTTCCATAATTATAATAGTGGCCTGGGTATCATGGTCTTTCGCGACCAGGCCGGGTCAGGCCACCTGGCAACCACCAATGTTGGTCTGTTGTATTCCTATACGATCCAGGTAGATCATAACTGGACCATAAAACCCGGTGTTCATTTTCTTTACTCCCAAAGAAGTGTGGACTTTTACCGGCATGTATTCGGAGATCAGCTTAACCTGGATGGCCCCAATAATCCTTCTACAATGATGCCTGAACCAATGGACCAGGTGGGTTATTTTGACGCTTCCTCTTCAGTTCTGGCTTATACCGGAAACCTTTGGGCCGGATTGAATGTAGACCACCTCTTTCGCCCCGATCAGTCAATGACTTACCAGGAAGCCCGTATTCCGATGAAGTTCTCACTTTTTGGAGGCTATCGCTTTACCTATGGCGGTCGGTATTTTGATGAAGCAAGTGAAAGTATTTCCATTGCAGTGCTATATAAAAACCAAAAGAAATTTAACCAATTGGATGCAGGTGTTTATTGGTCAAAGGATCCCATTTCATTAGGATTACTTTACCGTGGTATTCCCGTTTTTAATAACCATGTGCATGGTATTTTCAATAACGATGCCATTGCTGCTTTAATTGGCCTGCGTACGGATAATCTGCGAATTGGATACAGCTACGATTTTACCATTTCAAGGCTGATCTCCAACACCGGCGGCTCCCATGAAGTTTCCCTGATCTATCACTTCAATCAGGGACCAAGAGACAGAACCAGAAGAAAAATACCTTGTCCCGACCATTAGTTGAATGATTACCCCCGTGTTTCTCTTTTTTGCCTTAAAGCCCTTCCTGGTTTCCGGAAGGGCTTTAAGGTTAAACTTAAAAAAACCGGCAAAAGAAATTTTGCCGGTTAAAACAACATAAAATTAAGGCTATATAAGAGAGAGAGAGAACCCTTTTTTGCTGAAACAAAGCTATGGTTAAAAATTTGGTTTCGTGTTAAAAGGATATTAAGGTTTCGTTATCTGTTGATTAATAGCTGGTATTCGGGCTCAAGGTCATTTTAAAAGCTGGAGAAGCTGTGTGCGGCGGCTAAAAAACCCTAAGATTATTTTCATTTGCGAAAAATTTTCCCTGCCGGGAGAAGTAATTTTTCCGGTTTTAAGAATGATGATTATATTTGAAACTTAATAACCTGCATTTTGGTTTTTCATCAGTGGCAGGTTATGACTTGAGTTACTGGCAATAATTTGCTGAACAGATATGAATAATAAGAAAAAACCAGAGCAGGACCCCAGGCTGAAAATAGGATGGGAAAAATTCTTTAAAAAAAACTTTGAGGAAGCTTTGATGCAATTTGAAGAAATCCTGCAAGAAGAAAGTGAAGGTATTGAAGCCCTATATGCCAGAGCCTGTGCATTGATCCGTAGTCATGATTTTGAGACTGCCCTGAAAGATCTCAATTTACTGGTGAAAATGGACCCCAAAAGACCGGAGTTTTTTCATACCAGGGCCCTTGTATCGGGAGCTATAGAAAAATATAAAGATGCGGTTCGTGATCTTGAAAAAACCCTCTTGCTAAGCCCTCAAAACCTGGAAGCCTGGTGCGACCTTGGAGGTACCTACCTGATGATGAAAGAATTCGTCAAAGCCGGCGACTGCTTCGAAAAAGGCATTGATATTGATAAAAGCTGTCCCGATAGCTGGTATGGTAAGGGAGTGACCGCACTGGAAAATAAAGAATACAAGAAAGCCATCCAGTTTTTAAATGCCGCAATTAAGATCAACGGAAAATATACCCTGGCTGTTCTTGCCCGCGGAGAAGCCTATTATGCTTCCGGGCAAAAGAAAGAAGCCCTGAAGGATTTTAAAAAAGCCATGAATCTTGATCCCTCCATTTTAAAAAGGATTCAGAAAGAGAGCGAGGCTTATGAAGAAGAGGTAGATGATTACCACAGCAGCGATGAGGAGGAATCAATCGATGAAAATTCCGATCTGGAAGATTTTAAATTTGATGAATAAAAGGGCCAAAACAGTTTTTATGAGTGAAAGCCGGGGTTTATCCTGAAAATCATTTTGATTCATTAAAAAACGCTTTTGAGGTTTCCTTATCCTTAAATCAGAAATGGGAACGATTCTGGCCGAATCGTTCCCATTTGCTTTACGAAACCGGAGCTTCATAAAGCACCAGGTTACTGTTATTGTGACCGGCATGCAAAAGATTAGTCGGGGACTTTTCTTCTGCAGCCCTGAACCCTTTCATCAAACCCGCTAAGGATTGATTTCCGGGCTGCCCGCTGGAAATACCCGAAGGCATTTCTTCCCGGGCGAAGTGTCGTTTTTTAAGGACTTTTAAAAGGCATTTTTCCTTCTGAATGCCTTTGTTTACTGCGCGTTGATCCTTTCGTCTCATCTTGCAGTAAGCGCCGGTATTTTTCCGGGAAGATGCGGTTTTTAAAAGCAAATCCTTTGGTTCGAAAACCTCTGGGATTTCAGTCAATTTCAACAAAACCGGAGTTTTGCCGGAATTAACTGCCTTCGACTCAATCTTTAAAAGAACGCTGGGCGCCTTTTGAGAGAATGACCGAACCTTTCGTTACTTGCCTTGCGGCAAGGTGTCAGGGTTCGGACTTCGGCTCCTCAAACAGTCAAACCTTGCGGCCTGTCTGATCCGGATTTCTGTTCAGCTAAGAAAAAAAATCCTTTTCCCTGTTTTTTGGAGCGGTCTTTTATCGCTCACCTGGCAATTCAAATATACTATTATTTGGATGGCTAAGGCAAATTTTTCTACTACTTTTAGTTCACGTGTTTTCAACAAAAGTTTTCAACAATTGTTGAAAACTCCGGTTTATTGATCTGGCAGCTTTTTTTTATAAAAAACGCCGGTGGAAGTTTGGTTATTAACAATTAACCCTGCCTGGATATTAACAAAAAAAATGGTAAGATCAGGTGTTTTGCCGTCAGAAATAAAGCAAATTTCGGGTAAAAAATAACTTTTTAAGATGGGACGGCATTGAAAAAAATTAAAAATATTTCCTGGATTCCGCAAAAACCATATTGCTTTAGCATCCTCCTTCAACGGTTGTTGTTTCGGTTCTTACCTCCGGAATATCGGGGCTTTTTTCCTCATCCCGGGCTTCAGCGGATCCGGGAGTAGTCTGCATAAACCTTGGGTAATCAATCCTGGCCTTTTCATCCCGATAAAAAGCTTTCTCAGGCCGAAAATCTTCAAGCGCATATTTTTGTGCCGCTTCAAAATTCCCACTCAGTACCCTGATGTTCCCCAGGCCTTTCCCCAGCAGAAGCATGCAGGCGGTCTGCGCTTTGGCTTCTTTTGAAGCATATAACACAAGGGTGCTGGATTGGGAGTGTTTTTTGATTTGGCGGAGGCTGTTGCGGTTAAGCAAATTCTTAAAAGGGATATTGATTGCTTCGGGAATATGATCTTCCCGGTAAAAAGTCTCTTCGCGCAGGTCGATGAACAGGTACTTTCCTGAATTTTCCATACCGGCTACCCGCTTTAGCTGAATGTAATCCAGTAAATGATCGTTGCCTTCAAATTGCCTGACAACTGACTGGTTGCTGGCATCATAATTTTTTGCAGTGAAAAAATTAAACAAAAGGGCGGTGATGATTACCGCAAAAAAAAGCCATGCTCCGTAATTTAAAGTCTTGTTGCTCATCGAATTTTATTTTTAGGTTTAACAACCTCCTGTACCCCCCGGAGTTTCCAGCTCAATGGTTTTAATAACCGGGGTTGGGCGACTTGGTTCTTCCTGTTTTGCGTTTCCTTCAAGAAAATATTCTCTTGCCTGCATTACAAAACGACTTTCAAACTCTTTCATCAGGTTTTGTTCTTCATTAGGCTTTTCGCTGCTTTTAAAAAGCCAGTCAAACATTTTATTGAGTCCGCCATTCAGCACATAAATGTTTTCATAACCGGCGCGCCTGGCCGCGGTCCAGGCAAGCTCAGCAGCGGAATTTCCAAATCCGTAAAAGACCAATTGGGCTTTGTTTTCAAGAAAAAACCGCCTGTAAGCCCTGTCAGGGATCTCTTCCATGGGAATATTCACAGCCCCGGGTAAGGAAAAATGCTGGTAATCTTCAGCAGCGCGAACATCAACCAGTATAAGGTCATTTTTTTGCTGCATGATCTGGTAGGTGACTTTTTGTGTATTCATGAAACGATCATTGGTAAGGAGTTCGGCATGCAATGCCTTTGGCCCGGTTTCCCTTAAAGAGCTGCTCCTCTGGCCGGGTATCAGCAGAAAAACAACCATCAGGGAAATCAGCAGCATGGCAGGGAACACATAAGAAGGTCTTTGGTTCTGTATTTCGGGACTGACGCTGTTTGTTTTGTCCTCAATCATCTGTGTAATGGCAAAGGCCAACAGGGCCACCGCGGTAAGCATTAGGGCAAACCAATCCCTGGAAATACCCAGGGTGTCAAAAATAAAGACGTTTCCAAGGAAATTACCAGTATAAATGGGTTCAAAAACATCATAAAAGTGGCCAAAAATAAAGATCCCGATCATGGCACCCAAAATGAAAAGCATGGCATCAATTTTTCCGATCACCGCTGCTACCAGGCTGGTACCCGGGCAATATCCGCCCAGAATAAACCCGAAACCCATGATGGCTCCTCCCAGGATTGCCGACCAAAGAAAAAGGGGGTTGATGTAAACAAGGCTCATGTCCACCCATCCGAGGTAGCTGAAAAAAAGAAGCCCTGTCATGGCAGTGACCCCGGCGGTAAAGAAAACACGCAGCACGACAAAATCGTATCCGTAAAAAACGCCTGCCAGCCGGCGGGAGGAAGAAAAACCTGCCGATTCAAGGATGTAGCCAAAACCAATGCCCAGGATCAGTGCAAAGAACAAATTCAATTCGGGGTTAATGATTCCTTGAGGGATGAATGGTGCCATAATATAAAACGTTTAAATGTTAAATCCATAGTTTGCGGAAAAACCACGCAATAAGGTATCCTGTGCCAAAGATGGCCATCATGGTAAGAATGCCGCCTGTGGAAAGCACTGCCATGCCGCTAAGGGCTGCCCCGCTGGTGCAACCCCTTCCAAACTGGGCCCCAAGGCCGAAAAGCAATCCTCCAGCAAGGGCAAACACAGCCCGGGAATAAGGCTTTAGCCGGGGACCACGTTCCATATTTAGCCCCATCCGGTTCCCGGCAATTCCACTAACCAGCCCCCCGATAATGACACCCAATGTCAGAAATACCAGCCAGGATCGCATAGGACTGGCTTCTGCCGAAAAGTATTCTCCAAATATGACAGAGTTTTTGGCATACTCCGGTGCAACATTTCCTACGGTGGTTACCACCACGTCCTTCATGGAGCCGCTGGCTCCAAGCCCCCGTCCGGTAATCGCCAGGGAGGCCAGCAAAACAAGCCCAAGCAGGAAACCTGCCAGGTATGGATTTAAGTGATATTTGGGTTTGGCATCCATAAATTTAAGTTTTTAACAACCTCCTTCCACGCTCAGGGTTTCTTCCCTGATGTCGGTTTGGGGTTTTTCTTCAGAATTTGTTTTTTGGCCCGTGCCGCCCTCAAGCGGAAATTCCTGTATGCGTTCCCGGACAAAAAACCTGCCGGGACGGTCAACATACAATCTTTGCATGGTTTGGTGTATAAAGCTATTGGCGCCATATTTCAAGCCGTATGCCTCATAGCCCAATATCCTTAAAAAGCCCGTGACCAGTCCGGCATTCTGCCCGGTAAAGCAATAGATGACAATTGGCTTGTCGGCAGGGAGGGTGTTGAGTTCTGCATGGCTGGTCAGCGATTTTTTGGGATCGTACTGGATGGCACCGGGAATATGCCCCATGTTGTAAAGATTCTCCGGCCAGTAATTGACAATATAATAGGATTCAGGATTCCGGAATACTTCAGTGTTGCTGATAAATAAATCATCCATACCAAATTGAAGCACCTCTTTTATCCTGCTTCTTAGCATAAGAAAAGGCTCTGTCTCATCCGTATAGACATAAGGTAAATCGCCCGCTTCGTTTTTGGAATGCGCCTGGGTTTCCAGCCGGTTTTCCATACGGTCGCTTATGGCTGCCATCCAGTAATGATCGCCTATCTTACTGTTCCATGCACTCATCCCAAAGCGGAGGGCAAAGGTGTTTTCATACCCCATAAAACGCAACATCCCTACCACATAGGTTGACAAATGGGCATTGGGACAGACCAGGTATATCCGGTCAAAGGCCGCAGGATCAATTTTTTGCTCAAAATATTCTGGTATTTGTGCAGGAACTACATTTACCGCATTTGGAATATGCCCCTTTGAAAAATCAGCAGGAGGCCTGAGGTCAATTACCAGGATGTTGTTGGCAACCAGTCGTTCATAAATCTCTTTGGCATTGACCAGAAAGGGAGCCGGTTCGGCATTGATCACATTCCCGTTTTCTTCGAGGTATTGTAAAATAACGGGAGCCTGGTTTTCCCCTGGTGCAGCAGTTTCCCTTTCTACGCTGTCTGAGCAGGAGAACATCATCAGGATAACCAATAAACCTGAAAATGTCCCTATTTTATTGGCTGTGCATGGCCATTCTCCGTTTATTTTTTTGAATCTTTTCATGGTGGTGGACAATTATTAAGCAATAACTCTTAAAAAATTAAGTGGACTTTTCTGCTTCATTTTTGGGTTGGTTGGTTACTACCTCTTTTTGAGGTTTCAATGGGTCTTTATCTTTCCGGGCTGCATCATCCGTTTCCAGCTCTTCCCAACCGGTGATCATGGCTTTTAGGTTTGAGGAAATGGTGTGGCCAGTGGTGATAAGGTAAATATGTACAATCACAAAGGCAATGAGAATATAGGCCCCTAAACTATGGGTCCATGCAATTCTTTCCAGGCTTCCGACTTCTAAAGAATGGATGGTGCTATTGGATTGATAGCGGTAAAACATATAGGCCAGCCCGCTGAAAACCATTACCGGGAAAACCAAAATTTTTAGTGAGAGATAAACCAGCCTTTGCAGTGGGTTTAATTTAACAAGAACCGTTTTTCGGGTAGGGTGGGGAGCGTTACGAAAAATCCCGAATATATAATATTCTGCCTGGGCTTTCAGGTTTTTAGTGGTAGGCAGGTATTGTTTCCACTCCCCTGTGGTAAAATGCCAGAAAATCGTAAATACCGTTAGGATAATAAAAGCCCATGCCGCTTTGTTGTGCAGATTAGCAGCGGCTTCAAATCCAAAAAAGGTAAAGGAGCCGTGCACTTCAAAACCGGTGAGCGCAAGGAAAAGCACCAGGAAGGCCTGCGTCCAGTGCCAGAACCTTTCGTATTGCTTGTAAATGTAAACCCTTTCTTTGGCCATTAATCCGTTGTTTTGTGATGATTCTTACGTGTTGAGTAAATTCTGAGGGTAGCATGGGTTGCCACTGCCAGGAAAGAAAAAATGATCAGCATCACCCCGAAAAAGTCCAGGGTGGCATTTTGGGTTTTGCCGGGAATATAAGTTCCTTCCACAAACTGCATCCTGCTGTTGTTGCGGGTATGGCA
>SKVW01000238.1 GCA_007129255.1 Bacteroidales bacterium
CCGCTTCTCCCGTCCACGTTAAAACGGAAATAAGAAGCCTGTCCCTTGCCAAGCTGTATAGAGGAAATACTGATGCGGCGGTGGTGGTTGTTATAAACCTTAAAAGAGCGGGTAGCCGAGCCCACGGTGGTAAACACGGTATCAAACAAAAGGGAGTCCCTTGAAAAAGTCAGCTCAAGGGAGGGGTCGGAATCAAACCCGTCATCACGGCACGAAAAAAATCCGGTGGCAATAAAGGTGAGTGCCAGCAAAATAAAAAAGGTTCGGGTCAGGTGCATGTTTCTGATCTTCTAAGGAGGTCCTGTAACATATTCAACGGAGCAAACCGCAACTATGGTATGGCAAAATTAAAAATAAATGGGGTTTGAAAGAACAAACCCACTTTTAAAAAAGCCTTTGCCAGGCCTCAAAAAATTACTTAAAAACATTTGTAACACGCAAAAATAATTTAATTTTGCAGCCTAAATTAAAGACACATGGCAAAAAGCAAAAAAAAGAACCCCGAAGAAGCAAAAAACATCGTTGCGGTTGAAGAAGCCCTAAGCAAATCAGAACAGTTCATCGAACGCCATCAAAATACCATCATCTGGACAGTAGCCATTATTGTATTGCTGGTAGCAGGTTACATTGGCTATACGCGCTTTATACTGACTCCCCGTCAACAGGAAGCACAAGCTGAAATGTTTATGGCCGAACAATATTTTGAAAAAGGAGAGTATGAGCTGGCACTGGAAGGTGACGGAGAATACCCCGGCTTCCTTGATATCATCTCAAATTACCGGATGACCCGTGCAGCAAACCTTTCCGAATATTACGCAGGCATCAGCTTATTGAGGTTAGGCGAATTTGAGGAAGCCATTGAATACCTGAATGATTATCGCGGGCGCGACCAGATCGTAGGCGCCATGGCCTACGGTGCCATTGGAGATGCTTACCTTGAGCTGGGCGATAAAGAACAAGCTTCACGGTATTACAGAAGGGCCTATGAATTCAAGCCCAATAAATTTACCACCCCGGTATATTTGATGAAAGCCGGTCAGCTTTACGAAGAAAAAGGACAACCCGGTGAGGCCCTCAGGCTTTACGAAAGGATACAGGAAGACTACCCAGACTCCCAGGAAGCACGCAATATTGAGCGCTACATTGGGCGGGCCACCATGGCTAAACAATAAAACGCTTTTGCAATGGCTGCCAAAAAGAAAAACCTTTCTTTTTACGAAGGCACTTCCCTGCCGGATGCCGGCACTATGAGAATCGGTATTGTGGTTTCCGAATGGAACCGCGAAGTTACCGGTGCCCTGCTGGAAGGAGCGGTGAAAATCCTTGAAGAGCAGGGAATAAAACCGGAAAACCTTCATATCCATCATGTACCCGGAAGTTTTGAACTGCCCACCGGGGCTGCCTTTCTGGCTGAATCCGGAAAGGTGGATGCGGTCATTTGCCTGGGTTGCGTAATACAGGGGGAAACCCGCCACTTTGAGTTCATTGCACAGGCCGTAGCCAACGGCTGCACCAACCTCTCGCTGAAAACCAACATCCCGGTGATCTTTGGGGTGCTTACCACCGACACCTTTGAGCAGGCCAAAGAACGCAGCGGCGGCAAACACGGCAACAAAGGAGATGAAGCCGCCATCACCGCCATAAAAATGGTGGAGCTGAAAAATAAGATCAAACAGTAATCATCTTCAGAAAAAAAGATAACGGGTTTCTTTGGTAGCTTACCGGGAAACCCTTTTTATTTCCAAAACAACTCACGGCCTATGGAAGCCAAAAAGTTACGCATCGTATTTATGGGCACCCCGGAAATTGCCACTTATTCGTTAAAAAAACTGCTTGATGAAGGATACAACGTGGTGGGTGTGGTTACCGCCCCCGATAAACCCGCAGGACGGGGAAGGAAGATCCGCATTTCGGATGTAAAAAAGTTTGCCCTGGAAAATAACCTTCCTGTTCTTCAGCCCGAAAACCTGAAATCACCCGAATTCCTTGATGCTTTGCATAGCCTCAAACCTGATATTCAGGTGGTAGTAGCTTTTCGCATCCTGCCCGAAGCCGTATGGAGCCTGCCCCCATTGGGTACCTTCAACATGCATGCTTCCCTTTTGCCCGATTACCGGGGGGCAGCACCCATTAACTGGGTGCTCATTAACGGAGAAAAGGAAACCGGAGTGACCACCTTTTTACTGGACCGGCAGGTGGATACCGGAAAGATCCTGTTTCGCGAAAAAGTGAACATTGATGAAGGGGAAACGGCGGGCAGCCTGCATGAAAAGCTTAAGGTGGCCGGAGGCAGGCTTGTTGTAAAAACCATTGACACCCTGGCCGAAGGCTCTGCCAGACCCATCGATCAGAAAGACCTCATAAAAGATCCTTCCCGGTTGAAAAAAGCCCCTAAAATATTCAAAGAAGATTGCAGGATCAACTGGAGCAAGCCCTGCCGGGAGGTGGCCCATTTCATTCACGGCCTCAGTCCGGTTCCGGGTGCATATACCTATGTGGATAACGGAAAAAATGAAAAAACCCAGATTAAGTTGTTCGAAGTGGAGCCAAAAAAACGAAATCACGACCATCCTCCGGGCAAAATTTTATCTGATAACCGGGAAAAAATTCAATTTACCACCCCCGATGGGATTATCGAGGTAAAAAGTCTGCAAATTTCCGGAAAAAAACGAATGAATGCCGAAGAATTTCTGCGAGGTTTTGATTTTCAGGATATTACAAAACCCCTGTAAATCAGGAAAACTTTTAAAAAACCCTTTATTGACGGTACTTACAGCGGACAGTTATTAACAAAAAAGCTGATTTATTAACAAAAAACATAGTTTTCCCCTGCTAGACTTGCATTTTCTTAGAAATAGCCTATATTTGCATTGATTAATGGAAGATAACCCAATTTTTCGTTTAACTAAAACTTAAAAACATGAACAAAGCAGAATTAATTGATGCAATTGCATCGGAAGCAGGATTAACAAAAGCTGACGCCAAAAAAGCACTGGATGCTTTTATTAATTCAACCACAAAAGCTCTGAAAAAAGGCGATAGAGTAGCCCTTGTTGGATTTGGTTCTTTCTCTGTAGCCAAAAGAGAAGCCCGCAAAGGAAGAAACCCACAAACCGGTAAAGAAATTACCATTCCCGCCAAAAAGGTGGTTAAATTCAAAGCCGGTGCCGAGCTTGCTGATGTAGTGAAGTAAAAAATCTTTTATCGATTTTGAAAAGCCCCGGGTTATTCCGGGGCTTTTTTTTTATTTTTGCTTAACCCTAACCCCTGTTTTAACCCCAGTCCATGATGAGCAAGGCAGATAAATTAAAAGAATTTGACCCCAACGGAGTGGGGAACACTTCCAACAACATTTTCGGATTGCCTTTTGAAGTGCATGAATCCGCCCTGGTTTTTATTCCCGTACCCTGGGATGTAACCGTTTCCAACCACGATGGCACTGCCCTGGCTCCCAGAAAGATCTTTGAAAATTCCTTTCAGATCGACCTCTTTGATCCTTTTGCACCGGGAGCCTGGAAAAAAGGAATGGCCATGGAAATGTTGGATCCTGCCATTTTTGCCAAAAACAACCTCTACCGCAAAAAGGCCCAGCGCTATATTCAATACCTTGAATCAGGGGGCGACCCGGAAGATAAAAAAGAAATGATTGCCATCAGGGACGAGATCAACCAGGCCAATGAATCTCTAAGCCTGGAGCTGGAAATGAAATGTTTGCAATACCTTGAAAACAAGCAAATCCCGTTTCTCGTCGGTGGAGACCACAGCATTCCTCTTGGGCTGATCCGTGCCCTGGCCCGCGAAAATCCCGGTTTTGGCATCCTGCAGATCGATGCCCATGCCGATATGCGTAACCAATACCAGGGTTTTACCCAATCCCATGCCTCCATTATGCGTAACGCAATGGATATCGAAGGAGTGGAAACCATCGTTCAGGTCGGCATTCGCGAGTTATGCCATGAAGAGATACAGCTGATCTCCCAAAATCACAAAAAGGTAAAAACCTATTTTGACCGCGACATCAGCCAACGGACCTTTGAAGGGGAAACCTGGAAAGAGGTTTGCGACGATATCGTGGAAAAATTGCCAGATAATGTTTACATCTCTTTTGATGTGGATGGCCTGGATCCTTCCCTTTGCCCAAATACCGGCACCCCCGTGCCCGGCGGTCTTACTTTTAACCAGGTTATTTACCTGATGGAAAACCTGCAAAACCATGGAAAAACCATCATCGGGGCCGACCTGGTAGAAACAGGGCCGGAAAACATTGATGCCGTTATTTCCTGCCGTATCCTATACCGCATGGCCGGAATGATCCTGAAAAATATCCCTGACCAATAACCTCATCGTTATATAACATGGACCCTGCCGTCAAAAAGGAACTGATCCATTACCTTTCGGGATTTCTTACGCCCCACCGCCTGGAAAAAATGCAATCCATTCTTAATAGCCGTACCCGTTACCTTACCGTTGTCCTGGAAGACATTTACCAGTCGCACAATGCCAGTGCCGTGCTGCGTTCATGTGAATGCTTCGGCATGCAGGATGTGCATATCATTGAAAACCAAAACACTTACGAGGTCAATCCAGAAGTGGCTTTGGGAGCTTCCAAATGGCTGACCATTCAAAAATACAACCGGAAGGTATTCAACACCCCGGCCTGCCTTGAAAAACTCAGAGCCAACGGTTACCGGCTGGTTGCCGCTACTCCCCACAAGGACGACTGCCTGCTGGAAGATCTTGCCCTCGACCAAAAAACCGCCCTGCTCTTTGGCACCGAAATGCAAGGCCTTTCTGCAGAAGCCATCCGTATGGCAGATGGTTTTGTGAAGATCCCCATGCAGGGTTTTACCGAAAGTTTCAATATTTCCGTATCGGTAGCCATTTGCCTTTATCACCTCAGCACCAAACTCAGGAGTACTGCTCAAAACTGGCAGCTTTTCGAAGCAGAAAAAAACGACCTGCTTCTGGATTGGATCAAAGCTTCCATCAAAAATCCCGACTTGCTGGTCTCAAGGTTTTTAAAAACCCATCCCGGCAGTTAGGCTTGTTCGATATTTTTTTTACCTTTAAGCTTCAAATAAGCGTTTAACCAAAAAAAGATACCATGGGAAAAGGTGATATGAAAACCGGAAAAGGCAAGCGGCTTCGCGGCAGTTACGGAAAAACCCGACCAAGAAAAAAACTTAAAAAAGCTGCAGTTGCTGCCAAAGAACCCGTGAAAGGGAAAAAGTAAAAGTACCCCTTGATTTTTTACCGGCTGTTGCAAGGTTGATCCGCCAACAGCCTTTTTATTTTCGGGCACCCCATGCTTTTACCAGGGATTTAAAACACCTGCCCCGTTCTTCGAAATTGCGGAAAGCATCGTAACTTGCAGCCGCCGGCGACAAAAGGACGATGCCGTCTTCAGGGGTGGTTTTAACTGCCAGTGCAAAGGCTTCTTCCAGTCCGGATGCATGAAGGAATTCTTTTTCCGAAGGGCCCTGCCCTGCTGCTGCCAGGCTCGCCATTCGTTTTCCGGCTTCTCCCATAAAAATGATGGTGGTTATACGGGTGGTTTTTAAAAACGTCATCAGCTCTTTGTAATTCACTCCCCTGTCAAAACCACCAAGGATAAGGGTTTTGGTTTCGGGAAAAGTTTTGATGGCTTCAATGGTGGCTTCCGGGATGGTGGAAATGGAATCATTGTAAAAGGTAATCCCTCTGACATTACCGGCAAACTCCAGGCGGTGGGGCAAACCGGAAAAACCGGCCACTGCCCTTTCAACCGCCCCGGCCTCAACCCCTGACAAAACAGCCACTGCAGCAGCTGCTGCAATATTCAGAAGGTTGTGTTCTCCCCGAAGCAGGCGATTTTTCTTTATCTCTTTAATTTGATTTGGCTTCCCAAATAATTTGACGATCAGGTCAGTGTTTTGATAATATACCGCATCATTCCCTTCCGCTTTCCCTAACAATATTTTTTTTCCCCTGAATCCTTTTTGTTCTGTTAATTCCCTTATCAACCGGCTGCCGGCGGGAAAAAGAAAAAAATCTTCAGGATCCTGCCACCGCCCAATGTTCATTTTGGCTTCCTGGTATTCTCTGTAGGAGTGATAATGATCCAGGTGTTCCTCAAAAATGTTGAGTAATACGGCAATATGCGGAGAAACGTTTAATTCCTGCAGTTGATGGCTGCTCATTTCAAATACGATTCGGGTATCGTCTGCTATTTGCGGTAAAAGGTCAAAGGGAGGAACGCCGATATTTCCAAGGAGCACTGAAGGTTTTCCTGCGGTTTTAAATATATGATGCAGCAGGCTGGCCACCGTACTCTTGCCTTTGGTGCCGGTAATGCCGGCAACCTGTTTGCCAAACAGCTGCAGAAACAAACCGGTCTGCGAAGTGATCCTTTCAGGTGAAGCAAAAGCTTGCATTTCTTTAAAAGGAATACCGGGTGATTTCAGCACAAGATCTGCCCCGGACAGGCCCTCCAGGTAACCTTCACCAAAAAACCAGCGGGTGCAGGTATCGGTGGAAACTTCGGGAATTTCTGATAGGGAGCTGTCGCGATCGCATACGGTCAAAGGTGCTGTGGGCATAAAGCGGCGCAAAGCCGCATATGAAGATCGCCCTTCCCTGCCAAAACCCAGAATGGCCACTTTTTTGCCGCGAAAAAATTCCCTGAATAATGTTTGTTTCATAATGGCCGGGAAATTATAGTTTTAAGGCTTCCTGCAGCAAGCTGACAAAGGATTCTTCCAAAAAATGCGGCTTTTCAAACCTTTTTAACAATGCGGCAAAATCAACATCCTTGTATTTTTTGTAAACTTCCTGGTTGGGGTAATGTTCCAAAAGTTTTGGCAGGGACTGCTTTTGACCGCTGCGTTTGTTAATGGTTTCCACCAGGGCTGCATTCACCTCACCCAGGGTGCCCACACATTCAAAAGGTTTAATGGCAGCGGTTCCCGTTAGCTGATCCAGCAGCCCAAGCAGGTCGCCATTGGCAAAAAGATCCGCACCAAAGATTCCCTGCATTTCTTCCTGCTGCAAAAAAGGTGACAGCATAATCCAGGTAAAAAGACATTTGGAGCAACGGCAACACCAGCTGTCGGTTTTGCTGCCTGCATTACAGCTTTTAAAAACCCCGTGATAAGGTTTCATCCCGGAAAACAAGCTGCCGATCTGCAGCTCGTTCAGCGGCCGTAAAAAACTGAAATAATTGCTGTTTTTGCAGATATGCGCCTGCACATAGGTACGGAAATCTTTTTCAAACTCAAAAGATTTGGAATACTGATGGTTGATTTTGGTACCCGGGATGCTTGGCTCATTGGCACTGCTTTCGTTGGAAAGCGCGATATGGCGCAATCCGGCCAGGCAGGAGTAAAACAAACTGACAAAGGCCAGCAGGGCCGAAAAAGGGGTGTGTCCGTTCAGGAAACCCAGTTTGTTCAGATCCAGCAAAAGGGGATCCAGGCTGCGTTTGACTTCTACAATGCGGCGGGGTTCAAAACCCGCAACCTCAAGTACCTGCCTGGTAGCACCCCTGTGGTTGACCACCAGGCCCATGTTTTGCAGATGATGCTTTTTCAGCAATTCAAGGGTAACCGCTGAATCTTTACCTCCCCCCACAGGGATCAGCACCCGGTCAGCGGTTTTGGGAAGTTCAAAAACCGGAGGAAGTTTTTCAGCCTTTTCATCAAATTCAAAATCAAGAATTTCCTTTCCCGGCTCCGGAATGCCATTGGTATAAAAGAATTCTCCCAGACCGTGGATAAAAAGTTTTTTCCACCAGTCCTGCTGCACTTTATCCAGGGCAAAGGGTTTGACCAGGATGCGGGGACTGCAAAATGCTTTCCAATAACTGACCATTTCTACCATCCCGATATGGAAAGCCAAAGAATACAGCACCGGCCCAGGGACTGCCTCCATCAAATGCTGCTCTGCCGGAAAAAACATTTGCGGCCTGAAAACATGCTTTTCTCCCGCTGAAAACACAAAATCAAGCTTTAACCCATCTTTCTGCTTCGACAGGTGAAAAGACTCATAAATAAATAAGGGATACGCTTTCCTTAAGGCGTGATATTTGTTGTAATTTTCAAGGGTTTCCATTTTGAACAATGGTATATTAAGGTTGTTTTACACCTGAACAGCAGCTCAAAATTAAGAAAAACCCTTCATCCGGGAGAATACCTTTAAAAAACATAACAAATCTTCACTATGCCGAACAAAAAAATGAGCCCTTCAAGCGGAAAATTGCTAATCAGTGAACCTGCACTGAAGGATTTTTATTTTAGCCGTGGTGTGGTGTTGCTGGTTGAACATGGCGAGAAGGAAGGAACCATCGGCCTGATCCTGAACAAACCCATTCACCTGAAGTTGAATGAAGTGGTGAAGGAGTTTCCCAACAATGAATTCCCTTTATTCTTAGGAGGACCGGTTCATCCGGACCGGTTGTTTTATCTGCATACCCTGGGCGACCGCATCCCGGGAAGCATTGAGATCATTGACGGTCTTTTCTGGGGGGGAGAGATCAAAAAGCTGATGGAACTGATAGACCTTAACCTGGTCACCCCCGAAGAGGTCCGGTTTTTCATCGGTTATGCCGGCTGGGAGCCCGGGCAATTGAACCGCGAGCTTGGAGAAAAATCCTGGATCGTTACCCAATGCACCCTTTCCACTGTAATGGAACGCCAGCCCGAAAAACTGTGGAGCAACATGCTAAGGGAGCTGGGAAATGATTACGCCATATGGGCCAATTTTCCCGCCGACCCGATCTTAAACTGATCCTTTTCCCGGGAAAAGCTTCCACCTAACCTTCAAAAAAAAAAATTTCCCTCAGGAGCCAAAAACCAGCGCTATGACCTGGTCGGGTTTTACTGTTTCCCCTTTGATGATGCAGTGGGCCCTTGAATAAACCGGTTCCCTTTCGGCAAGTTTTTCCCTGATCCAGGCCAGCAACTCCTCCCCTTTTCGGTCCTGAACCAGGGGCCTGGCTTTTTGCGCATGCTCCAGGCGGTGGGCAAGGCTAAGCGGGCTCATTTTTAAATACACCGCCACCCCGTTTTCAAGAATAAAGTCCATGTTACTGAAATGGCAGGGCGTGCCCCCTCCGGTAGCCACCACCAGTTTGGTTTGTCCGGCCGTAGAGAGCAAGGCCTCTTTCTCCATCCGGCGAAAGGCATTCACTCCCATTTTTTCAAAAATGCCCGTAACGGCCATCCCGGCCATTTCTTCCACTTTTTGATCAATATCCACAAAGGCATAGTCAAGCTTGCGCGCCAAACGCTTACCAAAGGAGCTTTTGCCCGATCCCATAAAACCCAAAAGGTAGATCTTCATAAGCAGGTTTTGTGCAAAATTACCGGAAATCCAATACCAATCCCCAATTTTTGCTTCCGGAAAAAATTACGCTTGATAAGTACCCTATTCAGCAAAACAATTCTTTAATCTTTTTAAGGGGCTTAACCATAGATTATGCAAAGATAAAACCAAGGTTTTCAGAGGCAATGGTGGATATTTTATCCCTTTGCCTTAACTTTGGCATTTTTCCCGGCACAGGGAGTTGTTCTGAAAAAACTTACGTGCAAAGAGAAAGGAAGGTATTCGCATGAAAAAAATCCTTACCATCATTGGCGCAAGGCCTCAGTTTATAAAGGCTGCAGCCGTTAGCCGCGCCATTGCCCGTCAAAAAGGGCTGGCTGAAGTGATCGTACATACCGGGCAACATTTCGATCAAAACATGAGCCAGATTTTTTTCGAACAGATGGGCATCCCCCGCCCCGATTACAACCTGGATATCCACAGCATGTCGCACGGGGCCATGACCGGAAAAATGCTGGAAAAGCTGGAAGCCGTCATGTTAAAAGAAAAACCTGCTGCCGTGATGGTTTACGGAGATACCAACTCTACCCTGGCCGGGGCCCTGGCGGCTTCCAAACTGCACATTCCACTGGCCCATGTGGAAGCCGGCCTGCGCTCGCACAACATGAAAATGCCCGAAGAGATCAACCGCATCCTTACCGACCGGGTGAGCAGTTACCTTTTTTGCCCCACCCCCGTTGCCATCGAAAACCTCAAAAAGGAAGGATATGAAGGTTTTAACGCCCGCATGCTTTTAACCGGGGACGTAATGTACGATGCCTGCCTGTTCTTTTCGCAAAAAAGCCAGGCTCCCGAAATCCCCGAACTTCCTGAAAATTTTTTGGTGGCCACCGTGCACCGGGCCGAAAATACCGATGAACCCGGAAATCTTTCCTCCATCATTTCGGCTTTGAATGAACTTTCCAATAAGGAAACCGTGGTTTTTCCCATTCATCCCCGCACCCGCAAACTCATCGGAAAGAAAAACATCCCTTCCCTTTCCGAAAACGTTATGGTTACCGAACCTATGGGATACCTTGAAATGATCCACCTTTTGAAACACTGCAGGATGGTACTTACCGACAGTGGCGGACTGCAAAAAGAAGCCTACTTTTTCCAAAAACCCTGCATTACCTTACGCGAAGAAACAGAATGGACCGAATTGGTGGATGCCGGCCTGAACAAACTTTGCGGAAGCAACAAAAGCCGCATCCAGGAAGCATACGATCATTTCAGCAAGCAGAAGATAACTTTCAGGGAAGGGCTCTATGGGGACGGAAATGCCGCAGAGCTTATTGCTGCTGTATTGGCGGAAAATTAAAAAGGGAGCTGCCCCTGTAAAGACAGCC
>SKVW01000245.1 GCA_007129255.1 Bacteroidales bacterium
CAGATAAAGGTTTCCGGAATGAACTTCTACACTTACCTGAAACTTACACCGGGTACCGATGTCCAAGCCCTTGAAAGCAAACTGGATGATATTGTTGATGAACACATCCAAACAAACCCGCTTTATGAAGGCCTCCGGTTTACCGTTGTCAATGAACTGATGAAGCTTGGCGATATTCATCTGCACTCCAACCTGATATGGGAAATGAAGGACAACGGTAGTTTCCGCAATGTGGTTATATTCGGACTGCTTGGGGTTTTTGTCCTTTTCCTGGCCATTATCAATTATGTGAATCTCGCCACTGCCCGCAGCACCCTGCGCTCCAAAGAAATCGGCATGCGTAAGGTGGCCGGGGCAAGCCGTGGAGGGCTTATTCGACAGATCATTATTGAATCAATGGTTATCACCTTAATTTCTTTTATGCTGGCATTTGCCATTACAGAAGTTTTTACTGGGTTTTTTACCCAGAACCTTGGCGTGGATTTTAAAACTTCCGTTTTAATGAGTCCCTCCGGTATTCTCGTTATCCTTTCGGTTCTCCTGCTCACCGGATTTCTGTCGGGCTTGTACCCGGCATTTTACATGGCGGCTTTTGATCCGGTAAAAATCCTTAAGGGAGAAGTTGTAAAAGGCAGCAGGGGGAAAAGGCTCCGACAGTCCCTGGTGGTTTTCCAGTTTGCCATTACCATTTTTATCATCAGTTCCCTGTTTGTGATCATCAACCAGCTTCGTTATATGCAGAAACATGATCTGGGGTTTGAACAGGAGCAGGTACTATTGGTGCGCAATGTTTCCTCTGGCATCTGGCGATCCACACAAGAGGTCAATGCCGAATTGGAATCTCTTGCCCGGGTCAGGAAAGCAGCCGGGGCAAACTTCATTTACGGGGGATCCAACCGGGTTGACCTGATCTCCGAACAAGGGGCCGCAAAAGAATCGGGAGTTACGGCAGATATCCTAACTGTTGATGCAAACTTTCTGGAAGTGATGGGTATTGAACTTACCGAAGGGAGAAATTTTCACCCCGGGTCTGAAGCAGATGCCGAAAGTGCTTTTATTCTCAATCAAACGGCAGTGAATGCCCTGGGCTTCAAAAACCCGGTGAATAAACAATTGGACCTTTTTACCCGGCAGGGCCCTCTGGTTGGTGTGGTCAGGGATTTTCACCTGAAATCCCTTCACCAGCCTATCGAACCCCTGGTCATGATTTATGCCCAAACCGGATTCCCTCATATCTACATGCGGGTTACTCCCGGTGATTACCGGCAGCTACAGGAAGATATTGCCGGAGTGCTGAATTCTTTTGACCCGGCATATGTTCCTGATATTATTTTCCTTGATGAAAGGATACAAAATCTTTACCAGCAGGAACAAAACTCCTCCACACTGCTGTCTTCCGGTGCTTTGCTGGCCATAATCATTTCCATATTGGGCGTGTATGGGCTGGCTTCATTTTCAGCGGAAAGAAGGGTCAAGGAGATCGGGATCCGCAAAGTGCTGGGTGCTTCCCTTCCTGGTTTGCTTTGGGTGTTCAATAAGGAGTCGGTTATCCTGGTGGGCGTTTCATTTGTTTTGGCTGCCCCCCTGGCCTGGGTCGCCATGGAAGGCTGGCAGAATAATTTTGCTGTACAGGCTCCTTTAAATCTCTTGTGGTTTATCCTGCCAGGAATCATCACCCTGGTTTTAAGCTCGGCAACCATCAGCCTTCAAGCATGGCTTACGGCAAGGGCAAACCCGGTTAAATCCTTAAGGTCGGAGTAATGCATCACTAATATTTATCCAATGTTTCCATTATTATGTAATTGACGGTTGCCCGGGTTGCAACCGCCTTCTTTTATTAACTTTGGGCAACCAAAGTTTTAGTTGAAATGATCCCCTTCCGCGGTATTCCGGTTAAGTTCAATACCTTTCGCCAGATATTCCGGGCATTGAAGTACCGCAACTACCGGTATTACTATTTCGGGCAAAGCATTTCCCTGATCGGTTTATGGGTGCAGAATATTGCCATGGGCTGGCTGGTTTACCGCCTAACGGGATCGGCATTGCTTTTGGGTACCATTGCCTTTGCCCTGCAAATCCCTTCCCTTTTCATCACTCCTTTTGCCGGAGTGCTGGCCGACCGCTGGAACCGCCGAAAGATTATCATCCTCACCCAGGTGCTGTCCATGCTGGTGGCTTTCGTGCTGGCCTGGCTTACCCTGACCGATCAGATCACCGTAGGCATGATCATCGGCCTTGCCCTGATCAATGGAGTCATCCTGGGTTTTGACACCCCCTTCAGGCAGTCTTTTGTGCCGGACATCATTACCCGCCGCGAAGACCTTTCCAATGCCATTGCCCTGAATTCTTCCCTTTACAATCTTGCACGTTTTGTTGGACCCCCGATTGGGGGCGTTTTGATTGCATTGGTGGGAGAAGGCTGGTGCTTTTTTATCAACGGGGTGAGTTTCCTTACGGTCATTTTCGGGCTGCTGGCCATGCGCATCGAGCGTAAAAGGGCCCAACGCCGCTTTGGCTCCCTGCTTTCACAGCTTCGGGAAGGAATCAGTTATGCCTGGGACTGCAAATCCATCAGGTACCTGATCACCCTGGTGGCCCTGAGCAGTTTTTTTGGATTGCCCTTTCAGGCCCTGATGCCCCTGTTTGCAGCTGAAATACTTGAAGGAGACTCCCAGATGCTTGGCATCCTTACCGGCGCTCTTGGGGCTGGCGCCCTTACCGGGGCCTTTTTCCTGGCAGCCCGGCAGGACGTAAAAACCATTCCGGCCATTACCTTCCGAACCTCTATGATGTTCGCCATGGGACTGGCTATATTTGCCCTGTCTTCCTATACCTTATTATCCATACTGGCCCTGGTCATTACAGGGTTCGGCATGATCGTGCATTTTAACAGCACCAACACCCTCATACAAAGCATTGCCGATGAAGACAAGCGCGGACGGGTGGTTTCCCTTTACAGCCTGACATTTATGGGTATTACCCCTCTTGGTAGCTTGCTGGCCGGAAGCCTGGCCGAATACATCGGGGTGCCCTTTACGGTGTTCACCTTTTCCCTGATCTGCCTGGGTTCCGCTTTACTTTTCGGGAAAAGGGTGCGTACCGTCTATGCAAGCCTCATCCGGAAAATGAGCCTGGATGCAGGAAAGGAACAATAATCGCCTTAGAGGATTTTTATTTCACCCGTCCGTGGTATTTCTTCAGGTAAAACTTACAAAAAGAATGGAAAAGGTGCATGTCGTCCCGCCCCAATAGCATGAGGCGCTCCATGATGCGGCGGTAAATGATGTGGTCTTCGGGAAGCTCCACATCGGCCAATACTTTCCGGGCTTTTTCTCTTACGATGGAAAGCTCGTCCCGGGAAGGGGGAATCATTGTTTTGCGGGCATAGTCCAGGGTTAGCCTGGAAAGCGTTGCCGCATATACCATCACGGCCTGCCCAAGATTAAGGGAAGGGTATTTCCGGTACATGGGTATGGTGGTCAGCAAATGGCACAAGTCCAGTTCCCGGTTGGAAAGGCCGGATTCTTCTCCCCCAAAAGCAATACCTACCTTATGAATGGTATCTCCTTTGGCTTTCAGGATGCCGGGGAGTTCTTCCACGGGGTGGGCGTCTTCACGGATATTGCGTTTTTTTGCCGCCGAGCCAATCAGCAGGGAGAGGTCTTTTCTGGCTTCTGAAAGGCTTTCAAAAATTTCGGCCGTCTCCAGGATATCCCTTGAGCCATGTGCCGTGGCACGGGCCCTTTCTCCAAGATGGTCGCAAAGAGGGTTAACCAGGCGCAGCTGAAAAATACCCATGGTCTTTAGTGCGCGGGCGGCCGCCCCCACATTTTCCTGCCGTGAAGCACCGGAAAGTATGAAAACAATTTCCACTTTTTTTCTGCGAAAATAACCATTCCATGGTTTACCCGGGCAGATAAAGGATTAATTTTTTCACGCACCCTGGCTTTACCGGACCACAATTTTTTCAAACAATATACGATCCCTGCCATCTGAAACTTTTAGCAAATAAACCCCTGAATTAAGATGTCCGACATTTAGAACCATTTCATGACCGGGGGCCGCTGCATGATCCTGATGGAAAATTAAACGTTGTCCGCTGAGGTTAAAAACCTCCAGGGTAAAATCACCGTTGAGGCTGCCAAAACCAACTGTTAAGCTTCCTGATGCCGGAACCGGGTATATGCTTAACTTTTCCTGATCTTTAACTAACCCAACACCGGTGGAAGGTTCAAATATGGCTTTTGCGTTAACTTCCTCTTCCAAAACAATTTCCTGCTGGGCTTCATCATAAGATTCCCCGTTGATCTCCCATTTCACAAAAAACCAACCCTCATCAGGTATGCCCTCCAGGCTTACTTCTTCCCCGTAGGCATATTGGTAGGTTCCTTCGGGAGGCTGGGTGGTGCCCTGCCCTTCAATGACAATTTCAAGTTGAAGGATCTGTATGTCCATTAAAGCCAGCAGGCCACGGTCAGAAAACACTTCAAAAACAAAAGGATTCTCTTCTGAAACGCTCTCCCCGTTCTCTTCCCACCTGACAAACTCCCATCCGGGTGCGGGTATAGCCATAATGGTGGCTTCCCCACCATAAGGGTAAACACCCTCTCCTTCTGCAATACCGGCCTCTTCCGGATCGACGGCGAGAATGACCTCGAAGTTTTTTAGCTGAAAGTTTGCTGCCAGGTGGCGATCCCGGGTAACTGTTATTTGAAAAACAGGACTGGTGGAGATCACCACCCCGTCCTCTTTCCAGGAAACGAAGTGATACCCGTAAGGTACATCTGTGGAAATCTCCGCAACATCGCCATGGTCGTATAGCCCGTCACCAGAGGGTTCGGTAATCCCTTCGGGGTGGGTTGACAAGGTTACTTCATGCTGGTCAATGTCAAAAACTGCTGTAAGCGTGCGGTCCTGGAACATTTCAAGAAAAATGGAAGCGTCATCAGAAACAACGGTATCGTTCTCAAGCCAATGAGAAAAAGAATGATGATCTCCTGCAAAAGCTTCCAGTTGGGCCTGCGACCCCTCATTATACTGATGGATTCCCGGTTCCGGAAGGGTGGTCCCCTCTCCCATGGTTTCGATGGTGAGGGTGAACAAAACCGGGTCAGGCAGCACCTCCACAGTCACAAGGTTGGTTGGATCCGATAATCCGCCGGGACTATGGTAAAGTGCCGAAACAAAATAGTCATACACTCCAATGGCCAGACCGGTATCGGTAAACAAGGTATTATCAGAATTTTCCAGAAAAGCGATCAGGTTGTCGTTACGGTGTATCTGGTAACCTGAAAAAACAGGCCCGTTTTCATTCAGGTCAGGTGCATCCCATTCCAGGTCTACCGTATTCCCTTCCAACTGGGCAACCAGGTTAGCAGGGGCCGGAAACTCCGTATCGTAATATCCCGAGATGGAAATGGCATCCAGTGCAACGCCATGTCCTCCATTGCTTTGTGCTTCAAAGGCAATCTGATATTCTGCAGATACTTCCGGCAAAGCAATCATTGCCTCTGTCCAGATGGGGGTATCCTGGTCAAAAGTATCCAGGATTTCCCAGGCCAGGTCTTCGGCAAGACGGTAATAAACCCTGAGCACATCCTGATGGTTTCCTTCTGCTGCATTGGCATAAAAGAAGGTCAGCTCCCCAAAGTCAAAGTCCCCGAAATCCAGAAAAGGGGTAATCAGCTTTGTGGATTCTCCGTTACCGTTTGTGCCCGGGCTTTTGAAAAACACATTGTAGTCTCCGGTATAAGGTGCATCAGGGTTGCCGGCATCGTTGCCGCTGCCCACCTGCCACATAACTTCACCTGAAACAAATTCCTGCCACCAGCATGAAGGGATTTCCCCTTCATCAAAAACTTCTTCAAAAGGAAATTCAGAAAAAACAGGACATGGGGTGGCGGCCGAATCTGAAATACCTGCGGAATAATTTAATACATTGCTGTATGACCATGTCTTATAATAATATGTGGTGGCATAATCCAGGGAGGGGTGAAGCATTTCCTGATCATCTCCAAGGTAGATCACGGTGCCCCCATCGCTTATTTCTTCTCCCAGGGTATAGGGTCCGGAAGGAATTCCAAAAGTATTTTCGGAATTAACGGCAATCATCACCGGCTGCTGCATTGGGTTGAGCTCCCAGGTAAGGGAGATGGTTTCGGAGTCGACAGGCTGCGCAGCAAAATTATCCGGAGGGTCAATGATCTCTCCGAAAGGATCAAAACCGGGAATGGCCACTGGATCGGTTCCGTCGGGGTCAAGCCAGGTGCTTAGCCTTGTGGAGTTGGTGCCCCCTCCGTTCCAGGAAAGGCCAAAGCGCCCGTACCAATCGGGAAGTGTATTGCCGCAAGCGGCATAACCTCCGTGCAGCTGGCCCAGAATGCGGCCTTGCGCATCAAAAATGGGCGATCCGCTGGAACCCGGCTCTGTTGTGGTGCCGCCGCTCCAGATGATATGCCAGTGGGAAGTACCCGAACCAGGAGACCCGAGATAACTGGCAGCCTGAACACCCCCCTCGGCATAACTGAATTTTTTAATGTCTCCACTTGGGTGATGGATCCCGATGATGGTGTCATTCAGGGTGCTTTCCATGGTACGGTTCCAGCCGGCAAAATAAGGATTGTACTCTTCCGGAACCGGTTGATTTAGCTCCATCAGCCAGAAATCGGAAGAAGCGTGACGGGCCCTTTGCATGGCCCCGCTCATGGCATCATTAGGAGGGGAAGATGGCGGATTGCTGCAGGTTTCACTTTGCCAGTTAAACCATACCACCACCGTAGAAGGATTGCGATAACAGTGATTGGCAGAAAGCACAAAAGGGGTCGCATCATTGTTTGCGTTGTTGATCAGCACCCCGCTGCAAAAACCACTGCTTCCGGTTACCATCATGACCACGGAATTGATCTGGTCTTCCCAGCCATCTGCTTCATCACATGCCACGTTGAGGTTGCACCATCCCGAATCCCCAAAGCCAAGGGTAAAATCCATGGGATTGCGGTAAGCATGGGTTACCAGCTCAAGGTTCAACTCTCCGGGAAAATTAACACGGGAAGGTTCGATGTACTCGATTACCACAGCATCACCCGGCAGCAGGGTGGTGGCAAAATACCCGTCGTCCTGGTTGTTGTAATCGGTAAAGGCGCCAATCACAAAACTGGTGTCAATATTGTAAACATACAATTCCGCTCCGGGGGGCAAACGGTACTTATCGAAAGTAAGGTTAATGGAATAGGCCCCGGGGGACTGAATCCCAAGACGCCATATTTTGTCGCCATTTTCCAGGATATCCCATACCCCGGAGTTTCCGGGATTGAGGTCAACCGGTATATTTTCTCCGAAACGCCAGGGAATATCACGGATGGTGTCTAAAACCAAATCTTCCTGTCTGAGCATTACCACATCAACTTCGGGCATTTTTTCAAATGGCACTGCCGAAAGTTCTGTTTTTAGCGAAAAACTCCCTGGTACTCCCGGATGGCTTATCTGAGCCTGGGCAGCAAAGGGGAGGAAAAATAAAAAAACAACAGCAAAAGAAAAGTTTTTCATGGGAGCCTGGTTTATATGGCTATCCCGGCGCTTAATCTTCCTTATACCGGAAGACCTGTTAAAGCCGAAAAAAAAAATCAGCTATTTTGATAGAACCACCGGATGCAAATCAAAAAAATTACTTCATTACTCCATTTACAGGTCTAAGCAGTATTAACAAAATTTTTCCAAAAAGGTTAAAAAAGGAGTTTATCTATCCTTTAAAACCATAACGAATTTATTTGTGAAAAATTCACACGGTTTGTAGAAAATGCTCAACATTTTTCCTGTGTGCCAACAAATACCCTGCGCTGCAGGTAATTCCTGCATCCGTCAATTCACGGCAAGCGCAGGATTTTAAATCAGGTTTTGCCTGCTTTACCGGTTGTTGGAATGATTATGGAGAAAACCAAATTCCGGTTTGATGAACAGCCCCGGACCGGTCTTTATTCCTGAAAAACCAACCGGTTTTTTTAAATGTTTTTTAAAAATAATTTAACCCCTATGAAAAAATGGAAAGTTGAACAAAAAGACCTCTTTATCCCCTTCAATCTAAAAGATCTGGATTTCAAAACCACCGACGATCTCAGAGATATGACCGATTCTGTAGGGCAGGAACGGGCTTATCAGGCACTGGATTTCGGATTTAATATCAGGCAAAAAGGGTTTAATCTTTACGCTATGGGCCCGAGCGGATCCGGAAAATATGCTTCCATTAAAGCCTTCCTTAACAAAAAAGCTGCCGATGAAAAGGTTCCCTCTGAGTGGTGTTATGTATACAACTTTGAGGAATCTCACCGACCCCTTTATTTGCGCTTTCCGGCGGGGCGTTCCAAAGAGTTCCATGAGGATATTGAGCATTTGCTTAGGGATCTGCGCGGGGCTATCCCTTCTGCTTTTGACAGTGAAGAATTTCGTAACCGCCGTCAGGAAATTGAGGAGGAATTCAAGAACAAACAACGGGAAGTCTTTTCAGATTTAAAGGAAAAAGCCAAAAAAGAAGGCGTTTCTGTGATGGAAACTCCCGCAGGGATTGCTTTTGCTCCCATTAAAAACGGGGATGTGTTATCCCCGGAACAGTTAAATAAACTGTCAGAGGATGAACGAAAAGAGATTGAAGAAAAGGTAAACAAGTTTCAAAAAGAATTTGGTGAGTCTATTCAGCAGCAACCGAAATGGCAGAGGGAAGCCAAGAACAAAATAAGGGAATTAAGCCGGGAAATCGTCAAGGCCACTGCTTCTTCTTTGATTGATGAGCTGAAAAAAAAGTATGAGGATTTGCCGGAGGTAGCAAAACATCTCGAAGCAATACAGGATGACCTGATCGAACATGCAGAACAGTTCCATGAGGCAAAGGAGGGGGGGCAACAACCTATGCCAATACCCGGCATGCAGCAGCCTGATCCCACCGAATCCATTTTTCACCGGTATAAGGTTAATGTACTGGTAGACCACAGCAAAGCCAAAGGGGCCCCGGTAATTTACGAAGATGATCCTGCTTTCCAGAACCTGGTAGGCCGGATAGAGCATGTCGCCCAAATGGGGGCCCTTACCACAGACTTTACCCTGATAAAGCCCGGAGCATTGCATCTTGCCAATGGGGGTTACCTCATACTCGATGCATTAAAAGTTCTCATGCACCCCTATGCCTGGGAAGGCCTGAAGCGTTGCCTTCAGGCCGGAGAAGTGCAAACCGAAAGCCTGGGCCAGGCCCTGCACCTCATGTCAACTGTTTCCCTTGAACCCGAACCGATCCCCATGAATGTAAAGGTGGTTCTCATTGGAGAACGATTGATATACTATCTTCTTTATCAGCTTGACAATGAATTTGCCGATTTTTTTAAAGTAACTGTTGACTTTGAAGAAAATATTGACCGCACAGAAGAAACCATGTCTCTTTACGCCAGATGGGTTGCCACCCTTGTCCGCCGGGACAAGCTTCAACCGTTTGACAAGGATGCCGTCGGCCGCGTGATTGAGCAGGCCTCCCGTATTTCCGGGGATGCAGAAAAAATATCAGTCCAGATGCGTGGGCTTACCGACCTTTTGAGGGAAGCCGATTACTGGGCAAGCCAGGGAGGCCGGGATGTTGTTGCTGAACGAGATGTTCAGAAAGCCATCGACTCACGGATTTTCCGGACCGACCGCATAAGAGAGCGGGTAAGGGAAGAAACCGATAAGGGCCGCCTGCTCATTGATACCGAAGGAGAAAAAGAAGGACAGGTTAATGGTCTTTCTGTGTTGCAAATCGGCGAGTTGATGTTTGGAAATCCGAGCAGGATTACCGCAAGGGTGAGAAGTGGCCCCTCCAAAGTGATTGATATTGAGCGGGAAGCAAAGCTGGGAGGAGCAATTCACTCAAAAGGAGTTCTGATTCTAAGTGGATTCATTGCCGGCCGATACCTGCCCGACCAACCCCTTTCTATGTTGGCCAGCCTGGTATTTGAACAAAGTTATGCGGGGGTGGAGGGTGACAGCGCCTCCTCCGCCGAGCTTTATGCTTTGCTGTCGGCCCTGGCAAAGGTCCCTGTCCGCCAATGGATTGCTGTCACCGGTTCTGTCAACCAGCATGGACAGGTGCAGGCTGTCGGAGGCATTAACCAGAAGATCGAAGGATTCTTTGAAGTATGCAAGCAACGCGGCCTTACCGGACAACAGGGAGTACTTATCCCGGAAGCAAACAAAGGACAGCTCATGCTTCGCAAGGATGTGCTCGAAGCCACCGAACAGGGAAAATTCCATATATACGCGGTTAAGCATATTGATGAAGGTATTGAAATTCTTACCGGTGTTCCTGCTGGCGAACGAAATGAAAATGGTGAATATCCCGAAAAAACCATCAATCATAAAGTTGAGGAGAGGTTGAGGTCCTTTGCCCGGTCTGCCAAAGAGTTTTCCGGACAAGGGGGAGGGGACGATAAATAATACCTGTTATCCGTGCCGGAAAACCGCTTATTGGGTGCACCACGGTTGTAAAGCTTTGCTACCGGGAAAGTTTTCTGCTGACCCAGTGATTTTTTAGCCTGGTTAAGCCTTTTAAAATTCGGGGTTTTCCGCGACAACTGCCTTCTCTGCATGAACCTCCAAAGCCATTTTGGGGGTTCTCTTTTTTATTGGCAAGGCCAGGGCAAA
>SKVW01000138.1 GCA_007129255.1 Bacteroidales bacterium
CATTGTTGCGGGCAAATTTCCACTTCATGCCGGTGGAAAAGCCTCCTCCGCCTCTTCCACGCATTCCTGAATCCAATACCATCTGGATTACTTTTTCGGCAGAGATATTTTCGCTCAGGATCTTACCCATGGCGGCGTACCCATCACGCGCCTCATATTCTTCAATAAATTCGGGATCGATATGCCCGCAATTGCGCAAAGCGATTTTTACCTGCCCGTCAAAAAAATGCTGGTCTTTGGAAGGGTAACGCTCCGATTGGACAATGTAGTCGGGAATGGGAGAGAAGTTCTTGATATGTTTTTCAATAATCTCATCGGCCCTGAGCGGGTCCACCTCTCCGTAAAGATAAGAGCCGCTTTCATCAATGATCTCAACCAGGGGCTCACGGAAGCACATCCCGATGCAGCTTGTTTTTTTCAATTCAAAATCCAGCTTGTCGGCCTTCAGGATACGTTCAAGCTCTTTATAGGTTTTTGCGGCTCCCGCTGCAATACCGCAGCTTCCCAGCCCGACAATAACAGTGGCTTTACTCATAACATGTGGTTTTATATTTTTTGGTTATGCTGTTCATGGTTTTTATGATTCGCGGCTTTTACATAAAAAAGCCGGAATGTTAGTTTGCTTCACTCCGGCGAATTTCTTTTACAATTTTTAAAGCTTGTTTTGGGTTAAGCTTGCCGTAGGTTTCCTCACCGATCATCATCACGGGGGCAAGAGAGCAGCAACCCAGGCAGGCCACGGTTTCCAGGGTAAACAAACCGTCCTCAGTGGTTTCCCCGTCTTTTATTTGCAGGGCATCCAGCAGCTCATCGGTAATGGCGGTAACGCTTTGCACATGGCAGGCCGTTCCGTGGCACATTTTAATGATGTGTTTTCCTGCCGGGGTCAGCCTGAACTGGGCGTAAAAAGTGGCCACCCCATACATTTCATTGAGTTCAAGCCCGGTTTCTTCATGAATTTTTGCAAAAGCTTCATTGGGGATGTACCCGTAAATTTCCTGTGTACCCTGCAGCAACGGAATAAGGTTTCCTTTTTTATGGCGGTATTTTTCTATGAGCTGATTCATCAATGAAAGGTCCACCGGGCTTTCCCCGGGAGGGGTTTCGGTTTTGGGTGCAATTCTTTGTACGCGCATTTGGAAGAAGTTTAATGTTTTCGCCGTGAAAATTACAGAAAAAACAAGGGTTAAGACAAAGTATGAGAAAAAAAATTTTTAAAAAATAAAGCTTGGATATTTAAAAAATTTTTATAAAAAAAGCCATGCGGTTTCCCACATGGCTTTTAATACCAAATACCAGGGGGAAACTTAAATTGCTCCCTGATCGATCATTGCATCGGCAACCTTGATAAATCCTGCAATATTGGATCCTTTCACGTAGTTGACAAAGCCGTCTTCTTCTTTTCCGTATTTAAGGCAAGCTTCATGAATGTTTTTCATGATGGTGTGCAGCTTTTTCTCAACCTCTTCGGCGGGCCAGTTAAGCATCTGGGCATTCTGGGTCTGCTCCAGGCCTGAGGTGGAAACACCTCCTGCGTTGGCGGCTTTTCCGGGGCCATAAAGTATCTTTTTCTCCAGGAACAACTCTACGGCTTCGGGAGTACATGGCATGTTGGCGCCTTCGGAAACGCAGGTTACGCCATTGTCGACAAGATTCTGGGCATCTTCCAGGTTTAGTTCGTTCTGGATAGCGCAGGGAAGGGCCACATCACATTTAACTTCCCATGGGCGTTTTCCTTCGAAGAATTGTGCGTTGGGGAATTCGTAAGTGTAGGGTTTTACGATATCCTGGTTGGAGGCGCGGAGTTCAAGCAGGTAATCCACTTTTTCGCCGGAAATGCCGTCGGGATCGTAAACGTAGCCATCGGGTCCACTGATGGTAACAACCCTTGCGCCAAGCTGGTTGGCTTTGATGATGGATCCCCAGGAAACATTGCCAAAACCGGAAACGGTAACAATTTTTCCTTTCATGGATTCTCCGCGGGTTTTGAGCATTTCTTCGGCAAAGTATACGTTGCCGAAACCGGTGGCTTCCGGACGGATCAGGCTTCCGCCCCAGTTACGTCCTTTTCCTGTAAATACGCCATGGTGCTCACCCACAATTTTTTTATACATGCCAAACATGTAACCGATCTCACGTCCACCCACGCCGATGTCACCGGCAGGAATGTCCATGTTGGGCCCGATGTACTTATACAATTCAGCCATCAGGGCATGGCAGAAACGCATGATCTCCGCATTGGATTTTCCTTTTGGGTTGAAGTCGCTGCCGCCTTTGGCACCGCCCATGGGCAGGGTGGTCAGGCTGTTTTTAAAGATTTGCTCGAAGCCCAGGAATTTAAGGCCACCCAGGGTAACGCTAGGGTGAAAGCGCATGCCGCCTTTGTATGGGCCGATGGCGTTGTTGAACTGCACCCGGTAAGCGCGGTTAACCTGCACCTTGCCTTTGTCGTCCATCCACTGAACTTTAAACTGGATCACCCGGTCGGGCTCAATGATGCGTTCAATGATGTTGGCGGCTTCATACTTGGGATTTTCTTTGATGATGTCGCCAATGTTTTCCAAAACCTCTTTAACTGCCTGAAGGAACTCAGGTTGCCCCGGATTTCTTTTCTCCAGGTCTGCCATTATCTTATCTAAGTCCATAATTAATTGATTTAAGAAATTGTTAATAGTATTTAAACAGGTGATTTTGTTAAGTTTGCGAAAACTTCGGGGCGAAATTAGATTTATTTTACCTATTTAGCAAAGGAAAGAATGAAATTATTTTTCTGGTTTTAAAACGATTCCGGTTTTTTTGCTTCCGTCTATTTTAATGATCATGGGATCGTCAAAGCGCACATGTCTGACGAATTCATCTTCGTAAACGGCCTCCCTTTTGTTAAGGTAATCCACATCGAAGTGACCGTCATCTATGTAAGGGTTTATGGTAAAATAACCGACGTTGAAGGAGGTGAGGTTCTGGAAGAAGTGGGTTCCCTGGCTGGGGTCAATGCGAAAGTTTTTTAATCCCGCCTCTACAATCAATCTGGCGGCAGAGATCTGCGCCCACTTTACCGGGATGCCCAGCCATGGGTCGGTAGATCCCCAGCGGCCGGGCCCTACCAGGATATAATTGGAGCCATTGGCTTTGAACTGCTGGTTGAGCTGGTCTATTTTATCGGCAATGATCTTGGTATGCGCCGGGTCAAAGGAATCGGGCTTAACATACACAAAGTCTTTTACGTTGTCGATGATACCGTTGCCCAGGGCATGATGGCTGATAATAATGCTTTCTTTGGGCTTGCAGGTATTTACTTTAACCCTGTGTTTTTCCTGGGTTTCCACAATGGGCCTTATTTGCAGAAAATGAAATAGCCTGGGTTCATTGGCAGGAGTATCCATGCAAACGGCAAACTCAATCTCCACCTGGTTATTCATTTCCTTTTTTCCGATATTAAGGAGCTCTTCCAGTATTTCCGCCAGGGGGAAAGATTCATTTTTCAGGATATTGGAAAATGTGATGATCTTTTTCCCGCTTTCAGAAATCCCGTCACGAATGATCTGGTCCTGGTAATCAAAGGTTGAAGCCACGTGTTTGAGCGGAGAATCATCCTCTATTTTCCGTATGGTGGTTTTATGCAGGTTGACGGTGTCATCCACATCAGGATAAAATTTTTCGGGGTCCAGATCAAGGCTGTAAAAGTATTTCTGGCTGTCTCGCAAAGTGAGCTCCATGCTGGAAAGCTGAAGGGAGTTTTGGGGATATTTCGGACAAAACCTTAATGACACTCCTCCATCGACAATGATCTTGCCCAGGCCGAAAGCAATATTGGCCACCCCGTCTTCATAGTTTTCAGGATCAATGGGATAAAAATTGACCGAGCGGCCCACCCCGGATACGGTGGGGTAAAATTTATTGCCATAGGATCTTCCGGATACCTCCTGCACCACCACGGCCATTTTTTCTTCGTCTATCACATTGGATGTGGCTTCGATGTATGCTTTGCTTTCTTTGTAAAAAACCGAAGCGTACACACTTTTTATGGCCTGCTCCAGCTGCTCTCTTCTAACCATTACCTCAGCATGGTTATTTGGGATCATATAAGTGGAGTACACCCCTGCAAAGGGCTGGTAATGGCTGTCTTCCAGGAGGCTTGAAGAGCGCACCGCAAGGGGGGATTTGAAATGATCGACCATCTCCTTGATGTAGGCGCGCATGCGTGAGGGTGTTTTTGAGGAGATGAATTTTTCCAGGACCTCCTCGTCACTGGCTTTGGATAATGCAAATTCATAAAGATCATTTTCCTCCATGAATTCGTCAAAAATATCGGTAGTGAGCACCACGGTGCGGGGAATGGCCACCACGGCATCCTGCTCCTGCCAGCGATACATGATCTTGTGCTTGTTGATCATGGAGTCGATAAATGCAAGACCCCGGGCTTTTCCTCCGAGTTGCCCGTCACCAAGGCGGGTCATTACGGCATATTCATCCAGGTGGCTGGCGATAATGCCCCGTCCTTTCATGCGGCGATAATTGGCGATGGTATCGATGAGATAGCTGCGGATCTCTTCCATATTGTTGAAATCATCCCGGCTTTTGGCGGCAAACACCTGGGCAATGGAAAAAAGTGCCCTGGCCTTTAGCCAGCGGGAAAAATGGTTGTTGGAAACATGGTATTCCAGTACCTTGGGATCTATCCTGGTAATTTTCACCTGCAGGGAATGCAGGTTGTTGGCCCGGGTAACAACCTGCCCGGTGGAAGGATCTTTAAAAACGAAATCCCCAAAACCGTAATTGTCCTTTATATAATGCTTAAGCTCCAGAAGCAGGGTTTTGGAGTATTTATCGATGAAACTCACTTCCAAATCTTTTGGGATCTTGTCGTCCCATTTGTCTGATGATTGCAACAATATCGGGATCTGGCTGTTTTGTTTCCTGATACGCTTTGCAAGTTTGATTCCGGCTTCGGGATCCCTTTTTCCTTTCCTGGAGTAACTGATATCGGAAATAATGCCCAGCAGGTTTTCCTTGTATTTTTCATATAAGGAAAAGGCATCTTCATAGGTTTTGGCAAGCAGGATTTTGGGCCTTGCCCTCATGCGCAGGGTTTTCCGGTGCTCATTGAGGCCTTCGGTCATCAGCTCGTTGGTCTGGTCAAAAATTACCCGGTATATGGTTGGGAGATAAGAAGAATAATACCTGATAGAATCTTCAACCAGCAAAATGGACTGCACCCCGATGTAATCTATATCATATTCGGCATTCATGCGGTCTTCCAGCAGCTTGATGATGGCCAGCAGCAAGCCGGGATTTCCAAGCCAGGAAAAAACATAATCGATGGAGCTCAGATCTTCGTTGGCCAGTTTCATGGAAACCTCCCTGGAGAAATGGGTCAGCACCACAATGGGTATTTTGGGATATTTCTTTTTGAATTTCTTGGCCATTTCAAAGGCATCGATCTTTCCCACGTTCAGCATGGTGATCACCAGGTCGAATTCTTTTCCTTCCAGCAGCCTGAAAGCTTCCTCCGAGGAGCTGGCATGGGTAAACTGTGGGGGGTAGCGCAGGTTTTTGGAAGTGTATTCCAGGAAAATCTTTTCATTGATACGGCCATCCTCTTCCAGCATAAAGGCATCATAGTTGCTGCAAACCAGCAACACGTTGATGATCCGCTTCTGCATCAGGTCCTGGTAAGAAATCTCCCTGAACTCATACTGATCGGTTGCGTACTTTTCGTCGTACTTATATTTGGTGGTAGCAGTCATTGTCAGGACAATTTTTCTTTGGGTTTTTTGGGTTTTTCATCAGGCTGAAAATATATGAGGGAAGCCCTCTTTTTCCCGTCCATAATAATTTCCAGGGGTTTATTGAAACGCACATGCCTGAAATATTTTGTTTTGTTCACCAAAGGTACTTTTTTCAGCATATCCCAGTTTACATAGTCGATCAGATCGTTATGTTTTACGGAAAAATAGCCTACATTCATGCTGATCACATTGTGGAAGAAATGGGAGCCCAGGGAGGCATCCAGGGGAAAGTCTTCCATACTTACTTCAACAATGATGCGGGCGTTGCTGATCTGCGACCAGTTCACAGGAATACCGATAAAGCGGTCTCTTGTACCCCATCTTCCGGGGCCTATCAAAACGTACTTGCGGTTTTCCTCAGCCATTTTGTTATTGAGTTCATCGATCTCGTCCCGCATTTTCTCGGTTTTCAGGGTATCAAAGGAATCCAGGTCCACATAAATGACGTCATAAATTTCATTGATCCTTCCATTGCCCATGCCATTTTCGCTGTATAGCAAAAGGCGCTCGTTGTCAATATCCTCTATGCTGATCTCGTTATCGATAATATTTTTAATCAGGGGTTTTATTTGCAGTAGGTAAAAGGAGGTTTTCCCTTCTTTGTCTTTGGTAAGGTCAACGGCAAATTCTATTTCGATAGGAGTACCCATGGCTTCAGAAACGATGTCCAGGATCACTTCAATGCTTTTGGCCAGGGGGATATAGTCGTATTTGAGGATGTTGGCAAAATTCACCACCCTGGGGCCTGCTTCAGTAATGCCCGGTATGGTGCGTTCGCTGGTAAAGTCATAAACCGAGGCGCAATGTTTCAGGGTACCGTGTTTTTCGGCCAGGTCTATTTCCAGTTTTTTTAGCCCGGCATCTTCTCCCTCCAACAGATTCAGGTCCTTTTTATTCATGTCGATGCCGTAGAAATGCACCTGGGAGTTTTTAAAGAGATCTTTTGGGGTGTAAATTTCCAGCTGCGGGTGTACGGGTGAAAAACGGTAAGTCTTTTCTCCTTCCACAACATATTTTCCCAATCCCACGGCAATGGAAGCAAACCCTTCATCAGGCTGCATATAGGAATAGGGATAAAAATTATAGGATTGTGCCACCCCACTGATGTGGGGATAATAACACCCGTCAAACTCATTACCTACCACTTCCTGAAGGATCACGGCCATTTTTTCTTCCTCGATTTTGTAATGAACGGCCCTAAAGTAGGCGCAGGCAGTTGGCGAGAAAATAGACGCAAAAACCAGCTTGATGGCATTCATGGTTTGCTCGAGCCTCACCTTAGGGTCGGGATGGTTGTTGGGCAACAGGAAGGTATTGAATATCCCGGCAAACGGCTGCATCAGGGAGTCCTCAAACAAGCTGGAAGACCTTATGGCCAGCGGTTTTTTGATAACCGAGAGGTAGGTTTTCAGCTTTTTAACCAGGGAATCGGAGAGCTTCCCGGCCAGGAACAACCGCTTGACCTCCTCATAATCCGTTTCGCAATACACCTTATTGTAAAGGTCGTTTTTGTGAATAAAGCGTTCAAACTCCTCTGTACCGATGATGGAGGTGCGTGGGGTAACGATCTTGATGTCGGGAACCAGCTCTTCAAAATTAAAGCTGTTGATGATCATGTTGATAAAGGAAAGGCCGCGGCCTTTCCCTCCCAGGGAGCCGGGGGCCAGGCTCACCACGTTGGTATCGTCCAGCAGGGCGGATTCTTCAAAATTGATCACCTTGCCTTTTTGTTTATCATGAATGCATTGCTCTACCACCTCAATAAGATATTGCCGGAGGCTTCCCGGCGACCGGAAATCCTCAACCTTAAGGGGCTTGATCTTTTTGGCGATCTGGATCTCACCCCTTGCCATGAGCCAGTGTGAGAAATGATCCTTTTTGGCATGGTAGATCAGGGATTTTTCCGGGATGCTTTTTAAATGGGTTTGAAATTCTTTCATGGATCGGGCCACTGCAATTTCTCTTCGGCCTTCTTCATCCTTGTAAACAAAATTCCCGAAGCCCAGATAATAATTGATAAAACTTTGGAGGTCCTGCTTCAGGGTTTCGGAGTTCTTATTGATAAAGGTTGATTTGAGCTTATAGGCTTTCCTGGCATTTTCGGGATCGGAGGATTGCAATACCGTTGGCAGGTTGGGTATGGACGATTTGGCATATTCCACCAGTTTGAGCCCGGCTTCCTCATCCATCACCCCGCCTTTATCGAACTTTACATCAGAGATCAGGCAAAGCAGGTTGTCTTTGTATTGGTTGAACAGGGCCACCGCTTCGTTGTAGCTGGTGGCGAGCAATACCTTTGGCCTTACCCGCATTTTTAGCAGCTTATACAGTTCATCGGTATTCACTTCTTCAATGAGCTGCTGGGTCTGTTCAATCACAATGGAGTACAATATGGGAAGGTATCGGGAGTAATACCGGGCGGAATCTTCCACCAGCAAAATCACCCTGACCATCCCGATACGGATATCGTTTTCCACATTCACCCTGTCTTCATTGTACTTGACCATGGCCAGAAAAACCTTTGAATCTCCGTTCCATACAAAGATCTTGTCTACCGAAGTGATGGGTTTGGTCCCATCCTCAAACAGGGCAATGTCGCTGTTGTTGTTGAGCAGCATAAATATGGGCAGGTTGTGGTAGATCTGCTTGATGATACGGCTCAATTGTATGGGGGTGGACTTTTCCACACCCATCATGACGATGACCAGGTCGAAATGTTTTTCCTGGAGTTTTTCCAGGGCTTCTTCGGGAGTGGAAACCCCGGTGATGCGGGGAGCTGAAGAAAGGTTCAACTGATAATACTGCCCGGTAACCTGTTCAAAAAACCGCCCTTCCTGCTCAATAATATAGGCATCGTACAGGTTAGCTACAAGCAGGATTTCCCTTACCTTGTATTGCATCAGGTCGTGATAAATATCCCGGTCGGAGTTATGCTTGTTCAGGAATTTTTGCAGCAGTTGCCGGCTCATGGCCGAATGGGTTTGTTCCTGTTCGGCCAGTTCGGTCTCTTTTTCTTCGGGACTTACCTTTTTTAACAGGCTTTTCCCGATAAGGGTATTGAGGTGGCCGGTGATGATGCTGGTAAGGTTGTTGACCAGATGCCTTTCTTCAATCAAAAAAGGTCCTTCATCCAGCTCGGGGTGTTCGTTAAGATAAAAAACCTCAATGCTGCCTTCAGTCCCGTCAATGGTTTCAAAAGTCTTTCGTTGCAACCACCTGGTTTCCCTGAATTTGGTGGCGCTGGTAAACACCTCTTTACCGTATTTGATCCGTGTAACGGCATCCTCAGGATGCTGCCAGGCCGGGGGGATCACTTTAACAATATCATGCAGCATTTCAGGAATGGTTTTGTTTTCCCTGAGGATCTGGTTGGTCTTGTTGATGGCACCAAGCTCCTTGAGCCGCTCCTTTTTTTCCGTTAAGATCTTTTGAATTTCTTCCTGGCTAATGGAGAGGGGTTGGTTTAAACGGCTGGAAGTTTCCCTTTCTTGCTGTTTGATAGGAGTGTTTTCTGAGTCTTCTTTCATTTTTATACCGGGGTTTTCTGGAGTCGGCAACAATGATAAAAAATAATCTGATTGAAATTACAAATTTCTGGTTAAAGAAAAAACCTTAAAAAATCTTTTGAACCTGGAAAATAATACAGTGGAAAAGCTGATTTTGTATGCCGATAAAAAAAATAGTGAGATATCCAAGAAAAATCAAAAAAAAATATGTTTTTGATAAAAATATGAAGGGGATCAAAAAACCTTTAAAATTGCTTTGAAACCAAAACCCATTTTAATCATACCTAACAAACTAAAAAAAGAAAACAATGGATGCACAAGTAAAAAAATTCATGGATTATGTGGTGGCAAAAAACCCTTCTGAGCGGGCTTTTCATCAGGCCGTACAAGAGGTAGCCGAAACCATTATTCCGTTTCTGGAAGAAAATCCAAAATACAAGGCTGCAAAGGTTTTTGAGCGGATGATCGAGCCTGAGCGGGTAATTATCTTTCGCATTCCCTGGGTGGATGATAAAGGAGAGTTCCAGGTAAACCGTGGTTTTCGCATCGAGATGAACAGTGCCATCGGGCCTTATAAGGGAGGGATGCGTTTTCATCCCACGGTGGACCTTGGTGTGTTGAAATTCCTGGCCTTTGAACAGGTTTTCAAAAACAGCCTGACTTCCCTGCCTCTTGGCGGAGGAAAAGGAGGCAGCGATTTTGACCCCAAAGGAAAGTCGGACAATGAAGTGATGCGTTTCTGCCAGAGCCTGATGACGGAATTAACCCGCCATATTGGCCCCAATACCGACGTGCCCGCAGGAGATATCGGCGTTGGCGGACGGGAGATCGGTTACATGTTTGGGCAGTACAAGCGCATGAAAAATGAATTTACCGGGGTATTTACCGGCAAAGGCCTCGAATATGGCGGAAGTCTCATCCGGCCGCAGGCAACCGGCTACGGCACGGTTTATTTTGCCCAGGAAATGATGGCCACCATCAACGAAGAGATCCGCGGTAAAACGGTTTCCATCAGCGGATCGGGTAATGTTGCCCAGTATGCTACCGAAAAGGTGATTGAATTTGGCGGAAAGGTGGTTACCCTTTCCGACTCCAATGGCTACATTTACGACAAGGACGGCATTGATACTGAGAAGCTGGAATATGTCATGAACCTTAAAAACGTCAAGCGTGGCCGCATTCGCGAATACGCCGACCATTTCGGATGCAAATACGTGGAAGGGGTTTCCCGCCCATGGATGGAGAAGTGCGACATTGCCCTGCCCTGCGCTACCGAAAATGAACTCAATGAAGAAGAAGCCAAAGAACTGGTGAAAAACGGTTGTATTTGTGTTTCTGAAGGGGCCA
>SKVW01000037.1 GCA_007129255.1 Bacteroidales bacterium
ATTTGTGGTGGTTAAAACCGAAAAAGCCGGTATCGGCGATTCCCAAAGCAGCAGAGACTGCAGCCATGTAAACCTGTTCGAGGAAGTGGAAATGTTTGCCGCCTCTTTCAACGCTTTGAAAAAATATGACTTCATCGATCACGACAATGTGTTTGTGTTCGGCCATTCCATGGGCGGGGTGCAGGCACCCCTGATGCAAACCGATTTCGATCCGAAAGGCATCATCGTATATGGTACCGTGGTCAGGCCCTGGTTTGAATACCTCATCGAACAAACCCGCATGCAACGCCTGATCATAGGACAGGATTTCCTGGTTAATGAAGCCAATCACGAGCAGTCCATCCGCTTCTATTACCGCTTCCTCATCGAAAAGGAAACCCCCGAACAGCTGATGCAGGACCCGGAAATGGCCGATTTCCTTGACCGCTACTGGAGATACGAAGAGGGAGGGTTGATGAATGGAAGGCATTATTCATTCTGGCATCAGTTGCAGGACACCGAACTATTTACCGCCTGGAGCCAGACCAACGCCCATGTGCTTTCGGTGCACGGGCAGGGCGAATACATTGCCTTCAACCCTTACGAGCATGAGCTTATCGCGGACATTGTCAATCACTACAATCCTGGCAAAGCCACCTACGTGTCCATGCCCAACATCGACCATGCCTTCATTTACGTGAATGACCGGGAACACTCCGCCGCCGTGCGCAACGATGGGGCATACTGGACCCATAACTTCAACCACAGTATCGTAAACCTGGTAAGCAACTGGATGAAAGAGCTGGTGGAGAGAGATTAATCTGTCAAACATGACAAAAAGATAATCGTATCAGGAAAATTCTTATTGTAGAAATGCCCTGTCATATGACCAGATCTCATATGACAGGGCTTCTTATTAACCTTACACAAAAGGTTAATACCACTCTGGATACCCAAAATTGCTGAAAAACTTATTTTTGACAAAAAAGACACCTAATTATTAAAGTTTTCTATTTTTGTTAAAAAAACAAAAATTAATTAAATGCTTAACCAATATTTTTTAGGGTTATTTTTTTTACTTTCCGTAACAAATGTCTGGTCGCAAACAGGTAAAGGACGTGGTTACATCATGTTAGGCGATACCGCCTATAAAGAGGGTACCATTCATTACAATGTTTATGATCCCCGGGAGGTTTCCTGCACTCCTGCAGGTGGTGAACAAAAAAGCTATCGTGCAGGGGAAGTAACTGAATTTTTCATTCGGGGTGAGGATAAGTACCTTGCGCGTGAGGTGTCTTTAGCGGAAGGGGAAAAAGGGATGCGTTTTCTTAAAGTTGTCGAGGAGGGAGAGGTTACTTTCCTGAAAAGCAGGGCAGGCATAAACCGTTTTTACCTGGAAGCCGATTCATTGGTCCCACTCACCAGAAAAAATTACCAGGGCTTGCTCAGCGAGCTGAATTTAGCAAATGGTAAAAAAAACAGGGAATACCAGAAAGTTCGCTACAACAGGAAGTCCATGGCTTATTTTTTCAGGCATTATAATAAGGGCAGCACTCACAGAACCATTCCCGTAGTAAGCTTTGGACCTGCATTTCAGTTTGGCCGCACCCGCTGGCATGTTCCCGGGATTGATTTTATGAAATACAGCTCCGGGTCATTTACTTCAAGCCACAATACTCCAGCCCGGGGCATTTTTGTTTTTTTTCCAACCTGGCAAACCATGTCATGGGGTGTAGAGTTTTTATTGACCCACCAATTGTTTTCAAGTGTTTCAACAACCCTTTCACCAGTTGACCATACACAAAATAATACCTGGTACACCCAATTCGAGATGGAGTCGGTACAACTTGACATTCTGCCTAAATACACCCTGGATTTTCGTCGCATCAAACCATATTTTTATGGAGGGATAGGCTCACGCTTCATGTTGGACCGGTCCAACAACCTGATATTTTCCAGACCCATAGAAGCTGGTTTCGAATTTCACTACCTGGAAGACCTGTTCGAGAATCCCGGTTTTTTGGCCGGGATAACACTGGGGCAGGGATTTCAGCTGGATATTATCCCACGAACATATCTCGCAGCCGAATGGGGGTACACCCACCTTTGGAATTTAAGCGATACCGGCTATTATTTAACCAACTTATTTTTTACCATTAAATTGAATCTTTACCTATGGCATCAAAGGGACCCATCGTTCTGATCATTTTGATCATACTGCAGGCCTGCTCACAGGAACCGGACTTTCCTCCCACCGCGGATTCCCCTATTGTGATAACGGATCCTGCTACTGCTGTTACCGACAGAAGTGCCACACTCAACGGACGCATTCTGATTCCTGAAACATATGCGCTCAATGATCATGGGTTCATTGTATCACAACTGGTGAGCGATACCCTCAGGCACGATACCATAAGCTTGGGGCCGGATCTTCATGGAGAACAGATTCAGTATCAGTTCAAGAATATGGAAATCGTTGACAGGGAATTACAAATCCGGGCCTTTGCAATAATTAACAATACCGCTTATATCGGGAATTTATCCGAACTATTTTTCGAAGGAGCGTTGCATACCATATCCACAGTTACTGAAAGCAGTGGCATAAAAGGAGACACCGTCAGTATTTTTGGAGACCGGTTTTCGGACCACCCGCAAGGAATCAGGGTAATATTCAATGAAATGCAGGCGGATATAATTGATATTTCAACCAATGAAATACGGGTAAGGGTTCCGGGCCTTACAGGCGATCCTTTGGCCAGCGTGGGTGTCGAAATTGCAAAAACAATGGTGGTAGCCGATTCGGCTTTTACCTATCTGCCGCCTGTCATCCATAGTATTGAACCCCTGGTGGCAGCTCCGGGAATGGTAGTTACCATTACCGGAGAGAATTTTGGGTACTCGGGAAACGAGGTTGAAGTACTACATAACTCTACCACCATCATCAGTGAAAGCAGAAGTGAGATCCGTTTCAGGATTCTTCAACCGGGTTTTCGAACCAATTCGTTACTTCGTATCAACCATGATGGATTAACAGGACTATCGGAAGAAAATTTTTTGGTATATAGTCCATGGCGTAAAATAGCCCGCTACCCCTACTCAGGCGGTGGATTGAATTCATTCATAATAGGCAGTGATGGATATGCAGGAGGAGGCAATAATAGAAGATTTTACAGATACAGTCCCCAAAGCAACTCCTGGTTTCGTATCGCTGACTTTCCTCATAGTTCCTTTACAGGGCACACATTCACTGTTCAAAATCAAGGCCATATGATTTCCGGAGGATCGATTTCTGCGGGAAGTTTATATCAGTTTCATCCTGATAATGGACAGGGTTATTGGGCGGAGCGAGCAAGGTATCCTGAAGTGTACCATGTACTCAATAAAACAGGTTTTGAGATCGGAAACAAAGCGTATGTCCTGGGTGGATCAATTGCTGAAGATGATCCCACTCAACCGAATTTTTATAGTTTCGATGTGTTCCAAAATGCCTGGACTGAGGAACAAAATTTCCCGATTCCTTACCTACGCCGCGGGGTTGGCTTTACCTTGTCCGGTGAAGGGTATATAGGAACAGGCAATTATAACGGATCGCCCCAAAGTTTTTTCTACAAATACGACCCCATTGCATCTACCTGGGAGCAAATTGCAAACTTTCCTCATGAGACTGAATTCGCTGTAGCATTCACCATTGATGATACTGCTTATGTCGGGCTTGGTACAAGCAATGATCCCGGCATATATGTCTACAACCCCAATCTGGATAACTGGCAGGTGGTGGCAACCTATCCCGGTAACAATTTGATTGTTACCGCTTTTACAATTGATGGTAAAGCATACATTGGCGGGGGAAGTGCCAGAGATTTTTTTGAGTTTGATCCGGAATATCTAGGCAGTCCCCCTAAAGAAAGGTAGGTTTTATGGTTTGTTTGTGATTTTGAAATCCTTGCCCCTGAGGATCAAGACCCCCCGTCCTCTGGTGGCTACGGCCAATTCAATCAGGCTGTTTTCTGGTGGTCTGCTCAAAACCCTATGCACCGGCACCCCTATATGGTTTGTCATTCTATAGATAGGAGATTCAATGACAATTCGCCCCCGGATGTTGCCCCATACATATATGTAATCCTCCTGCAGGTAGTCCAGCGAGGTTTTCCAGCTTCGCCCTGAACGCTCATAATCGAGCAACTCCATAAAATGAAGGTTATCGGTTCGCCAGGTATGAATTTCCGGGCCGTCACCCGCAGACATCATGCAAGTACCATCTTTTGAGAAAACGATGTCGCGTACCCAGTCGGTATGTTCAGGATAGGCTTCCACAATGCTTCCCCCCATGGTTTCATATAGTATCAGCTGGCCATCAGCACTGCCTGAAACCATTGTTTGGCCATTGGGATTAAACTTCACCACGGTAACATCATCAAAATGCTTGTCGTGTCTGGCAATTACAGAATAGTCTGTCAGGTCATACAAGACAACGCTATTGTTTGAGCTGCCGGTAGCTAAATATTTGCCGTTTGGGCATATGTCTACCGTGGTGACAATACCAGAGTGATCGGTAAACCGGTGCAGTAACTCCCCGCTTTTCATATCCCATAAAATGGCAGTACTGTCCCTCCCCCCGCTGGCCAGCAGGGTACTGTCCGGGGTCATTGACAGCGAAAGGATCTGCCGGCTATGCCCCTCAAAAGAGTTTAGCAGGTTTTTGTTTTCATAATCAAAAATTTTCACATTAGGTCCGTCAGCTATTGCAATTGCCTGACCGTAAGGAGTAAAGCAGATATCATAAATAATGGGGTTGTCGGTGGGGAAATCAGGCTTTTCTCCGTGGAGCTGTTTATGCGGCGCAAAAATCAGGCTGCACCAAATTATAACCCAAAAAACTTTAAACATCAGTGTTATCATTATTACGTCTGTTAATAATTCTACAGCTATTTGATTATATAAACTTTGTAAATGCAACCCGGTTCCGGGTAGATTTAGAAGTTATATGTTAGGGTTATCCTCTATACTCTTCCTTCAAGCCTCAATAATTATCCTCCTGTGTATATCAATTTAATCATGGATTTTTTATCAGTAATAAAACCGTTTGTTTTGGAATAGCCTGTAAAACACTCCAAATTCCAGTTTGCTGTTGCTGAACTGCTTGTCCATATGCAATATGGCACTGGTTTGATTTTGACAATATGCATGGCCCAGATAAATGCCAATAGAGGGGTACAGAATATAGGTCAACCCCGTACGAACGCCATACGAAAATAAAAAGGTAGGCTCCTCGAGTTGCTGGACAATGACTGTACCCGGGGGTCCGATTATTTCCATACGCGGATAGCGCTGTCTGATTTCGGTAAATCCGGCACCGGCAAATAGCTCAGCATAAAAGCTTAATCTATTTAGTATTCCGGTATCTGCCATCGGTGTGGCAATACGGATGGCCGGCGACAGGGTGTAATGATGCACCACTGTTCGGTTATAGTGGTCCGAAATTTCCATTTCCCACTCTCTGCTTTGCATGTAGTTTAGATTAAGGCCCAACCACATCCAGGGACGCCATGCGTAAGAGGGTGAAAGGTTAACCCCCCTGGCTTTCTGGAAACCATGATAAAAACCAGGAAAAATCAAAGACTGCTCCACAGCCAGGGCATCTGCAGAAATATTGCCGGTGTGAACCCCGGCAAAAAGATGCAACCGGTTGTCGATAAACTGCCCATAAGCCGGTTTGAACAGGGTAATGGTCACCAATATTATTGCCCAAACGATAAAAGCCCTTTTTACCATATCAGTAGTTTATCCTATTTTAATTAAAAATAATTATATGTTTTGTTTCTTATGTTCATGGTTTTTTTCGGCCGATCCCGGGCTTAACCTGCATTGAAAAAAATCTGAAATTGCAGAAAGCCATCGAAAATCATCTACCCATTGGTCCCTGCATTGAAGGGTCATATCGCCAAAAATGGCGTCTATATGCAGGAAATGCAGAATAATTTCCCCACGTCCATAGATATCCCATGTTATCCCGAGTAAATGAAAAATAAATTTCAGAATTGTTTACCGGAATCATGTCAATGATTTCCAGGAAACGGCTTGACAGGCTTAATTCGAGAACCTGTAGTTCATAATTTCCTATTTTGGATAAGATCACCAACTTATCATCCATTGGCCAAACCAACCGATGGGAAGCTGCTGGCACATCCGCAAAATCAGTGATCAGTTCCCAGCTGTCGGTTTGTTGATGGTACCGAACTATTTTCCATTGGTTCTGATTCGGTGAGTGTAGCAAAAAATAACCCTGCCCCTGAAAAGTAAACCCTGTAGCATGAACAGATCCCTCCATTGGAAAATCTGCCAGTTGTGTCCAGTTTCCTGAGTCTATATTGTAATTCCAGAAATTTCTTGTATGATCATTTCCATTACCATATCCCAGTCCTATGTAAATGTTTTGCCCAAGGGTAAAAGCTGCCATGTGGCTCCTGTTAACTCCGGGAAACTCGGCCAATTCCTGCCAGTCATTGGTAACAGGACGGTATCTCCACAAATACTTTTCCCAGGAGTAGTTATGCTCACGACTGACAAGAATAAATCCAAAATTGCTGCTACTGGTGTGTACCCTGATATCAAACGGGTTTGTCTCCCAAAAAGGGGCCCTGATTTCCCAGGAGTCGGTTTCGGGCAGGTATTCGTAAAATTGTCCCTTCTTTCCTGCAAACACACGGTCACCAATAGTCATTGCAAAACTGTAAGTGTTTTGAAGGTTTTGTAACGTAGGTAAGTTAAGTGTGTCCCAGGGTTCCTGTGCTTGAATATACATGCCTCCCTGGGAAGTTTGTCCAAGTGTATGAACCTCAACGGGATAGGTCCCCCCTCCTGGGGTAAAATAATTGGCGTACACATCCAATTGGTTTATCGCACTTTGCTCAAGGTCTGCTTTTTGGTCCCCAATATACACAGTGTTTTGAAGGGAATTCTCATGGAAGTTGGTACCGTGGATGCTTAGCAAGGTTTGTCGATTTATGGTTTCCGGGCTAAAGGAGGTTATTTCCGGCGGCAGCAACTTAAACAGGGTGTCGGCAAAAAACACATGGCCGCTTTCAGAGTGAAGACTGATTTCTGCTTCGTGATTGTTGAGTGTCCTTGGCACCAGGACCAAGATTTCATCGGATGTAACCTCAACAATGGAGGCACTTGATTGGTTAAAGCGCACCGTATAATCATCAGCAATACCCGTAAAGTTTTCACCAATTAAGGTGATGGTATCTCTGAATCCTGCCGTGTGTGGATAAAAACCATGCAGTTTTTTGGTTGGCCCTCCCTTGCTAAAAAACCTGCGGATAGGTCCATAAATAATATGATCATCGCCTTTTGCAAAAGTCCGGAAATAGACATATCTATCCACCGGTAATTCTGTTGACAGATGTGCACTGAATATCTCTGAATCCGGCTCGCCTAGAGATATGATTTCTGAATTGAAAATGGTTGGACTAGGCCTATGGCTTGACTTCAATTTCCATAAGAAACCATGGTCATCGATTTTCAGGCTACCCTGTTCAACAATGCGGCCATTAAGCACTGCACCCTCTTCAGGAATAATATCGGTTGCAAACCCCGTAAACAATACCGGAAAGTCAAACTCTTTTTTGCAACCAAAAATAAAAACCAGGGAAAACAGAATCAGGACAACGATATTGTTGCTTTTCTGCTGCATAATATATGGTCATTAAAGTACTATACTGTTCACAAAAATAGTGGTTTAATATCTATTTGCAAGAAAATATATATAATTCCAATAAAAAATTATTTATTATCGAATCATGAGTAAAAAGGCAAAATGGATCATTTAAAGATTAAATACCAATTACCTTTCAAATGACCGGAGGCCCGATTGCTGAAATTCATGCCTTACTCTTTTCAAGCTTAATTGGAAACCCGTAAACGGAATGCCCACAAAACTGCGGCCGGGGAAGCGTGAGAAGGGTTCAATAAAATCAACCTTTAAAGAATCCATTATTCCCGGGTAACATACCAGATGTTTGAGCCAAAAACCCCCTGAGCATCCACGAGCACATGTACGAAATACATGATGCTCCCGTCATAGACCAGGGAGGGTTCTCCCACATACCCGGTTATGACCATTTCGGGTTCGCTCCAGCTGCTGCCATCGTAAATGGAACGATAGATGGATGAGGGCCCGTCCCTCCTGGAAACAAAGTACATGGTATTGGGGTCATTGGCTGCAAAGCCCGGCTGTCCCTCCCAGCCTTCAGTGTTGACAGGAGTGCCCAGGTTGACCGGAACGGACCAGGCTCCCCCGATTTTATCGGAAAGCCAGATATCCGTTTCTCCAACCCCGCCCGGGCGGGTTGAAGTGATAAACAACTGCTTCCCGTCCGGACTGAGGGCATGCTCACCATCCAGGTAAACCGAATTAACAGGCTCACCGGGATTGATGCCGGGGCCGGGCTCCCCATCGGTGATTGCAGCCACATAAATATCGAGGTAATCGTCTTTGGGCGGGGAAAGCTGGTAGCCTAAATTGGCTGCACGGGTTGAATGGAAGTAAACGGAATCCCCGGAAGGGGTAAAACTTAACCTTCCATCAACAGACCCCTCCTCGGCACCCTTTTGCAAGTCGTAAAAGCGGGGCTCTGTAAACAGGCCCGGATCATCACCGACACGCTCTGCAAAATAGGTGCCGGTATGAATGTGAAGCAACTCTTCGTTACTGCCTTCAACTGTTGGAGACCAGAAAAAGTAAATGGTTTTGCCATCACGGCTGATTTCAACGGCATCATTCGGGCAGGAGTCCGTTAAGGGAGAAGACAGCATCACGGGTTCGCTCCAATCGGAGGCCACAACAACAGGTTTTTCAAACCAGGCCGTTCTGTCTGCATCAGGGGTGTAAAGGCATTCGGGCCGGAGGCTGCCATGCCGGAATTCGGGTTCAGGGTCCGTGGAAGAATCGTTGTCATCGCAGGCTACAAAAATCAAAGAAGCAAAAAGAACCAATAAAAGCCCGGCTGCATAAGGCAGAAAATCGTTTTGTGGTTTCATGGCTTTTTTTCTTCAATTTACGGAATATTTCCATTGGCTTCCCCCACTGCCTTCAGAATATTTTCAGAAAGCCCCACTCATGGAATAAACAAAACATTATTGGTTTGGAGGAATGCCTTTTGTTAAAGCCTACAGGAATGAAAGAAGAATTTTTCTCAAAAAATATTTAAAACTTTTGCAGAGTTAAAAATCTATTCTATCTTTGCAACGCTTTTGAAACAACAAGGGCACGTTCTTAAAAAATATTGGTCCGGTAGTTCAGTTGGTTAGAATACGTGCCTGTCATCTCGCCAAAAAGGCGAGACGGGTTCGAAATCCAGCTGAGGTAGCAGACAAAAAATAATAGTTCTTGAAAATATTGGTCCGGTAGTTCAGTTGGTTAGAATACGTGCCTGTCACGCACGGGGTCGCGGGTTCGAGTCCCGTCCGGACCGCTTTAAAGGTCGCAATTTTGCGGCCTTTTCTTTTATATTCCTGCAACTAACCATTTTTTTTAAGGTTTTTATCAGTTTTTTAAATTTTTGTGGTACCAGGCACCGATACCGAAAATGTGGTACCGGTGAAAATCAATAAGATCCACAAACGCAAAAAAACCGGCCCCTAGCATCTTTTCTACAAACCAGACCCACAGGCTTAAACTGTATGGGCCGGGCTGGACCGGCCCTCCCCTATTATCCCAAACCAAAACTTAGGGACAGGGCTTGACCTGTCCTTGTTGAATAACCCCAATGGGCTTGTCCTGTCCCGAATAATTACAATCATTGCCCCGGAATATCCCAAAACAAATCCACCACCAACCCACCAAACTAGCACTGCATCGTTTCTGCAAACCAACCCAACAGGCCTGAAATGTATGGGCCGGGCTGGACCGGCCCTCCCTGTTATTCCAAACCAAAACGTAGGGACAGAGCTTGACCTGTCCCGGTTGAATGCCGCCAATGGGCTGGACCTGTCCTGGAGGATTTTTACAAATGGCCTGACATGCCCCGAAACCCAAAAACCTGTTGCATTCTATGGAATTCCGTCTTATCTTTGCAACACTATTGCAAATATGGAAAACCCGGAACACATATTAAAAAGCAGGAAGGTGCCGGTAACGGCATTGCGGGTGAAGCTATTGAGGCTATTGGAGGGGCCGGGCAAGGCCCTGAGCCGGCGCGAGATTGAATCCGCACTGGAGGGGGAGGCCGACCGGGCCACCATTTACCGCAACCTGAGAGCATTGACCGAAAACGGCATCATTCACCGGATTGCCATGAACGGCATGCCGGAAAAATATAAGCTTGCCAATTCTGGCAGGTCCAAAGACCATCCGCATTTTTACTGTGCCGGCTGCGAGAGGCTCCTCTGCCTTTCTGCCGGTCTGATCAATACAGGTAAGGTACCCGGGGGCTTTCAGGTACAATCTGCCCACCTTGTGCTGGAAGGCCTGTGCAATCAATGTAACACAAAAGAAGCACAATGAAGCCAATGAAAAAAATTGTTTTGATGATCGCTGCTGCATTGCTGGTGCATGGTTTCACCGGCTGCAGCAACCCTCAGGCGACCGGCAGCAGGGAAATTGTTTC
>SKVW01000203.1 GCA_007129255.1 Bacteroidales bacterium
AAAGAGGCGGCAAACATTTCCACTTCCTCGAACAGGTTTACATGGCTGCAGTCTCTGCTGCTTTGGGAATCGCCGATACCGGCTTTTTCGGTTTTAACCACCACAAATCCCCGTTTGCTGATGCCTTCCAGTAGTTTCCGCACGGGATTGGAGTCGCCCATGTTGTCCATGGAAACACAGGTATACCCCTGAACAAAAAACAGGGCGGGATATTTTCCGGGTTCTTCCGGGGCATGGATGATGGTGCGCACGTAGCCGTCTTCAAATGGCACCTGGTCGTAGATCACCCGGGCATAAGGGGAGGTTTCCGCAGGAAAACCGATAAGTTCTCCTTTGAGATTCATGGTCTGCCCGTTCCGGGAAACTTTCAGGGTTATTTTTGCCCCTTCTCCCGCGTTCTGTATATACTTTGTAAACTCCGGGATGACATCTGTTTTGTTGCCGTTGGCTTTCAGGACAATGTCTCCGGCTTTCAGGCCGATGGCTTCTGCCGAGCTGTTTTCCACCACAAAGGGAATGAAGATCCCTTGTCCGGGTTCCAGGTTGTGGGCTGCAGCTGTGGAGTCGCACACTTCTTCCAGGTGGGCGCCAAGGTAACCCCTGCGGGGAAGCTCTGCCGCAGCCTGTAAAAACCACATGGCCGCCATCAGGGTCAGTAAACTTTTTGCTTTCATGGTAAATAACTTAAATGGTTGGTAAAAAAAATTTCTTCGCCGGACAGCGCTGACCGGCGAACTTTTCTTCAGATGCCAAAAGCAGCAATCCCTATACCATCCAGCCTAAGGGGTTGTTTTGCAGATACATGCAATTATACCGATAAGATGATAATGTCCGCATTTCAACGGGTTTTGTCCGGCAACGGACAGGGTGGGAGAGGGGTGTATTTTTTGATTAAAAAACCAGGCCTTGCAGAATAAATTTTTAAAAGGAGCTTACCCGGAAAATCCTCTGCTGGTCATTCAAAGGTTGTGGAAACGGTATATTCTGTTCCGTCTGTTTCAATCACAATATGGCCGTGAAGGTCGGTTCGGTAAATATCGGTACCGGTGGCATTGAGCCTTTCCATGGCAACGTCGTGGGGATGTCCGTAGGGGTTATCTTCTCCGCACATGATCACGCTCACTTCGGGTTGCACGGCTTCCAGGAATCCGGTGGTAGAACTGGTCCATGAGCCGTGATGCCCTACTTTCAGGATATGGGCCGGAAGCAGGCCGGCATCATTCAGCATTTGTGCTTCGGCTTCTTTTTCGGCATCGCCCGTGAGCAGCACCACCAATTCACCCAGGGTGACCCTGGCCACCACGGAGGCATTGTTAAGGTGGGAGGAGGATGGACTTACCGGATGCAGCAGCTTCATGCGGGCGCCTTCGGAAAGTTCCCATTTCATGCCCTTTCGGCCTTCCTTTAAAGGAATTTCATAATTTTCTATGGCCGCCATGTAATCGCTATAGGTCACGGTGGTGTGTGATACTCCCGGGTCAATGACCTTGCCTACGGTAAAAGAATGGAACACCTCAATCAGCCCCCCGATATGGTCGGCATGCGGATGGGTGCCGATCACAATATCGATGGTTTCAATTTCCAGGTCCTGAAGGTATGCTGTCACCCCGCTGGCCCGCGGGCCGCCATCCACCAGCAATATTTTGTCCGGGGTAGTCACCAGGATAGCATCTCCCTGCCCCACATCAATAAAATGGATTTCGTAATCTTCCCCCTCCGAGGGGATTACGATTATATTTTCATCGGAACTGCAGGAATTTAAAGCGAAAGATGCGAATAGGAGCAGTAAAAACCACTGCTTCAGAAATTTTTGGGGAAGGATGAAAAAGGACATATTCTTTTTTTTAATGGGCTCAATGAAAGCCCAAAGTTAATTTTTTCCCGGGAAAGCATCAATGGAAAACTTCCTGAAAGGATCTGAGGGAATGGATCAGAGTCTCCCTCAGGGTTTCCCGTGAAGGAATTTAACGGGATTGTCATGGGCGATGGTTTTAAAAAGTGCTTCGCCCAGGAAGGCCCTCAGGTCGAATCCAAACTTTTTTTCCGCTGTGCGGGTTTCCACCATGTAATAATCCGAACCAAACAATACCTTTTCCCGGATTTTTGGATTCTGCAGGAAAACCTTCAGCACCGGAAAGAATTCCCGGTTATTCAGGGTAAAGGAAATGTCGGTGTAAAGGCCGGGATACTTTTGCAGCATGTGTTTGATGTGGTAAAACCAGTTTTCCTGGTTCAATGGGTTTTTGATATAATTTTCCCAGGAAATCTCAGAACCCCAGTGGGCAAAGCAGATATGCAAGCCGGGGTATTTTTCCAGGATGGGGATGTAGTACCCGGGATGTCCGAATGCTGCGCAAAGTTCCATTACAGATTGCCTGCGGTCATAAGATATGCCGGCCTCGTCCAGCATTTTCCACACCTTCTTTTTGGAAGCCCGGTAATGGGTTGGTGACTGCGGACCGCAATGGACCAGCACCGGGATTTTGTTTTGGTTGCAATATACATAAAAAGGGTCCAGTCTTTCGTCGTTGGCAGCATGGCCCATTGGAGGATAAAGCTTTAATCCCCTGAATCCTTTTTCGAGGGCTTCCTTAAACAGCTCCAATGCCCCTTCACGCCGGGGGTCGATATGGATAAACGGAAGCACCTCTTCAGGATATTTCTTTTGAAGGTCTTCCAGTTCCTCCAGCTGTCCCTTGTATGCCCTGGGAATCCTTCCTGCATTCATAAACTCCATATCGATGGCATGAACAA
>SKVW01000055.1 GCA_007129255.1 Bacteroidales bacterium
AGCTGGGTACAATTTGTGGTTCCTGCCGATGAGGTGGTAATGGATGAATGGGTAACCTATACCTTCCAGCTGGATGATCCTTCAGAGGGTTCAGAAGGAACTCCCCTGGACCGCACCGACCTCGACACAGTTGGCTTAACCATAGGAGGCAGCGACCATACCACGGATGCGATCTTCTATATCCGCGACTTTATTTTTGAATAAACTTTTTACGGCTGCAGGAAGAAACGTCCTGCAGCCTTTTTTTTATTATGGCAATTTTCCAGGCAATAAGGTACAAGGTTTTTCTTTTTGTTTTTCTCGCGGCATTTGCCTGTGAAAAAGACGAAGAAATCAATACGGATGACCCTTCCAATCTTGAAGTTGAAGTAAGCATTGAACCAGAGGGCAGCGGCAATGTAATTATTCATGCTTCAGCGGACAATGCCGTTGAGTACACGCTGCGCATCGGAGAGGATGATCAGCCTGTGGAAACCAATACCACGGGTATTTTTGAGCATACTTTTATGCAGCCCGGAACCTACTCCCTGGAATTAAGGGCCTACGGGGCTTCGGGAAGATACCTGCGCAGGGTAGTTTATGTTGATATTGTCTTTGAAGATGAAGAAGTTCCCGTTGACCAGGGCTATGTTACCCCACTTGAATATGAGGGATATGACCTGGTATGGCATGATGAGTTTGAAGGAAATTCCGTAAATACCGACAACTGGGTATTTGAGATCGGTGACGGCTGTCCTGCCCTTTGTGGATGGGGAAACAACGAATCACAGTATTATCGCCAGGAAAATGCCTGGGTTTCTGACGGGGTTTTGACCATCGAAGCCAGGGAAGAAAATTTTGGAAACCGCAACTACACCTCCGCCAGGATGAAGACCCAGGGCAAACAGTCCTTTATGTACGGACGCATCGACATCAGGGCTCTTTTGCCCAGAGGACAGGGAATATGGCCGGCTTTATGGATGCTGGGCAATGATATCGAAACAGTGGGTTGGCCAAAATGTGGTGAAATCGACATCATGGAAATGATCGGCGGCAGCGGAAGGGAAAACCAGGTGCACGGAACTTTACACTGGGACAACAACGGCCATACTTTTGAGGGAGGAAGCTATACCTTGCCCTCAGGAACCTTTGGCGACGAATACCATGTTTTTTCGATCATTTGGGATGACACCTCCATCCGCTGGTTTGTCAATGACATTGAATACCATGAAATGCTGATCACCCCCTCCCATATGACCGAATTCCACCAGGAATTCTTCTTCATCTTTAATGTGGCCGTGGGAGGAAACTGGCCGGGTTATCCGGACGAAACCACTGTTTTTCCGCAGCAAATGCGGGTAGATTATATACGTGTATTCCAGGAAAACTAAATCAACAACTTTTCATCAATACGAACAGAAAGCAGGAATCAGGCCATATTAAACCTCAATTAATAAGCTGTTTAAATCATGGCAAACTCCATGTGATCAAAAAAAAATTTACACATGAAAAAAGCATTTTTATACTTAACGTTTCTCATGGCAGGAATGCTGAGTGTTTCATTGCTGCATGGACAAACCATAAGGGGGGTTGTTACCGACCAGGAAACAGGGGAAACCCTTCCGGGTGCAACCATCCTGGTTCAGGGCACCACCATTGGCACCACATCGGGTATGGATGGGGAATACAGCCTGGACCTTACCCCTGGCACCTACACAATGACATTCCGCTTTGTAGGCTTCATCACCAAAGAATTTGAAATTTCCTTATCAGCGGGCGAAACCATTACCCGCAATGTAGCAATGGCTATGGAAGCCCTAACTTTTGACGAGTTCGTGGTAATCGGCTATGGTACCCAGCAAAAAAGAGTGGTTACCGGGGCCATTTCCAGGGTTGAATCAGAAGAGATTACCTCTACTCCTGTGCTTCGGCTTGAACAGGCCATGCAGGGAAGGACTGCAGGGGTGCAGGTAACCAACCTTTCCGGTCAGCCGGGTGAGCCCCCTACCGTCCGCATTCGTGGGGCCGGCACAACCGGCAACCCCGAGCCGCTCTATATTGTTGACGGAATGGCCGTTGATAACATTAACCACATTAACCCCAGCGACATTGAGTCCATTGATGTACTTAAAGATGCCGCTTCGGCAGCCATTTACGGTGCAAGGGCAGCCAACGGGGTGGTACTGATCACCACCAAAAGCGGTACGGAGGGTGATATGAATGTCACCTATTCTGCCTACCATGGGTTTCAAAACGCAGCCCGCACCATCGACCTGCTCGATGCCGATCAATACCGCATGCTGATGAATGAAGGGGCCAGAAACGCCGGCTTAACCGAACCCTTTGATCTGGATGAAATTCCACAGCACAATACCAACTGGCAGGATGAGTTGTTTGAAAGCAATGCCCCCATTATGAGTCATGATTTATCCGTAAGCGGGGGGACCGATAGATCGGTTTACAATTCATCGATCTCCTATTTCTCCCAGCAAGGCATTATCGGGGGAGACAGGTCGCAGTTCGACCGGATCACTGCCAGGCTGAACACCCGCCACGATGTAAACGACTTTTTTAATTTTGGCAACAACCTGTCTTATTCCCACATTACACAAAGGGGAATTGCCAGCAATGCAGCCTTTAATGCGGCATACAGCAGTGCACTGAACCTCGATCCCCTCACTCCTTTATACATAGATGACGAGGATATTCTTAACCAGGAACCGTATGCCACCCAGCCAGTGGTTACCGACGATGAAGGCAGGGTTTTCGGAATTTCCAATTATGTGGGCGCAGAAATTGTTAACCCCGTTGCCTTGATGTATAATCAAACCGGAGAAACCAGAACAGATAGAATTGTCGGGAGTATTTTTGGAGAGCTGGAGCCCATGGAACATCTACAATTCAGAACCAGCCTGGGAATTGACCTTTCCTTTGTGATGTTCGACAACCATACCCCCTTGTTTTATCTCAATGCTGCCCAGACAAACACCGAAAAAAATAATGTGAGCAAAAACATCGACAGGTACTATACCTGGGAATGGGAAAACGTGCTTTCCTATTCAAGGAAAATCGACGAACACAATTTTTCCCTGCTTGCTGGTTTATCGGCCCGCAAAGAGAACTATGAAGATCTTTTTGGTTTCAATGCCCAGGTAACCATTAACGATCCTGACCATGTTTACCTCAATATGGCCACCGATACCGTATGGGAAGCCTATGGAGGGGCTGCACACGCATCACTTTATAGTCAGTTTGGCCGTATTTTGTACGATTATAGAAGCACCTATTCGATCAATGCCACCCTGAGGCGTGACGGCTCCTCAAGATTTGGTCCTGAAAATCGTTTTGGTATTTTCCCATCTGTCGGCCTGGCATGGGCAATCAGCTACGAAGATTTCTTCCCGGAACTTGGACCTGTCGATATGATTAAACTCAGGGCATCCTGGGGCGTCAACGGAAATCAAAATATCGGGAATTACCAGTACGTTTCAAGAATTGACAGAAGCAGGAGCTACATCTTTGGAGGCGGAAGGGCCATTGGCGCTTCTCCATTCTCTATTGCAAACCCTGAGATCCGATGGGAAGAGTCCGAGCAGATCGATATCGGGTTGGATTTTGGCGCTTATGACAACCGCCTTACCGGTACTTTCGATTATTACATCAAAACCACCAAAGGATTATTGGAAGTAATTCCCATTCCCGCGCATGTGGGGAACAACCCTCCCGTTGCCAATGTAGGAAGCGTTGAAAACAGGGGGATAGAACTATCACTGGACTGGAGAAATTACGGCAGGGACTTCCGCTATTCGGTGGGAATCAACACCTCTTACAACATAAACGAAATGACCAAAATCGGTAACGAGGAAGGGATCATCAGAGGAGCCACCTGGGCGGTAGCCGGATTTGTAACCCGTGCCAAAGAAGGATATCCCATTGGGCATTTCTGGGGTTATAAAACCGATGGCATATTCCAGAACTGGGCCGAAGTATATCAGCACATCAACACCGCTGGACAACTACTACAACCCAATGCCCAGCCGGGTGACGTGCGTTTTGTAGACGTTAACGGAGACGGCAGGATAACCCCTGAAGACAGGACGATCATTGGAAGCCCCACTCCCGATGTGACCCTGGGAATGAATGCTAATTTTGAATACCGGCAGTTTGATTTAAGCTTTTTGCTTGTCGGATCGTATGGCAACGATATTTTTAATGGCATGATCCGGCCAGATCTTCGTTATACCAACCGCACCACGGATATTCTTAACCGTTGGACCGGAGAGGGTACTTCAGACAGGCTTCCCAGATACACCTGGATTGACGCCAACAACAACAACAGGATCTCTGACCTGTATATTGAGGATGGCTCCTTTTTGCGGCTTAATAACATCCAGGTTGGATATACCTTCAATCCTGGAGTACTTAACAGGGTAAGAGCACAATCCTGGAGGGTTTATTTTTCAGTTGAAAACCTTTATACCCTTACCAGGTATTCAGGATCCGATCCGGAAATCGGTGCCATCACCCCATTCGACAGTGGAATAGACAGGGGTGTTTACCCCCAGGCAAGGACTTTTCGTCTGGGTACAAACATCACATTCTAATTAAAAAATATTATGATCATGAAGAACATAAAAATAAAATCAGCGTTAACACTGTTCCTTTTTTTCTTACTGAGTGCTTGCAGTGAAGATTTTCTGGACCTTCAACCACTGGACGAGGAGGTCACTGACAACTTCTATCAAACCGAGGAACAGGCTTTCCAGGCACTGGTTGCCGTTTATGATGCACTCACCCATCAGTCTACCATAGCCGCCGGGTGGGCGCCATTCGTGACGGTGGCCGACGCCTTATCAGACGACGCCTTTGCAGGTGGGTCGGATGCTAACGATGGGTTTGAGTTCGACCGACTCAACAACCACAACATCCCAACCTCCAGTCAGCCGGCACATTCCCTGTGGATCATGAATTATGTCGGGATATACAGGGCCAACCTGTTTCTACAGAGAATCGATGGAATAGAGGAAGCCTCTGAGGAATTTAAAACCAGGTCGATTGCCGAGGTAAAATTTATGAGGGCCTATTTTTACCTTGAACTTGTTCGGTTTTTTGAGAACATTCCCTTGCTTACCAAGCCCATTTCCGGACCGGCTGAATATGCCCAGGAACAGAACACCCCCGCGGAGGTATATAACCAGATAGCTCTGGATCTTGTAGAAGCCATGGCCGACCTGCCTGAGTCCGTTCCTGCCGAAGAACAGGGCCGGATTACCAAATGGGCTGCCCAGGGTTTGCTGGCAAGAACCTATTTGTTTTACAACGGGGTGTATGGAGGGGAACTGAGTGCCGGAGAAACTACTGTTGACGCAAATTTTGTTTTGCAACAACTTGAAGACATGATTGCCAATAGCGGCCTTGACCTGCTGGAAGACTATGCTGACAACTTCAGCCTGGTGGGTGAATTTGGGGTAGAGTCGGTGTTTGAAATTTCTCACGGAGATAGCCCCGAATGGTGGGACTGGATATACGTGCAGGGTGGTAACGGAAACCTGGCAGCCCAGATGCAGGGTCCCAGGGTAAGCGGTTCTGACAACTGGAACAGGGGCTGGTCCTTTGCTCCGGTAAGTCACAAACTGGCTATGGATCTGCAGGATGACCCCAGGTTTGAACACACCATCCTTCTGGAAGAAGAGCTGGATGGCACCCTCACCAGAGGATATCAGCATACGGGTTATTTCTCCAAAAAATACAGCTCCGATGCCGAGCACTGGGGATCAGGAGGACAGTTTGAGCTCAACCGGACCTGTAACTTCCGGGTGATCCGCTTTTCCGATGTGCTGCTAATGGCCGCTGAACTGGGCAGCCCCAATGCACAGGAATACCTGGACAGGGTCAGGGCCAGGGTTGGCCTGGATCCGGTAACGGCCACACACGAAAACATCATGAGAGAGAGAAGACTGGAGCTTTCCCTGGAAGGCATACGTTATTTCGATGTGTTGCGCCAGGGAGTGGACTATGCCAACCAGGAGTTCACCCATTCCGGTATCAGGGGCCCGAATTATGAAGGCGATCAGCAAATATTTGATGTAACTTTCAACCCGGCTACCAGGGGATTTTTGCCGATCCCCCTAACCGAAATGGACCTTTCGGGAGGGATGTTCGTGCAAAATGACGGCTATTAATCTGGTTTTTTTAACAGCCATTCCCTTTCGCTTGTGCAGGAGAGGCAGACCATAGATTAACAGAAGTTCCTTTTTGCATCCTGATGTGATCAGATGCCGGCTTACGCCGGCATAAGGATGGGTTTTATCTTTTAAAGGCTCCAGAAGAAGTTAATAAAGCCTGTTACAACAGGGATATGGCTGATAGTCAATTTAAATATCAAAATTTCGAATCTCATAATGAATAGAAAACTGTATACCATACTCATCTCCCTGGTTGTAGCTTTGGGAGGATTCCTTCTTGGCTTTGACAGTGCAGTTATTTCAGGAGCCACCCCTTTTTACAGGGAAACCTTCGGGCTGGATACGGGTTCGCTTCTCATCGGATTTTCCGTAAGCTCTCTGATCCTTGGCGCTATTGTGGGAAATATTTCGGCCGGGAGGCTGGCCGACAGGTTTGGAAGGAGGAAAATACTGATGGTCACAGCCACTTTATTTACCATCAGTGCCATTACTTCAGCCTTAGCAGCGGATATCGTCCTTTTTCTGATTGCCAGGATCATTGGTGGATTTGGCGTAGGAATGGCCATCCTGGTTGCCCCCATGTATATTGCGGAGATCGCTCCGCGCAAACTCCGTGGAACCCTGGTGACCTTTAACCAGCTTAACATTGTGCTGGGGATATCCATCGCCTATTTTTCCAATTACTATTTTCAGCAAACCATTGCCGACCCGGATTTAAAATGGCGTGTGATGCTTGGCGTTGAGGCGGTGCCTGCAGTGATTTACCTGGCATTGTTGTTCCTGGTACCTCGCAGTCCCCGCTGGCTGATGCAAAAGGGATTGGAAGAAGAAGCCATGGGCGTGCTGGCTAAAGTCAACGGGCAGGCGCAATCCATTAAGATTTTCAGAGAAATAGACCAAAGCCTTAAAGACGAAATCAACAAGGACAGAGCCCGGTGGTCGGATGTGTTTTCATCACGCATGAAAGTTGTGCTGATCATCGGTTTTGGCATTGCGTTTTTCCAGCAGATCACCGGCATCAATGCCATTTTCTACTACGCCCCCATGATCTTTGAAATGGCGGGGGGAGGGAAAGATGCCGCCTTTTTGCAGGCAACCATTTTAGGGGTTACCAATGTGGTGATGACCGTGGTAGCCATGTTCCTGATTGACAGGCTGGGCCGTAAACCCCTGCTGTACATTGGTGCGGCAGGAATATGCGTTTCAATGTTGATTGTAAGCTTTTCCTTTTTCAATGCCAAATATGTTATTGACAAGGACACCATGGAAACCCTGGTAGAGGAAGTCAGTGCAATGGAAGCCGACCCCATCCACCTGGAAAATATTTACAAACTGACAGAACTGGAAGGGGAAGCCTTTGAGAGTGAAATGGCATTTTTCAGCCTGGTAAGAGAAAAAGTAGGTCAGGATACCTATAACAGTTTCAAGGAGATCATCCTGATGCATTCCATTACCATAAATTCCTTATGGGTTTTGATAGGATTGATCATGTTTGTGGCTTCGTTTGCCATTTCCCTTGGTCCTGTTATGTGGGCTTTGCTGTCGGAAATTTTTCCCAACAAGCTCAGGGGGCTTGCCATCTCCATCATGGGCTTCTGGAATTCCATCGTCAGCTTTACCGTTGCCACGGTATTCCCTGTGCAACTTGAGTTCCTCGGATCAGGAACTACCTATTCTATTTACGCCCTGTTTGGCTTTTTAACGATCATTTTCGTTTGGCGGTTCGTCCCCGAGACCAAAGGCAAATCCCTTGAAGAACTGGAACAAAAACTTATTAAATAAGAAAACATGAAAACTTTAAGAATAATACCAATCATTTTGCTGGCCTTTTTACTGCCGGCATGTCAATCAGTTCAAAACGAAACCGTTGACATAATGCAAGAAGGTCCTTCACATTCCGAAATGCGAAACATTGACGGGAAATACCGTCTTTTCGTCAATGGAGAAGAGTTTTATGTAAAGGGTGCCGGCTGCGAGTTTGGTCCCTGTCACCTGGTGGCAGAGCATGGGGGTAATTCCTTCCGTACCTGGCGCGTTGATAACCAGGTGCAATCCGGTCGGGAAGTGCTCGACCAGGCCTATGCACATGGCCTGATGGTCATGATGGGACTGGATGTGGCCAGGGAACGCCATGGTTTTGATTATGATGATGAGGAAGCCGTTGCTGCCCAGCTGGAGCAATTCCGTCAAGAGGTAATGGAGTTGAAAGACCATCCGGCCCTTTTGGGATGGGGTATTGGTAATGAACTCAACCTCCGCTATACCAACAAAAGGGTATGGGATGCCGTTAACGACATTGCCCGCATGATCAAGGAGGTAGATGGCAATCATGTAACCACCACCATGCTGGCGGGCATCGGGCCCAATGAAGTGGCCTATATTGAAGAAAACTGCCCCGACATCGATTTTTTGTCGATCCAGTTCTATGGTGACATCGTTAACCTGCCTCAGCGCCTTGAAGAAGCAGGCTATGACGGACCTTACCTTGTCACCGAATGGGGTGCCACCGGTCATTGGGAGGTGGAACGCACCGAATGGGATATCCCCATCGAACAAACTTCCGCGGAAAAAGCAGAAGCTATCCGGTATCGCTACGAAGAGATTATCCTGGAAGATGAGGAAAATTGCATGGGTTCCTATGTGTTTCTCTGGGGGCAAAAGCAGGAACGCACCCCAACCTGGTATGGCTTATTTACCGAAGCCGGCGAAAAAACAGAAGCCATCAATGTGATGGAATATCTGTGGACGGGACAATGGCCGGAACATAGGGCACCAAGGGTGCATGATTTCACTATTGAGGGGAAAGGGGGGCGTTTCGACAACGTGTACCTTTCGGAAGACACCGAATACATTGCGCAGTTTACCCTGGAACATCCAGACAAACAAAACCTTTCGGTAAGAGCCGAGATCATGCCTGAGCCGGCAGAACTCAGTGATGGAGGAGATTTTGAGCCAAGACCCCAAACCATTGAAGGACTCATTCTCTCAGCCGATATTTCATCCATAAGCTTTAAAGCTCCTGAAGAGGAGGGTGCCTACCGCATTTTTATTTATGTCACGGATGAACATAATCACGCTGCCACAGCCAATATACCGTTTTATGTGAAATAGCAACCAAATGAAATACCTCTGTTTTTTATCATGCTTCGTGGTTTTGTTTTTGGTTGGTAGCTGTCGACCACCCGCTTCGGAAGTGCCCGATAATGTGCACTTCCAGCGGGCCGACAGTTTGCTTCAGTTGCTCACCCTTGAGGAAAAAGCAGGTCAGATGACCAACGTCGGCCTGACCGCCCTCACCAAAGGACCTTTCTGGAATGATTTTGACACTTTGTTGCTGGATACGGCAAAAATGAGGGATCTATTGATCAACCATCATGTTGGCTCCATACAAAACAAGGGAATATACCCTCCATCAAGGGAAGAATGGCATCGTCTTATTAAAACCATTCAGCAATTTGTGCTGGAAAACTCCCGCCACAAAATTCCTATTCTTTATGGAATGGACGCTGTACATGGGGCGCACTACACAGCAGGGTCCACGATTTTTCCGCACCAGATCGGCCTTGCCGCAAGCTGGAATCCCGAACTGGCAAGAATTACGGGTGAGGTCACTGCTTATGAGATGCGGGCTTCCTCACAACCCTGGAATTTTGCCCCGGTGCTGGATGTAAGTATGCAACCCTTCTGGGGCAGGATCTTTGAAACTTTCGGGGAAGACACCCACATGCACAATGTGATGGGTAACGCCTTCATACAGGGGCAGCAGGGCGATGACATATCCGACACTACCAGAGTGGCTGTTTGCATGAAGCATTTCGTAGGCTATGGCACCCCATTCAACGGAAAGGATCGCTCACCCGCACTTATCCCCGAACATTACCTTCGGCAGTATTATATTGAACCTTTTCGTCACGGCATTGAGCAGGGGGCAATTACCGCCATGCTTAATTCAGGTACCGTAAATGGTATTCCCGGACATGCTGATCATTACCTTATTACAGAGGTTTTGAAAGGGGAGCTAGGGCTCAAAGGTTTTGTCATTTCCGACTGGGAAGATGTTGACCGCCTTGCCACGGTCCACAATGTGGCAAAGGATGCAAAAGATGCGGCAAGGATTGCCGTAATGGCCGGCCTGGACATGAGCATGGTCCCTTATGATGCCAGTTTTGCCACAAACGTTGTGGAACTGGTAAACGAAGGGAAGATTCCCATGAGCCGCATTGACGATGCCGTGCGCAGGATACTGTATGTAAAATTTAAGCTGGGCCTGTTCGAACATGCCTGGCACGATCCTTCAGGATACACACAGTTTGGATCGGAGGAATTTGCAGAAGAAAGTTACCGGGCCGCCCTGGAGACAATGACTTTGCTGAAAAATGAAAATGACCTGCTTCCCAT
>SKVW01000227.1 GCA_007129255.1 Bacteroidales bacterium
CCTCTGTATCAAAACCGGCAAAGGCCATGGTTGCTCCCTTTGGGGGGAAAGTGATCTTGTCAATCCAACCGCAGTCCTGTCCCTCTGATATCACGTAGTCTTTTTTATACACCCACCGGAAAGTGCGCTCCCCGGCTTCCACCGGGTAAGCCACCCTGGCCCAGTCACGCTCGCCCGACCAACGCCCGACCCGCTGGTTATCAATGTAAAACTCCAGCCAGTCGTAGTTGTTTTCGGAAGATACCTTCCTGTAAAAGGAAATGGAGTCGTCCTCCAGCACCCTGTATTCAATGATCAGTTCGGTTTGCTGGGAGTGGTCGATGTCACCGCTTCGTGCGGCATAGGTTCCTTCATACACCTCATCGGTTACCAGGTACCAGTCGGCATGTCCGGCAAAGGTCCAGTCAAAGGTTTCAAAATCCCCGGATTCCCAGTCTTCGACCACCAGGCCTATTTTTTCAGAAAACTCCGAGGACATCACATAGGCACCAGATTCGAGTTCCAGTGTGAAATCGGCCAGGGTACCGGGATTAAGGGCCTCAGCGATCAATACTTCAAAACCGGCATACACATAATCTGTCGAATCAATGGTTTCTATGGTCATAGACGGGGATTCAAGATATACAAACGGCTGATGGGCTTCCAGGAAGAGGTTGATCTCTTCGGTGGGAAGCTGTCCGTTGTTTTCTATCCTGAAAAGCAGGGTCGCCTGTTCTCCCGGATCCAGCATCCCGTTATCGTTGCCGTGCTCTGAGTCATCAACGATCAATCCCGCAAACTCAATAAGGGGTGCAAAAGCCATTTCGGAAAAATGCACCCTCCAATGTTCGTCGGGCGTTGCATCGGCATAGGTTTTCACAGAAAAACCAATCGGATGATTTCCCGGGATGGTGTCCGATACCGAAAAGGAAAAAAGCTCCTGGAATTCCAGCACTTCTGAAGGTTGAAAATCGCCCAGGGAAGCAGTACTGTCCAAAAGGGTGATGTATGGAGAGGTTGTGGTAAGAACGGCCTGAATGTCTTCAAACGTTTCTTCGGTGGGATTTTCAAATGTAACATCCAGTTTGATCAGCTCACCGGGATTGATCTTTCCGTCATTGTTTCCTTCGCTGTCGTCAATGGTGTGCCCTGCATAAACCACCCCGTGAAAAGGGGTATGCAGCACCGCAGCAAGGGCATCCACCCTTCCGCTTCCGAAAACATTGCTTTTGCTTTCCGTCATGGGCAGGACGGACTCTTCCAGCAGCTGGCTGAGTTCTTCGGGGCTCAGGTGGGGGTTTTTGGAGAGCATCAGGGCCAGTACCCCGGCGGTGGCCGGAGTGGCCATGGAAGTACCGCTTTTTACGGTATAGCCGGTATTGCTGTTGTGGGTCAGGGAAAGCACATCCGATCCGGGAGCCGTCACATCGGGGCGTATCAAACCCATTTCGGGATCATAGGGATAATCGTTGAAAGGGGCCACATCGGCCCAGGTAGAAGGACCCTGGCTGGAAAAGCCTGATATTTCATCATCCTGTGTAGTTGAACCCACTGAAACCACTGCAGAGGTTCCCCCGGTAAGGGTTTGGTCGGGATGCAGCCATGGAGGAGGGATGTTTCCGGGTGTACGTACCTGGCGAGGGGGCCCGGGTTGCATGTTTCCGCCGTTGCCGGCAGCTGCCGTGGCGATCAGCCCGGCACTCAAAGCGTTGTTCATGGTGGTTCGCCACATGTAATAATCGGGGCCCCAGGCGTGCCGCCAACCAAGGGAAAGGCTCATGATGTCCGCTCCGTAATCTACGGCAAACTGGATGCCGGCCCAAACCCCTGATTCGGTGCCGCCTCCCTGGTCGTTCAAAACCTGCAGTGCCATGATTTTGGCATCGGGGGCAATTCCGGTACCGATGCCGGCAGCGCCGTTACCGGCAACGGTTCCTGCACAGTGGGTTCCGTGCCCCTGGTAGTCCATGGTGTTGTGGTTGTTGTCCACAAAGTTGTATCCGTGGTTCGGGTAATTCTCGTGTTCCCACATGTTGCCCTGCAAATCCTGGTGGTTGTAGTTCACGCCTGTATCCAGCACAGCCACCACCACTCCTTCGCCCGTGTATCCAAGGTCCCAGGCCTGGTCGGCAAGGATGAGGGTCACGTTCCAGGCAAGTTCGGGAGAACGCAGTTTGTCGGCAGGGGCCGCCGGGCCTTCCATCTTTCCGCCCGAAAGCAATACCGGCCGTACTTTGTCATAGTCCAGCCTGGCAATGTCTGTCCGGGTCTTCAGGGTTTCTAACCGGTCGGGCTTAATTTTGCAATGGATGAAATTGGCGATCCAGTAAGGTTGAATTTCTTTCACCTTTCCCTCTTGCTCCCATTGCCTGAGCAAAGAAAGCAGGCCGGCCTGCTGCCGGCTGCTATATTCCTTTAACTCTTCCACCACAAACCTCCTTCTTTGCTGCGGGTCTTCTATTGCCCGGCTTTTTCCATAAAGCAGGTTGTTGTCGTACTGATCGGACAGCCTGATGTTGAGTGCAATGAATTCGTCTTCTCCTTTTTCAGAAAGTACCTGCTGCAAACCCGGAGTGACTTCCGGCCGTTCTGTGGCTTTGACGCTTGCAAAAGGAAATAACAGTAAAAAGATTAAAAAGTAACAGTTGTGTTTCATAAAAGGAAGGTTTTAAAACAGAAGAAAAACTAAGTTGTTTAACCAAAAAAATCTTTTTGTTGATCCGTTTTTTTACCCCGGAAAGATTTTTTTATTGCCTGATAACCAGTAAAAATAGGAAAAAATGGTAAGATAATGAAATAAAAAATGAGGGGAAAGAAACCGGTAAAAATGTCGCCGGATTTTCCTGTACATAAACTACAGCAGATTGCTAAACCCTTTTGGTAATTTCAAACCGCTGCGGTCAAATATCCCCGTTTTTGGTGTAACCGGTTAGCGAACAACCAATTTTTCAGCTTTGAAAACCTGGCCTTCAGCCATAATGTACACCAGGTAAATACCGGGTTGAAAACCGTTAAGTGATACGGTTATCTCCGGATCTGAAAACGATTGGCTTATTTTTTTTCGTCCCTGCAAATCGCTGATAAAAAGCACTTTGTGTTTGTGTGCCATTGCCCCATGCCCTAAGTTTATAAGCACCCGGTCATTTGCCGGGTTGGGAGTTAGCGTAATGAACTGTTCCAGCTCATAATATGGAACATTGTCGATAAGATGACAGCCCGGCTCATAACAGCCATGTTCATCAAGGGGGATAATCACATCTTTACGGAAGAAAGTTAAATTCCAGGGATAGTTGGGAGGGTATAAGGGAGAAGGTGTGCTCCAGAAACCTGCTGTTGTAAAGTTTCCTCCAAGGAATATTTGGTCTTCGGTGGCAACCACATTGAAAAGAAAGCACGAGTTGACACCATATATGTAATTCTTTTTGTCAATCTCAAAAATCCTTGCCCACAGGGGCTGGAGCTCCTCATCAAGTTTGAGTAAAAACCCCCGCCCAAAAGGCCTGAACCTGCATGAATACTGTATACCCGTTATCAGATAGGTTTGATCGGGATTGCGGATAATGCGGTGAGGAATAAACCAGGGTGCGACATTTTCCGGGTCTTCCAGGTCGTCTCCGAAAGCGTCGGGGCCGGTAAAAGCCTTAACATAGGCCGAAAGAAAATCTGCAAGGTTTTTTTCTTCCAGGATGTGTCCGTGGTAATCACGTATCTGCAGGTGCATGCCGGTGTGCTCGTGAAAATTAATTTGATTGTTGGATTTTTTACAGCAATCATCCAAGGCAATCACCAACTTGTCGTCCTGCCAGGGGGCTATGGTGGCCATTGTGTTGGAACCCTTTCCTACCCATAAAACCTTTTGCCACAACAACTCTCCGCTGTCCTTTGAAAACTTAAAAAGGATGTTTCTCTTATTGGCCAAAGGCAGGGTTATCCAAGCGTTGAGGTAATCCATAATGACCAGGTAGTCGCCCTCACTGGTTACATGAAAGTCATAAATATCGGCAATAAACCCGTTTTGCTGACCAAATTCAGTGCTCCATCGGACATTGAACAGGCTGTCGGTTTCCATGATTTGCTGACGGCTTTCATTGGTTTTATGGAACCCTATTATCAGGGTATCAGGAGCCACTTCATGTAGAAGTGTTACCGCTCCAAAGTGAGGCACTGCCTCCAGAGTGTCGATCCGCAGCAAACTGTCAAGGGCAGGGTTAAAAGTCATGATCAGGGGATGAACCAAAGGACCGTTATCTTTTTTGTTGGTGCCATCATCATATTGCTCTTTCAGAATGCGGAAACGGTCTTCCGGCTTGCCTGCTGCCTCATTAAAATTATTGGCATTTTTTGGAGTTGAAACTAACCTCCCATGCCCGCCTATCAGAATATTCCCGTTTTCCAGACGATGTACCTTATGCCTTCCCTTCGACCTAAGCACCTCTACCCTCTCCAGCCATTCGGTGTTGTTGATATTGAAAGAAAGAGAATCGGTAATTTCTCCTGCTGTGTTAATATGATAAAAGCGTAAGGTGTTTCTCATCACCATGCTGTCGTTAATCATTCCAAAGTCAACGGTAATAAAAGCCAGAGTAGTGTCAAGCATCAGCATATGGTCGCCCTGTAAACCCGGCACCATGGTCCAGTATTCTTCATCCTCCCCTGCAGAAAGTTGCAGGCAAAGGAAAAGTTGAAAAACCATGATGCAGCCAAAAGTTTTATAAAATATCTTTTTCATAATAAAGAGGAATTATCCCGGGAACCTTCATAGGTTCCCGGGATGTTGGATAAAATCATCGCGCAATCACGAAATTAATGGTTTTGCGTAAATTGTTGTCTAAAATCAGGGTTGCGGTATAGGTTCCGGTTTTCCATCCTGTTAGTAACAGAATCTTCTGGTTGCAGGGGATGCGGGTTTCATGGACGTGCAGCCTTACTCCGGAAGCATTTCGGATTTCGATCTTCCCGTTTTCAGCCTTTTGTGGCGAATCGATACACCAGTTCATGGTAATATAGTCCCTTGCGGGGTTTGGATATAAGGAGAACCGGAATTCGCGTTCCATATCAGGAACTATGATATCTTCCGGGCCGGAAACCGGGTCTGTTTTGGGCAAAATATCTTCCTCCGGGTAAAAGATGGGCTCCTGGTAATCTATGGCATCGTTGAGCATAAGCAGGGAAAGTGCCTTTCCGGCGACTCGTGGGGTAGCTTCAAGAAAATTTTCCAGTTCCTGCAGGGCATTTTCTGGCAAATTGGTAAAACCTGGGTGGTTATCATTGTCCCATTGTGCAAGGAAGGTAAAAAAGTTGGTTTTTTCCTCATGGGCCTGCCATGCTTCCCCCTGACCTACATTGTATTGTTGCTCAATTTCGTTGAGTAATTGTAATCCTGCAGAATAATCCCCATCAGCAAATTTAAACTCTGCCCGAAGGTACTGGTAGCGGATATCATCCACATCTGCCAAAAGCTGAACCGGTGAAGGTGCATTTTCAAAACCATCTTTTTCGTGCAGGATGCCGGTGATGATCCGGTTTAACGCACGGTTGTGGCGGGTTTTCTGGTAGGCCATGAAGTGCTTCATGATCTCTTTCTCGCTAAAATGATAAAGCCCGTTGTTGATCTGCCAGCGCATATAAGCCGGCAGGGGGTCGACCCTGTTGTCCAGGGCCAGGTTTACCTCTTCCGATTTGGCAGCCTGTGGATTGAGAACCATTACATCCCGTATCATGGCTTTGTTAAAACCCTCTTCTTTGGCACCCAAGGTGCTGAGTACTTCTTCCGACAAGTAAGGAGAGGTCTGCACCAGGTACTGGTAGGTGTAATAGGCATCACCCTCCCCGGCCATGTCAACCTGCTGGGTCATCAGTTCGGTATTGCCGTCGTCAACATAAGCCTCCAGCAGCAGAGCGGTTTCTTCGTATTCAGTTTGGGCATCCTGTTTTTCTGCCACCAACACATCGAAAGGATTGACATGAAATCTTGGCGGGCAGGAAGTTGAATAATCAAATTCCTGGTCAACCTCGAAAAAGGTTATGTTTCCGCTATATTCATAGGGTATTATTCTGGGATTTTCCTCAGTTGAATGATGAAAGTAAGAGATTGGATTTACATTGTTAACAAAATTTGAAACCAATATTGGGCTATGATTGCCAAAAAGGTTTCCTGCCGGGGTAGTTGGATCATGATTGCTTTCGTAGCCTTGCAATTCTCTAATGCCCGATCCGGAATGCACCTGGTCAATTTCATCGTAACTTACAAAAAAGTCCCAGGCTCCATTGTCTAGCCGGTTACATTTTAGTTGAAGTCCTTGGTCTGGGTGTCTTCCCCGATTAATTCCCATAGCTTTGATACCCAAGGTAAATCCGTTAAAATCATTTCGATAAAGTTCATTAGTATGAGAACCAGTATTGCGTGCTATTTTGCCTAAGCTACCGCAAATTGCAGTTCCATTGGAAGAACTGTTGAATGTGTTGTTTTCGATAGTAAAATGGGAGGAGTTATTGATGTAAACCCCATAAGTGTCGTCACAATTCCCGTCTAAAGAATATTCATAACCTGGTTGAACATTAAAGGTGTTTCCGAGTAAAATTACGTTGTCCAAAGCGTTAAAATAAATTCCGCGATAGGAATCAAAAGTTGAGTTATACACTCTGAAATTACGATCCGCTAAAGACCCACTGGCATAAATACCATATCTCATGTTTGTAAAACTGCTGTTGTTTACATCGAAAGATGCATTACTTGTATAGATACCTGTTCGTGCAGAGGAATGGTCATGAAAATCAATAGCGGTGCGCTTATCTTCAAATATGCAATCATTAAACTTAATTCCTTTTACATTCCATAAACTTACATTGTATTTTTGTTGATTGTGAAGAGTCTTGTCGTTGGTAATAAATTCAACATTATTAAAATAAGAGATGTTATTGATTTCCTCTCCATGAGCATTCGTATTTTGATATGAATAAAAAGCAACATTTCGCCAATTGTTAATAAGTTGGGCATCGCTGGCTTTAACGATGCCTCCATTGCCATGCCAGTTGTCATTAACTCTTCTTACGCGTACAGCTTCGGTAGCATTTTCAATAATGGCACCGTTCTGAAGGATTAATGCGCCCTGGTTTTCGAAGGTTTGCGGCAGGTTACGGTCGCCTTCAACAACTATTCCTTGCCAGGGGGCTTTCGAGAAAAAGTCAGTGCCAATCCTTCCCCCGTCAACGATTAATTTTCCACCGGGTTTAATTATGACCTTAGCTTCCGGAACCATTTGCAAGTCGCATTTTATGGTAAGCGTTGCCCCTTCTTCAATAATGAGATCCTGATAAAACTTGATGCTAAAGTCCCAGGTTTCATCCTCTGATAATTCATAAGGTATTGGATTGTACCCTTCAGCGTATTTTCGTGTTGTCCTTAAGTGAAGTGCTTTACGCATTTTTCCAACTTGTAAAGGAGACTTATAACCTGATGATTTAGTTCCTCCCATTAAATTATTTGTACACCCACTAAATTCATCTTCTAAATCACAATTCCAACCAAAATTATGGTAACAAATTCCATTATAAGGATCATAGCAATGGTATACATTATCTCCTTCTATTTCAAAAACATCCCATAAGAAATCATAATCTCCTGGTAGTGCAGGTTCAGGGCTGGGTGTAGGTCTATAAGTGTGTAATAAATTAAAATTATGTCCAAGCTCATGGGCCAAAAGAAGAGTAAATGCCCATGGGCTTCGAGTAACATTCTCAGGAATGGTTTGCCTATTTCTCATTAAAACACGTAAGTCAATATTGTCATTAAAACTGGCGGTATTTGCACTGGCACCACTGTTGTTAGGATCATAAGCAATATGAATATTAATTCCCTTTAACCTTTCAGGAAAATGTTCTTTTAAAAAGTTTTGTAAAGCTAATACATTAGTGCTGCCATATAAATCTGCTTCCTGATAAAAAAAGACTTCATGGACAAATCTGATTTTGGTGTCAGAAACATGCGGGTACCCGGGCAAAGGTTGGGAAGGTTGTTTATTACCACTCCCTAAAAAATGAATATTTAGCCACTCTACAATTTGGTTTAAGGTATCAATTTGTTCGGGAGTATTTTGCCAATTACCTGTGCCGTCAGCTTTTTGCCATACATTAAAATGAATTCTAACGTAAATCGTGCAAGAATTATCATTTGGAATATAGTTTTCGAACAGTCGATATTTTTCCAAATAGTCTTGAGAAACCCGGCTACAATCACCATATTTGAAACCTAAGCTTGGGTCATCTTTTTCAATAGTGACACCATCACAATGATATTGGCTTATTACTGTAAAGGAAAGAAAGAAAGAAAGAAAGAAAGAAAGAAGCGAAAAGTTTTTGTAAAAGTTTTCATGTCTTTTGGGTTTTAATTAATACTTAATAATCTTGAATGAAGTTGATTTGGACATATTATTTGTGATAAGTAAATAGAAACCTGCTTTCCAATCCGTGGTGTCCAAAGTAATTTGGTGAAAAAGCCCGGTATTTCTTTTTTCGTAAACCAAGCTACCTCTGTGGTCGAACACCTTAATATTATTAATTGGGACCTTGCTTTTTATGGTAATTTTGTGGTCAAAAACCGTAGGATAAACTGTGACTTTAACTTTCTCTTCAGAAATTTCTGAAACATTTACGGGTGCCTCTCCAAAACAATCTTCAAAAGTATCGGGGAAGATGGGATCTCCCAAATAGTCCGGATCATATTCGTAAATCAATTCTTCATCTTTATGCAAGCAAACCAACAAAGGGTACTGGCCACCTCCAACCATTTCAGAGGTTATCCCACCATATATTAACCCTTTTGTGCTCCCAATCCCTTCAATCCAATATTCATATAGAAATGTACCATCTTGTTCAGATCCATGGACTTTTAAGATTTTTCTGGAAATGCCATCTATTTCTTTATGAAAAATATCTGAAACGACCACTTGTCGCCATTCTCCATAACCCTCAATATATTCAGGTTCTGAATTATTGCTGTATTCAGGCCCCTTTACATCAAAGACATCATCAATATTCAGCGAAAAATCATAAAGTAGAAACTCCTCTTCATGATCTTTCCAAATCAGCCATACTTTTCCGGTCTCAGTATCTTCTCTGATTCCACACAAATAAGTGAGTTCATCCTGGTTGAATTCTTCAATACCCTTGTGGTAGTAAATTTTCTGATAATCAACATTATTGATCACCGTATCTCCAAGCAAGGTGTATTTTTCATTTAAAACAGACCAAATAGAATTTTTATTTATGACAGGCAAATAGTCCTGTCCATAAAGAACTACTGTGGTAAGCAGTGTCAGAATTATTAATTTTACTTTTTTCATAATTAAAGATTTTGTAAACATTTATTTGGTTGTCAATCGGCAGAAAATTGCCGTAAAAATTGGGTTTTTTCATTTTTTCATAGGCAAAAAGGTTTAATTAAACACTGATTGAAAAGGTAGTGGAAGTTTTTCAGGGTAAGAAAGTTTTATGAAGCAAAGAGCGCTTGTCTTTAACGGGCCATTATTGATCTGGCAAGAAGTAGTAAAACTGCAGCAAAAAGCAGGAAGTAAAATTTTGCTCTGCAATATATGTTATTTTTTATAAAAACCTGAGCTTTTTCAAAGAAGTTTTTAATAAATAGAGTAATTTATAACAGTTACAAATAAGACATAGGTAGTTGTAAGTGTTTAATGAAAGCTTTTTGCCGAAAGGGAAAAAAGCAAAGCCCGCCTTTCATTCTGAAAAGCGGGCTTTGAAACTTTCTGTCATTAAGGCATTCTGAAAAGCCTTAATAAGATTATAAACCAAGGCTTATTGAACAACCAGTTTATGGGTTGAAACCTGTCCATTGTCAATTCTCAGGAAGTAAACCCCGGGGTTCAAGCCCGACAGGTTCAGCTCAAGGGATATTTGCCCCTGGGCCGCTCCTGCGTCCACGGCTTTTACCACCTGCCCTGTATAATTGATGAGGGAAATGATGGCATTTTGATTGCTTTCGTTGTAGAATTCAAGGTTGACAAGGTTGCTGGCAGGGTTGGGATAAATATTCACCTGCTCTGCGGTCAGTTCATCAACGCTTGTTCCGTCAGCATTCAGGATCACCTCCACTTCCTTATCCTGGTCGGTGACTTCCACCTCTCCGGTATAGTCGTGGTAGTAATCGGCCGAAACCGTGAAAGAATGCGTTCCGGGTACGATATCCCCTACTTCATATTCGCCTTCTGCATGTGTTTCTCCGTTAATGGTAATTACGGCATCATGGACTTCATAGCCCCACTGATCGTGAATGATAAAGGTAAGGTTGAAGATTGGGGTCATGACCACCTCTACTTCTACATCGGAATCGATGATCTCCAGTTCGCCCTCATAGGTAAGATATCCTTCCAGTTCAACGGAAAAGTTATAGATCCCGTCTTCCAGGTCATCAACAAGATACTGCCCGGGCTCGAGGGTTTCATCCTCAAAGGTGATGACGGCATCCGGGACTTCATCCCCATAAATATCGGTTACCATGAACTCTGCTTCAAATACACGGGTCATTTGAACATCCACCAGGTTTTC
>SKVW01000103.1 GCA_007129255.1 Bacteroidales bacterium
ATTAATGAAGGAGGTATAACCTGATTTTTATAAATATTCTGGTGTTTGCTTCAAAATAGAACCATTCTAAAAAATTATTTATGTACTTTCATGTGTTTATGTTTTGGTTAATTCGGTCACATGTTTGTCCCGCCCATGCGGGAGAACATCACAATTAACTTTTCTTTGCAGGATAACCTTCTGTTTTCCAAATAATCATTCTCCTGTGTGTTAAAAGTTAATCATGGATGTTTCATCGGTTCGGGAAAAAATCCGAACTTTATGGATTGTATATGGCACAGGAAATGAAAACACATGGGTTGTTAGGTATTGATGCGGGTTCTATTTCTTTAAAAATGACCTGGCGGCAAAACGGACACATCCGGCATTTGCGCCAGGAACATTTCGGGGAGCCCCTCCCGGCTTTTGAGCAAATGCTCCAGAGTCATAAAATCCGGCATCAGCAAGGCCAGGCCATGCTTACCGGGAAATATGCCGAAATGATTTCCCGCAAATACAACATCCCGGTCGTTTCTCCAATTTCCTGCCTGATAAATACCTTAAGCCCTGAGCAACTCCAGGATATCAGGTATTTTGTGGATATCGGGTCTTCGGGACTCTCTGTGGTGGAAATTCAGGACAGGAAGTTTCAGCGTTACGACACCAATTCGCTTTGCGCTGCCGGCACCGGGGCTTTCCTGGACCAGCAGATGAAGCGCATGGGGCTGGATTATGAGCAAATACAAAACATCCCCATAATTGAAAACCCGCCGGGCATTGCCTCCCGCTGCGCCGTTTTTGCCAAAAGCGACCTGATTCACCGGCAGCAGCAGGGCTACAGCATCGACCAGCTCTGGAACGGCCTGGTAAAAGGCCTGGCCGAATCGGCCTACTCCACCCTTTTCCGCGGAAAGACCATACAACACGATGTTTTTCTCATCGGCGGGCTGGCCAACAACAAAATTTTTCTGCATTTTTTCAGGAAGCTTCTCAACCACCGACGGCTTGTCGTTGCCGGAAAGCCCGATTTCTTCTGGACCGAATCACTGGTTAAGTATCTGTCAACTGCACCTGTGCTTCCACAAACGAACGGTCAGGAAAAAGCAGCCACAAAAGTTTCTTTTGAAAAAGAATTATCTTTTGAGAGTGCCCCCGAAAAAACCCATCGCCACCACCTTGATGCGCACGGCAACGAAGTGGACATATGGCATCTTGAAAAGGGAAAGCATTACGAGGTGTTTGCAGGGCTGGATGTGGGCTCTACCAGCACCAAGATGGCCCTGGTGGATGCGGATGGTAAAATCCTGGCAGGACTTTACACCCGCACCCGCGGAAAACCCGTTGACGCCTTTAAAGGCCTGCTGGAAGGTCTGATAACTTTGGAGCAACAGGAATCGGTGCGCTTTTCGGTAAAAGGCTTCGGTACCACAGGAAGCGGACGCAACCTGCTCGGCCATTTTGCAGGGGCCGACCTGGTAAAGAACGAGATTACCGCACACCTTAAAGGGGCCATCAAGGAGTTTCCCGAAGTAAAAACCATTTTCGAGATCGGGGGGCAGGACTCCAAATACATTTTGGTGGAAAACGGCTGGATGAAAGATGCCAACATGAACTATGTGTGTGCCGCCGGAACCGGTTCTTTCCTGGAAGAGCAGGCCAAAAACCTAAACATAGCCCTTGATGATATTCCGGCCTTTTGCAAAGGAGCCAAACCGCCCATTTCCAACGACCGCTGCACGGTGTTTATGGAACAGGATGCCAACCAGTTGCTGGCAAAGGGGTTTACCAAAAACCAGGTGATGGCATCCATCCTTTATTCGGTATGCAAAAACTACCTGAACCGTGTGGTACATAACCGCCCGGTGAAAGAGCCCGTGCTTTTTCTCGGTGCCACCGCCAAAAACCGCGGCCTGGTTGAAGCCTTTGAAAATGTGATTGGGGAAAAAGTTCATACATCCCAATACAGCCACATTATGGGGGCCATTGGCATGGCCGAAATGCTGAGAAACCAGCCTCCGGATAAAACCGGGTTTAAAGGCATTTCCCTGAGGCACCGGCAAATCAGCCTGAACGAAGAACAATGCGGACTTTGCAACAACCTTTGCCGCATCACCCATATGCAGGTTGAGGAGGAACAAAAATCCATTTCCTGGGGTTATATGTGCGGAAAGGAGCCCGAAGAAAAAAGCGCAAAAGAAAACCTTGGACTGGAAGCCATCAAACATCTCGGAAAAGCCATTCACAGCCGGCCCGTTTTAAAAGAACCGGCTACCACTGTTTATTTTCCAAGGGGACTGCAGTATTTTTCCTACAACCCTTTCTGGCAGCATTTTTTTAAAGAATTAAACATCAGGCTGCAGCCCACACCGGTTTCCAATGGGCAGATCCTTTCCCTGTCCCGTTCTTATGCGCTGACTGACTTTTGTTTCCCCCTGAAGCTGGCCATAGGCCATGTGATGCATGCCCTGAAAAATTTCAGCGGCCCGGTTTTGGTTCCGTTCCACATACAGGATACGGCAAACCCCAAAGCGGCAAACTCCTTCTTTTGCCCTTTGTCCCAGGCTTTTCCCTCCATCCTGAAAAGCACCCTCGGCTACAATGACATGCCAACCCATAACCTGCTCACCCCCCTGGTTGATTTTTCCAAAGACGCCGAATACAATACCCGGCAACTGGAGGATTCCTTAAGAGACGTCTTATACGTTTCCCGGAAAAAAATCCGGGAGGCCTACCAGTCAGCCCTCGAAAAAGAGCGGGAAGTAAAAACCGGCCTGAGGGAAACCGGAAAAGCTTTCATTGAGAAAAAAACCGGAGAGCAAAGACCCAGATTCGTGATCCTGGGACGAGGCTACAACATTCTGGACAACATCCTGAACCTGGGCATTCTTTCATCCATTGCCCGCTACGGTTACGACGTCATCCCTATGGATGTATTGCCACTGGAAAGAAAAGACATGCCGAAGGGCTATCATGATATGTACTGGTCGTATGGGCAAAAGATCATTATGGCGGCCCATTACATTGCTAAAAAGGAAGATCTGTACCCGGTTTTTCTGACCAACTTCAGTTGCGGGCCCGACTCCTTCCTGCTGAGCGTTTTTGAGCAGATCCTGAAAGAAAAGCCTTACCTGATCCTTGAGCTGGATGAGCATGGAGGAGATGCGGGATACCTTACACGGCTTGAAGCCTATTTCGACCGGGTGGAGCATCATTACAGCCATGGCTCAATCTCCCCGGCTGTGTTGCCACCGCCCTCGCACATTGAACCACGGCTGGCCGATTACCGGGTGTACATCCCACCCATGCATCCTTTTGGCTCACGACTGATGAGCGCTGCCATCAGGGCCTTCGGCATCGATGCCGTGGCCCTTACACAGGAAGATACCGAAACCTTTTCCCTCGGACGAAAATACGTGAGGGGATCGGAATGCATGCCGGCAGCTTCTACCATTGGGGCTTTCCTGCATAAACTCTCACAGGAAAAGGGGAAGCCTGCGGGCACCCCCGCCCTGTTCATGCCCTGTACCAGCGGACCCTGCCGCTTCGGACAATACGCCCGCCTGCACGACCAGATCCTGCAAAAGCTCAACATAAACGCAAAGATCATCTCCCCAAACTCCGACGACAATTATGAAGATATTAAGGGAAGCATGCGGGTGCGGATCGTGAAAGGTCTTATTGCTGCTGATGTGCTTTTCAAGGTGGGTTGCAGGTTGCGCCCCTACGAAAAACAAAAAGGAAGTGTAGATAAGTTACTGGAGCAGACCCTTTCCGACCTGGAAAAAGCCCTGGAGCAAAAAGCCAGCGTAACCCGCGTATTGAAAAACCTTAACCGGCAGCTGAAAACCATCCCCTTATCCGGGGAAAAGAAACCCCTTGTGGGCGTAGTTGGAGAGATTTACGTCAGGAATTCCCCCTTTTCCAATTCCGGACTGATTAAAAGCATTGAGGTCAACGGAGGGGAAGCATGGGTAGCCCCCATGATGGAATGGATGCATTACGCCGCTGAAATGAAAGTGAGTGAAAACTTTCTGGATATGCTGACAAACAACATTTCCACCGGCATCACCCACCTGATCGATAAAAAATACCATGGCATCTTCAGGAAATTCATTGCCGACAGGAATGAACCGCCCATCCGGGAAGTCGTTAGCCAGGGGAAAAAACACCTCCCCACCGAAGTGGAGGGAGAATCCATTCTTACCATTGGCCGGGCCATCGGCTTTATCAGGCAAAAAGCCGCCCTGGTGGTGAATGTGTCCCCCTTTGGCTGTATGCCAGGCTCCATCAGCAGTTCAGTGCTTAGAAACGTCTCCAAAGAATACAACACCCCGGTGGTTTCTGTTTTTTATGACGGAGAAACCGATTTTTCCGACCTGGTCGCAACCTATATCCAAAATGCAACGTAAATTTGTCAGGAACCCGAAATTAAATTATTCATGAAACCTTTTACCAAACGACTGTTGTTGCTCCCCTTATTGTTAAGCCTTGCATTCATCTTTACTGCCTGCCCCGAAGACAAATGCCCCGATGGTGTCAATGCTGTTGTGAAAGATTATACAGGCCTGAGTGGCTGCCATTGGGTGCTGGAGTTGGAAGACGGCGAAAAACTGGAGCCTGTCAACCTTCACGAACTGGATTTTGAACCGGAGGACGGAATGCCGGTGAGGGTAGAATATACCGAAGCACAGCAGATGATGAGCATTTGTATGGTCGGAAAAATGGTGGAAATACAATGCATTACCAGGCGGCAGTAAAGCCAGCAGGCCCCTTTTGCCCTTGTTAAGATAAAACTTGTTCAAATGTATAGGTTTCCGTATTTTAGCATCCTGAAATTCTTTTTCCAAACAAACCAAAATAAGTAAAACTCTAAAAAAAATTAAAATGAGAAAGTATTGGTTTTTATTAATGGTACCCGTGCTGTTCCTTTCATCCTGCGAGGTTGCGGAACGTGAAAATCCCTTTTACACGGAGTACGAAACTCCTTTCGGGGTTCCTCCTTTTGATGAAATAAGGAACGAACATTTTAAACCGGCCATTGAAGAGGCGATGCGTCAGCATAAGGTTGAAGTGGATGCCATCATCAACAACCCGGAAGAGCCTACCTTCGAAAACACCATTGAAGCACTTGAATATTCAGGTGAAATGCTTGGCAGGGTGTTGCGTGTTTTTTACAATTTTAATTCGGCCTTGATCAGCCCGGAGATCCAGCAAATTGCCACTGAAATGTCTCCAATGCTTTCTGCCCATTCCGATGACATCAACCTGAACCTGGATCTTTTTGATCGCGTGAATGCTGTTTATGAGCAGAGAGATGAGCTGGGCCTGAACCCGGAACAAATGCGTCTGCTCACCGAAACCCACAAAGGCTTTGTTCGCAGTGGGGCCGCCCTGCCTGAAGACAAACAGGAACGCCTGCGTGAGATCAATGCCCGTCTTTCGTCCCTCACCCTGGAATTTGGACAGAACGTGCTGGGAGAAACCAATACTTTTCAAATGGTGGTTGACAATGAAGAAGACCTTGCCGGACTTCCCCGGTCATCCATTGAAGATGCCGCAGACCTGGCTGAAGCTGAAGGCATGGAAGGCAAGTGGATCTTCACCCTGCATAACCCAAGTGTAATGCCTTTCCTTTATAATGCCGAAAACCGCGAACTGCGCGAAAAAATGCAGCAGGCATATATCAACCGCGGAAACAACGACAACGAGTTCGATAACAAAAAAATCCTTGCCGAGATCGTAAACCTTCGCCTGGAAAGAGCCAATATGTTTGGTTATGACCACCACGCTGCTTTCTCTCTGGAAGAAACCATGGCCGGAGATGTGGAAACGGTGATGGACTTCATTAACGAACTATGGGATGCCGGACTTGCCCTGGCAAAACAGGAAGCTTACGACCTGCAGGCTATGATCAACCGCGAAGGACATGACTTCCAACTGCAACAATGGGACTGGAGATATTATGCCGAGCAGGTTCGTAAAGACCGTTACGATATTGACGAGCAGGAGATTCGCCAATATTTTGAGCTGAATACGGTTCGCGACGGCATCTTTATGATCGTCGACAAGCTTTGGGGATTGCAGTTTGTGGAAAGAAACGATGTGCCCAGATACCATGAGGATGTGCAGGTGTTTGAGGTGCAGGAAGACGACGGAACCCATATTGGCATCCTTTACATGGACTTCCATCCCAGGGACAGCAAGCGCCCGGGAGCCTGGATGACCAGCTTCCGCTCACAGCGCATGGACCGCGACGGACAATTTGTTCACCCGGTGATCAGCATCGTATGTAACTTCTCACCACCTTCCGCTACCAGGCCTGCCCTGCTTACCTATGACGAGATGACCACCTTCTTCCATGAATTTGGCCATGCCTTGCACGGGTTGCTTTCCGATGTAACCTACCCAAGCCTTGCAGGAACCAATGTTCCCCGAGACTTTGTGGAAATGCCCTCACAGATCATGGAAAACTGGGCCAACGAACCCGAAGTGATGCAAACCTTTGCCAAGCATTACGAAACAGGAGAGCCCATGCCCGAATCGCTTATGGAGCGTATCGTAGAAAGCGGTCATTTCAACCAGGGATTCGCCACCGTGGAATTTCTTGCCTCTGCTTTCCTGGATATGGAATACCATACCATTACCGATAAATTTGGCGAAGAAAAACTGGAAGAGGTTGCCGGGATCATTGACCAAAGGACCATTGACAATATCGGGCTGATTCCCGAAATCCATTTCCGCCACGGAAGCACCCATTTCAACCACATCTTCTCTGGTGGCTACGCCGCAGGTTATTACAGCTATATCTGGTCAGGACTGCTGGACGCTGATGCCTATGAGGCATTCCGCGAAACCGGCGACCTGTTCAACCAGGAAGTGGCACAATCTTTCCGCGAAAACGTACTGGAAAGAGGCGGGACCAAAGATGCCATGGAAATGTACATCGACTTCCGTGGCCGTGAACCCGAAATTGAGCCCCTGCTCCGTCAGCGTGGCCTGGATTAATATTCGGAGAAATTTAACGCCAAAAGGGTTGCCTGCCGGCAACCCTTTTTTTATGATGAAATCTCTGCGGTACCAACCATCTTTTCATTGCCCAATGCGGTTGCAGCCTTTAAGATTCTCCAGGGTGATCCCGGTAAAACCACCTGAAAAGGTAAGAAACAAACAGGCAAAAAACCTTTGATTTTTAAAGGTTTCTCTGTGAAGTTTGCGGTTTTGGAAAACTATTTTTAACTCTTTAAAATAAATGGTATTTATAAAAAAGACAGGATTATCTGTACTGTTTTGTTTTCTTTTTTTTCATGAAAAAGTCCGGGAAAAGAACTGCGTTAACCTCTTTCAGGTAAACATGAAAAAATAATTGTTGCAGAAGCAATTGCTGCTTAATGTTATGTTGGTTTTGTGTTAGTTTTTAAAGCCCGAAAGCAACCGTTTGGCTGCTTTCGGGTTATTTATTCAGGAAGTTTCGGGAATTTATTTCCGGGCTTCAAAATGCTGTTCCAAAAGCCGGGCAACATATTTGCCAATGATATCAAATTCCAGGTTCACCACGGTCCCTTTTTTAAAGTCGCCAAAATTGGTAACCTCATACGTATAGGGAATGATGGCCACGGAAAACATATTGGGTTCGGAATCCACTACGGTAAGGCTTACCCCGTTGACAGAAATGGAGCCTTTATCCACGGTGATGTTTTTGGGGCCCGGATCATATTCAAAATAGAACTTCCAGCTGCCGTCAAGCTCTTCCACTTTGGTGCAAACTGCCGTCTGGTCAACGTGTCCCTGCACAATGTGTCCGTCCAGTCGGCCGTCTATGCGCATGCAACGCTCCAGGTTCACCCGGTATCCAACCTCCCAGGTACGCATATTGGTTTTGTCGAGGGTTTCCTGGATGGCGGTTACGGTATACTGTTTTTTGTCTTTATCCACATGCACCGTGGTAAGGCAAATCCCGTCATGGGCAATGCTCTGGTCTACTTTCAGTTCCGGTGCAATATCGGTTTCGATTGTAAAATGGATGTTGCCCCGATCCCTTTCAATTTTTACCACTTTTCCGGTAACTTCTACAATTCCTGTAAACATAATTTGCTGCTTTTAAAATGAAATGTTTTTCTTTTTACAAAAGTAAAAGTAATTGGTGAAAAACCCCGGAGAGATGGACAGTGTTTTGTAATCTTAAAGATACAGTACATTGCCCTCTTTTACCGGAAGCTGCCGCAAAAACCCTTCTTCAAGCGATATAAAAGTCTCAGTGGCGGCCACTTCCGGAATGGTTTGGATCTGTTCGACGATGATCTTTTTCAAATGCTCGTTATTTTTGGTGAAAACCTTCACAAACAAGGAGTATTTACCAGAAATGTGATGGCATTCTACAATTTCAGGTATTTCCTTAATGGTTTGAAAAACATTTTCGTGGGTACTGTTAGGGGTCAGGTTTACCTGGATACCGATAAAAGCGCAGGTGTAATAGCCCAGGCCTTTGGGATTAAGAAAAAACTGCGAGCCGTTAATAATTTTGGCATCCATGAGCTTTTGCACCCTTTGGTGTACTGCAGCCCCACTGATGCCGCACATTCTGGCCACTTCCAGGTAAGGCATGCGGGCATTGGCAGAAAGAATTTCCAGAATTTTTTTATCCGTACTGTCAATTTGAAAGCCTTTTTCCATAAACCACATCGCTTTAAAAAAATTTAACACAAAAATAACACATTTTGATTACATATTGTAATAAGTATTCAAAAAAAATTTAAAATTTTTTGACATTGTGTCTTGTTTTCAAAAAATTTAATATTTTTGCAGTACGATTTTGATCCAAAAAATTAAAAAAGTAACAGCAAATGAAATTTGATCCCGCATCCAGCATCCAGGACCTGCTCCAATTTGGAGAGTTTGGGGATGTGAACCCGTCCATCACCGATTCGGCTACCTATACTTTTATGGAAGCCAAAACCATGGTGGGTACGTTTGAAGGAGATGAGGAAGGCTGTTTTTTATATTCCCGCCACTGGAATCCTTCCAATAAATACCTGGCCGATGCCCTTGCCGCTATGGAAGGTACACCGGCAGCCTGGGTTACCGCTTCAGGGATGGCAGCCATCACCACCACCATATTGCAGTTGTGCAATGCAGGGGATCATCTGGTTTCCAGCATCACCACCTACGGAGGTACTTTTGCTTTTCTTTCCAATTACCTTAAAAAGTTCAACATAGAGGTTTCCTTCGTGGATATTACCAAGCTGGATGAGGTGGAAAAGGCCATTAAGCCCAACACCAAAATGATTTATACCGAATCCATGACCAATCCCATGTTGCAGATATCTGATTTACCCGCCCTGGCAGATATTTCCAACAAACACAATATAAAGCTGGTGGTAGACAACACCTTTACCCCCATGATGATTGCCCCGGCCAAACTGGGTGCTCACATCGTGGTTTACAGCATAACCAAATTTATCAACGGGAAAAACGACTGTGTAGCCGGTGCTGTTTGTGGCGATGAAGATTTCATCGCCTCCATGGCCGATGTCAACACAGGATCAGCCATGCTGTTAGGACCGGTTTTAGATCCTTTGCGCTCTTCCTCCATTCATAAAAACCTGCACACCCTGCACATCAGGATGAAACAGCATAGCCATAACGCTCTTTTCCTGGCCGGAAAATTTAAGGAAGCCGGATTAAGGATTGTTTATCCGGGGCTGGAAGATCATCCCGGGCATGAGCTCATGAAAAAGCAAATGAACCCCGACTTTGGATTTGGCGGCATGATTGCCATTGACCTGGAAACCAGCGAAAGGGCTAACGAACTCATGGAAAAAATGCAGAAGGAGGGCGTGGGTTACCTGGCCGTAAGTTTAGGTTATTTTAAAACCCTGTTCAGCAATTCCGGAAAAAGTACTTCCAGCGAAGTACCCGATGAGGTGCAGAAAGAAATGGGGCTGTCCGAAGGATTGATAAGGTTCTCTGTTGGGCTTGACCATGACATTGAACGTACATGGGAAAAAATACAACTTTGCCTGAAAGCATTAAAATTTATATAGCTCTTTAATTAGTTCTGTTTTGTTTTTGCCACCCGGGTCGGTATTCGGTGTTTTGGGGTTTGATGAAAACCCGGGTGGTTTTTTAACATGCTAAACTGAACGATTGTTGTAGTTTTTGTTAAATTCATGTTAATATTCTGTTTTTTATAAAACATTTTGACCGTTCTTTGGTTATAGTAGCATAGCGTAAAATTTTAGAAAAAGTTATTTTAAGATAGAAATAAATAGATGCTAATTCTCTTCATGTTGTTGTTTTGGTTAGTTGATTGGTGGCCCCGGAGTTTAAAAACTCCGGGGTTTTTTTATTCTTTTTTGGTCAGTCCGATTTTTATGGATAATTTTATAGTTAGGGTTTGAGTTGTATCTCTGAAATCAAATAATGGTATTTTAACTTTTTTAAAACCGAAAATGTTTCAGCCCGGAATAAAAGTTTACCTTTCCCTTTTGGTGGTGTTCGGATCTTTTCTGATCCCCGAACATTACCTGAAGCATTTTCATCCCCACGATCACCCCTCCTGC
>SKVW01000237.1 GCA_007129255.1 Bacteroidales bacterium
AAATACAGCGTCAGTGAATTGGCCAATATGATGTTGTTATTGCAAAGACGTGGTTGCCACAACATCAATGTGGTTACCCCATCCCATTACGTGCCCCATATTGTGCAGGCGCTGGATGTAGCGGCGGGCCAAGGCCTCAGGCTACCGGTGGCTTATAACACCTGCGGGTGGGAAAAACCGGAGATCCTGGAGTTGCTTGACGGAGTTGTGGATGTTTATCTCTCAGATTTTAAATACATGGATTCGGAAGCCGCTGACAAATATTCTGCCGGGGCAGATTGTTATCCGGAAGTCACTCAAAAGGCGTTACTGGAAATGCACCGTCAGGTAGGAGTGGCTCATGCCGATGAAACCGGCCTCATAAATCGCGGGCTGATGATCCGCCACCTGGTAATGCCCGAAAACGTAGCGCGCAGCGACAGGGTCGTAAGATGGGTGGCCAATAACCTGCCCAAAGACACTTACCTGAATATCATGTCGCAATACACCCCGATGTACAAAGCCTTTGATTATCCGGAAATTTCGCGCAGGATTACCCGTTCGGAATACAACAATGTTTTGACCATTGCCCGCTCAGCTGGACTCACCAACATCAGGCAACAAATGCGTTAAGCTGGGTTTTCCCTTCAGCACTTTAAAAATCTACCGGCATTTTTTCTTTTTAATTCCCGGCAAAGCACTTCCTGTTATCGAAGTGGAAAGAAAAAGTTTTGGAAAGAAATGAATGGGAACGATTTGTAACAAAGGGGTGAAAGAAAATGGCAAAAAAAAATGGTAAAAGGCAGAAGGCGGCACGGTAAACCGCCTCCTGCAACATTTTACCACCAAAACAAAAACAACATTAACCAATAAAAACAACTAAAACCTGGCAAAACTTCAAAATGCAAGGCTCGTTTAAAACAGTCCAACAATTTACGGAATGTTTTTTGAAAAAGCAACGTTTTTGCCTTACAGTTTTCAACATTACTAAATTAAAATCCTTTTCAATTTCTAAAGACCGTATGAATACTGAATTTTTGTTAAGCGTTTCCCTGAAAAAATTTTTTAGAGACAAAGACGGAGAAAACAATTACCGGATTCCCCTTTTTATGAAATAAAACTTTCTTCAGTACCGAAAAACTGATTAATTCCCCCTTAACAACGGATCAAAATCTTGCTAAGTAAGGCAGGAAACAGCATCAATTTCCAAAGCAGTTTGCCGGGAGCAATCATGCGCCGTTTGACTTAACCAAAATTCGTGGTTCCAGCATATCGTGCATGGCATACCTAACCCCTTCCCTGCCCATTCCGCTGTCTTTAACGCCTCCATAGGGCATATGATCGGTTCTGAAAACCGGCACATCATTATGGATCACCCCTCCCACTTCCAGGTGGTTAAAAGCATAATCCATTTCATCGACAAAGTTGGTAAAAACCCCGGCCTGCAGACCATACCGGCTGTCATTCACCCCCTTTACGGCCATTTCAAAGTCCTTGTAGGGATGAAGTGTAACCACGGGTCCAAAAACCTCATTGTCATAGATTTTCATTCCCGGGCCTGCATTTGCCAGGATGGTAGGCTCATAAAAGGCTTTTTTCCGGTGGCCTCCACACAATATGCGGGCACCGGAAAGGGCGGCTTCGTTCACCCACTCCTCTACCCTGCTGGCATTATCCTCATCTATCATGGCCGTAATTTCGGTGTCGTCTTTTTCAGGGCTGCCATATTTTAATTTTTTGGCACCAGCCACCAATTTATCCTGGAAAGTATCAAAAATATCCTGGTGAACAAAAATCCTTTGTGCATGAATGCAGATCTGTCCCTGGTAAGCAAAGCCACCCACCAGGCAACGTTTCACGGCATGTTCCAGGTCGGCCGAAGGGGCAACAATAGTGCCTGCATTGCCTCCCAGCTCCAGCACTACCTTTTTCTTGCCGGCTTTCTCTTTCATGCTCCAGCCTACTTCAGGAGAGCCTGTAAAAGTGAGCAATTTGAACCTCGGGTCTGTTACCAGCCTGTTTCCGGTTTTACGATCCATGGGTAGTACCGAAAACGCGCCCTTTGGCAGGTCTGTTTCCGCAACGATCTGTGCAAGGGCCAGGGTTGCCAGTGGGGTGGAGCTTGCTGGTTTCAGTACAATGGGGCAACCTGCTGCAATGGCCGGGGCTATTTTGTGTGCGGCAAGGTTCAGTGGAAAATTAAAAGGGCTGATCCCGGCCACCGGCCCCACCGGAAAATATTTCACCAGGCCTTCCCTTCCGCGGGCTCCTGCATTCCAGTCTAATCGCATATACTCCATGGGAGGTCTTTTGGCTTCCTCGGCAGCCACCAGGAAAGTCTGGGCAGCCCTGCGGGTTTCAGCCAAAGCGTAACGCAGGGGCTTGGCGGCTTCACGGGCGATCAGTCGCGCAAAGGTTTTTTCCTTTTTCAATATCTCCCGGGAAATAAAACCCAGGATTTCACTGCGTTCATAGGCCGGCATATCCCTCAAAACCGGAAAGGCTTCAACGGCTTTACCGGCTGCCAGTTCAAAGAGTTTGTCATCGGCCTGCCAGGCTCTGGCCACCGGCCGGTTGTTGTAAGGATTGGATACAATAATTTCACGGGAGGACTTGTAAAACTCACCCCCGGCAAAAATGCGGAACGTTTCCATAAAAAAAGTTTATTGTGTTAAAAGATTACCATCTGCCAGGGCGATGGAACGGTGACGGGCTGTGAAA
>SKVW01000136.1 GCA_007129255.1 Bacteroidales bacterium
TCCTAGCGCTTTCATCTGTATGGTAATGCCAACCATTATTTCCTCCCCCTTCTCCAGCATCATCCGGTGGTCGGCGGTCAGGTAGGGCTCGCACTCCACCCCGTTTATTATCAGGTATTCGGCCTTCTTGCCTTTGGGAACCATCAGTTTTACATGGGAAGGAAAGGTTGCTCCCCCCATGCCGACAATGCCATTTTCATTGACCTTATCGACGATCTCCTTGGGGCTGAGACTGCAATCCTTAATAAGGGATGTATCACGATCAATTCCTTCTTCCCATTCGTCTTCTTCCACATTTATGATGATACAGGTTTTCCGGTAACCGCTGGCATCCATCACGGCATCAATTTTTGCCACTTTCCCTGAAGCAGAGGCATGGATGTTGGCCGAAATAAAGGCCTCTCCTTTGGCAATCAGTTGACCGGTTTTTACCTTGTCGCCTTTGGCAACTATAGGTTTTGCAGGTACACCAAGATGTTGTGATAAGGGAATGGAAACGGTTTTTGGAAGGGGCAGCGTTTGTATGGGCTCCTTTTCTGAGAATTTGTTTTCGGGTGGGTGAACACCTCCTATTTTAAAAGTTTTCAATTCTCTCTGTTTTTTTTGTTACTGAAATAAGGCCCGGAATCAATTTTTTCCAGGATATGGTAATTATTGCCTTCAAAAAAAAATATCATTTTTTGAGTCCTTTCGCTAAGTCTCTTCAGATTTTTCTTTTTCCTCTTTTTTGGGCTTCCTGGGTGGAAGATTTACTTCATGAATGGCATTGGTAGGGCATACCGGCGGACATTTGCGGCAGAGTGTACACTTATTGTAGTCAATATAGGCCAGGTTATTTTCAAGGGTAATGGCATCAAATTTACATTCTTTGACGCATCTGCCGCAGCCGATACAGGCCACCTTACAGTTTTTGCGGGCAACCCCACCTTTTTCCTCATTGATGCAGGAAACAAAAATGCGACGATTCTTCTTGCCTTTATTCCGCATTTCGATGATGTCTCTTGGACAGGCCTTTACACAAGCCTTGCATGCCACGCATTTATCATCCAGGATCACGGGCAGGCCGGTTTGCTGATCCATGTACATGGCTTCAAAATTACAGGCTTCCACACAATCGCCGCAGCCAAGGCAGCCATAGGGACACCCTCCCTCTCCTGCAAAAAGGCTATGGGCAAAAGCACAAGTCATTGCCCCCTCAAATTTTACTTTGGGAGGGGCAAATTCACGGGAGCCATTGCAACGCAACACGGCAACCATGGGAGTCTGCTCCCCGGCTTCCCACCCCATGGCTTCGGCAATATCATTCATCACCTCATTGCCACCAGGGGGACAACTGAATCCCTCAAGAGTTTCGGCTTTCACAATGGCCTCAGCCAGGGCACGACAGCCAGCCAAACCGCAGCCCCCGCAGTTTGCTCCGGGTAATTTCTCTTCAACAACGTCAATACGGGGATCTTCAATGACCTTGAATTTCTGTGCCACCATATATAGTATAATGGCAGCAACACTGCCTATGGCACCAACAGAAACTACAGAATACAAGGTGATCTCATTAAAAAATTCGTTCACTGCTTTGGGTTTTGTTAGTGAAAGAAATAGTTACTGAAATAAAGAAAACAGCGTTGTTATTCTTTATCGATGGGCAAAAATAGAAAACAAAATGTAATCCCGCTACAGGAAAACGGGTTTTTTGGCAGAAGATAATCAGCTGTTTATCAATAAAATAAATAAATAAATAAAATTATACAAACAAAACTACCTGACTATCAACCAAATGCTTTCTTGTTTAGAATTCATCTAAATTTCTGCGTTGTTAAAAGTATAACAATAATAGGCTGTAATTATTTTCAGGATGTTAGTCTTTGTATGGGTTTTGCCGGGCAAGGTCTAAGCACTGTAAAGTGAATAAATGCTCAGCAATCGGGCGTCGTTAAGGAATTGTCAGAAGGGGGAATACGCAAACGAAAGTTAAATTCTTTTTTCACCTTTTCCCGGTTTTGAAAAAGGATAAAATAATAGATGGCCATCAATATAACAGAAACCAGTGCAGCCAGACCTTCATTCCCTGTCAGGCTCACCATTAGAAAAAGTGAAAAAAGCAATACGAAAAAAGGAAAAAGATAACCAAGAAACAAAGCTTTATACCCCAGGGATTTTTCAAGTACGATCAAAACCCGGGTGCCGGGAGCGGGAGGGCTTGCCCCGGTATGACTAACTTCCACAACTTTATCTACCGACTCCACCATCCCGCAATAGGATTTTGAATGACAGGAACCACATGCTGCCTGGGCTTCTATTTTTACAAAAACCTTTTCACCTTCTAATTTTTGCACCACCCCGGGATGCTCAATATTTTCCGATCTTTTTCCCATAAATCATTTTGCAAAGGTAATAAGAATAAAAACCCCTGTCGTAGAAAAAAAGCTGCCTGAAGAAGGCAGCTTTTTTAATTTGTTTATGATTCCACGGTTTATTTTTCCATATATACCAGCCATTCGCCATCCACCCTGACGGCCTCGATCATGGCTTCATTTCCGTCGGCCAGGAACATACACTGGGCATAATCATCTTCGGTTTCTTCGCAGACAACATCGGTGATCTCATTGTCTTTATATAGGTTGAAACCTTCGCTTCTCCATTGCTCCAATATCTCAACGGTTTCTTCGGTTCCCAGCTGCATGGCGGCATCTATATCATCATCGGCCATGTGGTTCAAAAACCTTTCCACAACACTTTCAGGGGTTTCAACAGCTGTTTCGCAGGAAAAAAAGCCAACAGCCAGAAAGCAGCATACGGCAAACATTAAAAAGGATTTTTTCATCATCATTGTGTTTTGGTTAAAAATTTTAGGAGTTAAGTAAAAATACGTACATCCAAATGTATAACATTTTTTCTGAAATACAACCGGTAATGACAATATTGCCTTGTTAATTAAATTATTTGCAATGGAAAAATCCTGACCTTTTCTGGTTTAGGGATAAATACAAAACCCTTATAATAAACCATGCAAATCAGGAGCTTAAAAGGATATAGAACCAATCAGCTATTTAAAAATTAATTTCATTTTGATAAAAGGAACAGTAAAAACTGATATTTTTGTTTTTGGAAAACTTTTCGGTACCCTTTCGTTATTTGAAGGCGCCTCGCTTTTTTAAAATCTTAACAACCCTTACCTATGAACCTTTTTTCCCAGAAAATTAAGTTACTTTTCATCCTGATGGCTACTCTGCTTGTTTTTACTGCCACACGCTGCGAGAACGGTGATCAGGATCCAAAAGAAGATGTTTATGTGATCATGCTGTCCATGGATGGATTCAGATGGGACTATGCTGAAAGGGTTCCTACCCCTAACCTTGATTACATAGCAGAAAATGGCGTGATAGCGGAATATTTGCTCCCGGGGTTTCCCACCAAAACTTTTCCTAACCATTACACCATGGCCACCGGCCTATATCCCGACAACCACGGCATCGTAAATAATAATTTTTATTGCGAGGAGTTGGACATGACCTACCGGCTTGGAGACAGGGATGCTGTTGAAAACGAGGCCTTCTATGGTGGAGAGCCCATATGGGTAACAGCGGAAAAGCAGAATATGACTGCCGCTTCGTACTTCTGGGTGGGTTCGGAAGCCCCGGTAAAGGGAATTCAACCCACTTACTGGAAAAGGTATGATCACAACTTCCCTTATGAAAACCGCATTGATACTGTAATATACTGGCTGGAGCTTCCCATTGAAAAGCGCCCCCGCCTGATCACCTTTTATTTTAACGAACCCGACAGCCAGGGTCACCACACAGGCCCCGACAGTCCGGAAGTTAATGAAAAGGTTAAGTATGTTGACAGCCTGGTGGGCGACCTGATGGAAAAAATCAGCCGGCTTCCAATTGCCGATCAAATAAATCTTATCGTTACTTCAGATCATGGTATGGCAAAAATCTCCACGGAAAAATACGTGGACCTGACCGATTATGTGCAACGGGATTGGTTTGAAAAAATTCATGGCGGAAATCCCATGTTTACACTGCGGCCAAAACAGGGCATGAAAGATTCGGTTTATAACCTCCTGAAGGGGGTGAACCACATCTACACCTGGAAAACCGATGAAATTCCGGAAAGGCTGAACTACGGAAAAAATCCCCGAACCCTGGACATGATTGTTCTGGCCGATTCCACCTGGAGCATCGGATGGGGCGAGCCTTCCGAAAGATTTTATTCGGGAGGAACCCACGGATGGGACAATGCCAAAAAAGACATGCATACCATTTTTTACGCCATCGGGCCGGCATTTAAAGAAACCCACGTCCATCCGCCATTTGAGGTGGTTGACCTTTATCCGCTAATTACTCATCTTTTAAATCTGGATCCGGCGGAAACCGATGGAAAGCTTGAAAGAACCATTGACATGTTGAAATAATCATTTTTATAAGATCCGGGTTGTCCCGGGGGGATGATGTGTAATTAAACGAAAAAACCAAAAAACCTTTTCATTTAGGTATATTTGGAAAAAGTTTATTTCCTGTTCTGATCTTTCCCGGGAAATGAAACCCCAATTATAACCTTGAGCCTATGCTTAAAGTCATTTTCCTTAAGGTGCTGTTCTTATTGGTTTTTTCTGCATTGGCCCGGCAATCCGATTTGGAGAAACTAAAGTCGGAATGGGAAGAAACTGAAAATGATTCCCTTCGAATTGAACTTTTTTTGCAGATGGGTAAGGTTTTCCGCCAACACGATTTAGATAGTGCCGCTTATTTTTATGGACAAGCACTTGAGCTTGTAAACCAAAATATTGAAAAAACACAGGGCAATCAAAAGAAAATTTACAGGAAGTTAAAGCACAAAACATTAAGACAGACAGGTAATATGTACCTGGAGTGGAGTGAATATAACAAATCGCTTGAATTCAGGGACCGCTCCCTAAAAATCGCAAAACAACTAGCAGACACCGCGCAAATTATCTTTGAATATATTGGTGTAGGAAATCTATACTATTTAATGGGGAAGTGGCCTGATGCAGCAGGGTTCTTTTATAATGCTTATGAATTTCTCGAAGAATTTGAAAATCCAGCCTACGAGGCAAGAGTATATCACAGCCTTGGCAACGTTAAATACATGATGGGCGGGTTTGCCCAGGCAACAGAATATTATCACAAAGCCATAAATTATTATAGCCTTGAAGGCACCCAGGGCGTTGGGGAATGTTATCTTGGCCTGGGAAATATATTCTATGAGCAGAATGACTTATCCAGAGCTCACAGTTATTATAAAGAAGCCCTTAATTTTTTTGAGCAGGAAAACCATTTGCCGGGAAAGCTCAACGCCCTGTTGAACATTGGCAATATTAAACTTGCCAAAGGTAAGCCTGAAGAAGCCTCTGTTGAGTATGAAAGATCCCTGACCATTGCCAGGGAATCAGGAGACAGGGTGGGCATTGGCAATTGTTACATCAATATGGCCATGGTTCATTCGGCCCGGGAAGATTTTGACAACGCCATATCCTATTATCAGCAGGGGCTGGAAGTTTTCAGAAGTATCGATAACCTGCAGGGTAAAGCCAAAGCCATGATCAACATGGCGAGTCTGTATATCCGTTCGGGTGACTACATTAAAGCCCTGGAACTTTCTACCCAAAGCCTGCCTATTGCCAAAGATATCCAGGCCCTTGATGAGCAAAGAATTGTCTACCGCAATCTTTTCCGTATTTACCAGGAATTAAGCAACTATGAAAAGGCACTGGATTTCCATCAGAAATACAAAATGATAAGCGACTCCATAACCAGCCTGGAAAGCAGAAAAGACATCAATCGTCTGGAAGCCCTTTATCAACATGATAAAATGCAACAACAGGTGGATCTGCAAAATGCACTGCTGGAAAAACGCGATGCGGAAATCCAGCAGCAAAATCTGGAAGTAAGTCGTCAGCGATTGCAACGAAATGGTTTTTTGATCGGAGTGCTTTTACTGACCTTTTTCTCAGGGGTGATCTATTTTAACCTCAGGCAGCGAAAAAAAGCAAACCGCCTGCTTGAAAAGCAAAAAAAGGAAATTGAAAAGTTTAACCGGAAGCTAAGCCTTCAAAACCAGGAAATAAAGGCGACCAGGGATGAGCTGGCAATGCAAAAACTGATCATTGAACAAAAAAATCAGAAGTTACTTTCTTCCATCAGGTATGCACAAAACATTCAAAATGCCCTGCTCCCCGAAAAACCCCTGATGAATAAACTCTTAAAGGAATATTTTCTCCTTTTTAAACCCCGGGAAATTGTAAGCGGCGATTTTTACTGGGTGGGTGCCCAAAATGGGAAAACAATATTTGCTCTTGCCGATTCTACCGGCCATGGGGTTCCGGGGGCATTCATGAGCATGTTAGGGCTGTCATTTCTCAATGAGGTTTTAGCCCGCAAAGATTTTTCACACCCTGAAAAATTACTGGCCCAGATGCGCGAATACATAATAAACGCCCTGCATCAGCAAACCGGCAAAACCGGCCAGAATGACGGATTGGACGTGGCCCTGGTAATGATGGATCACGGAAAAAACTCCATTGAATTTGCCGGGGCTAGGTGCCCGGTTTACATCGGTACCCAAAACAGCATCAGGGTTAACGGTGAGTTATTGAATGATCCGGATTGTTCTGTAAAAAAAATAAAAGCCGACCTGATGCCGGTGGCATATCATTTAAAGATGGAACCCTTTACCAATTACCTGATTGAACTCAACCCAGGTGATATGATCTACCTGATGACTGATGGTTTTGCAGATCAATTCGGAGGTTACGGCAAGGAGCGTTTTACCTCCAGGAAAGTCAAAAGGCTGCTGGAAAACATTTACAACCTGCCTGTTCAGGAGCAAAAGAGATCCATGGAAGAAGCTTTTTTTTCCTGGAAAGGAAAAAATGAACAGGTAGACGATGTCAGTATTTTAGGGGTTCGCTTCGACCCACTTATCCGGAACAAAAATGAAAATGTCTGAAAAAAAAACTTCACTTTTTTCAAACAGATTCCCGGCCAGGGAAGTTGCTGTCGGGCATACAGCCATCGGGGGAAGACACCCTATCCGGCTTCAATCGATGACCAACACTCCGGTGGCTGATTGGCAGGCAACCCTTGAACAATGCCAGCGGATCTTTGATGCCGGCGCAGATTTTGTGCGCATCAGCATTCCTGATAAAAAAGCCCTTGAAAACCTGGAAACCATCAGGAAAAATTTACGGAAGTCCGGGTATGAAAACCCCCTGATAGCAGACATCCATTTCAAACCGGAGCTGGCAGTATCAGCGGCCCGTATCGTAGAAAAGGTGAGGATCAACCCGGGCAACTTTTCCGAAAAAGCCCATCCTTCCAAAACCCGTTGGTCCCGGGAAGAGTATTCAGCGGCCCGGCAAAAAATTCAGGAAAACATCAGGCCCCTGATCCTTGCCTGCAAGGAATATGGGACAGCCATACGTATTGGCACCAATTCCGGCTCCCTTTCCCGGCGCATTGTTTCCCGCTATGGCCATACACCCGAAGCCATGGTGGAATCCACCCTGGAGTTTCTGAAAATATTTGAAGACTTAGGATTTTTCCAAACCCTAGTCTCCCTGAAAGCCAGCAATCCTTTGCTGATGATACAGTCCTACCGGCTGATGGCCAAAGGCATGCTGGAGGAAAAAATGCCTTATCCTTTGCATGTTGGCGTTACCGAAGCAGGAGCAGGAGAAACCGGACGCATCAAATCAGCGCTTGGGATCAGTACCCTTTTAAAGTGGGGCATTGGGGATACCATAAGAGTTAGCCTGACCGAGGAACCTGAAAAAGAGATCGGGGTGGCCAAAAAAATTACAGCACCTTTTCAAAAGGCTTTTACATTCCAGGAAAAAATTAAGAGGAGTTACAGCATACCGCAGTTTGAGATAAACAGTGCGCCCCCGAAGCTTCCCGCGGACCATAAGGCCTTGGTTGTAAACAGTTCCCGGGAATTGACCAGGCTTTCCAGACCACCCGTTTCTTTTCTTTCGCAGGAAGCATCCGGGTTGGATTTTTCACCTGAAGACCCGGAAGCTGATCTGGTTATACTGGAAGCCCCAGGTGAAAAAAAACCTTCCATGGGAGGCCGTCCTTTTTTTTGCATTCCTGCCGACCTGATAACCCGGCCTCATCAAGCAGATGTTTTCCCGGTCTTTGCCGCTGAAGCTCCTGAAAAAAAGCATAAAGGGGTTCATCCCGTATTTAACCTGGTAAAACTAAACCATTTGCCGGATACCAGTTTTTTTGAAAAACTAAAAGAACTTCCCGGGCCCCTTTTGATCCTGGATGTGGACGAAGGTTTTCCTTTTGAGCGTTTTGAAGGCTTAACCCTGAGGCTAGAATCCGCTAGCCTGAATGCGGGCTTGATTGTAAAAAATACTTTTAAGGAAAAAGATGAAGAAGATTTTATGATTGAACTGGCAGAAAGTTATGGCAGCCTGCTTTTGCAAAAGAAAATCCATGGGCTTTGGATTGAAGCGCCCTCATTGCCGACAGGACAAAATCCCAACCCTTTGATCTATAAGTTATTTCAAACTGCCGGCCTGCGTCATACCCAAACCGAATTTATTTCCTGTCCCACCTGCGCCCGAACAAGCTTTGACCTGCAAGGGGTACTTCAACAAATTAAAAAAGAATTGTCCGGTTTTCCGGGGCTAACCATCGCAGTAATGGGTTGTGTGGTTAACGGCCCGGGAGAAATGGCCGATGCGGATTATGGAATCCTGGGAACCGGCAGCGGCAAAGTGCATATATACAGAGGAAAAACCGTGATCAAAAAAAATATCCCTCCGCAAAAAGCCCTGGAAACCTTAAAAGAGGTTTTAAAACGAGAAAAAAGAAACCTTTTCCCGGAAAACCAATATTAAGAACTTTAAAAAAAGCGGTAATTTAAAATTGAAAACTTTGTTTGCAAAAGCGAAGGAACATAAGTTTCATAACAACATAAGTATTTGATTAAATGGCTATTAACAAGCGAACAAAAAAACTCAATTCTTTAAGGGATATCAACAAAACAGCTTATATTTGCACATTTTATTTTTCAAATTGCTAAACCATGAACATCATCATCACAGGCGACAGCCCGGTAGCCCTTCACCTGGCAGAATTACTTTCGGGTGAGAATCATGATGTAACCTTTATTTCCCCTACCCGGGAGTTCTCCAAAACCCTTGAAGCTCATTCCGACCTGATGACGGTGATAGGCGATTCTTCTGCAGTGGATGTTTTGAAAAATGCCAATGTTCGCAAGACCGATCTGTTAATCAGTGCCCACGTTGACGGGCGGTTAAACATTCTTTCTGCTGCCCTGGCCAAAAGACTGGGGGCCAAAAAGTGCATTGCCAAGGTTCATGAACCCGATTACCTGACTAAGGAAAGCAGAACCCATTATAAAGATATGGGCATTGATTTTTTGGTTTCTCCCGAAAAAATTGCTGCCAAAGAGATTTCCCATTTACTTACCAATACGGCAGCGGCAGAGATTTTTGATTTTTCCGATAACCGGCTTTCCCTGATGCTGGTAAAACTTGAAGAAAATGCCCCGGTAATTGGAAAATCACTGAGCGAAATCGCAGAAGAGTATAAAAAACTAAATTTCAGGGCCGTATCCATTCACCGGGGATCAAACACCATCATTCCCCGGGGGGATGACGTTTTCCAGGAAGGCGACCTCACCTATGTCATAACCAAGCCCGATGGCATTGACCACCTGCTTGAGCTGGGCGGCAAAAAGAAATTCGCTGTTCAAAACGTGATGATCGTTGGAGGGGGTGCCGTGGGCAGTCTGGCGGCTTCTTTCCTGGAAAAAAAATTCAACGTCAAGCTTATTGAGCAAAACGCCGAAAGGGCTTCAGAACTTACTGAAACCCTTATCAAAACCCTGGTCATCCACGGAGATGCTACCAACATCAATCTTCTGGAGGAGGAAAAAATAAGAAACATGGATGCCTTTGTGGCTGTGACCAATAATTCGGAAACCAATATCCTGACTTGTTTGCTGGCCAGAAAATACGGAGTGAAGAAAACCATTGCCCTGGTTGAAAATATTGACTTTATTGAAATTTCACAAAACATCGGCATTGACACCATTATCAATAAAAAACTGGCCACCGCCAGTTACATCCTCCGTTTTACCATGACGGCTGAGGTGGTATCCACCAAATGCCTTACCAGTGTGGATGCCGAAGTATTTGAGTTTATGGTCAGGCCCGGATCCCTGGTCACCAAAAAACCCATCTGCAAGCTGGCCTTCCCTTCCAATGCCATCATCGGAGGGGTTATTCGCAACAATGAGGGACTCATCGCCAGGGGTAGCATGCAACTGACAGAAGGTGACAAGGCAGTAGTATTTGCATTGCCGGATGCTTTTCATGGAGTGGACAAAATGTTTAA
>SKVW01000208.1 GCA_007129255.1 Bacteroidales bacterium
AAATGGAAGGCCAGGGCGCAGGAAACCACCACAGCGATAAGGATCAGCCAGATGAATTCTTTTCCAAGAATGAATAGTACATCTTTGAATTTTGCGCCAAGCACTTTCCGGATACCGATTTCCCGGGTGCGCTGCTCCACAGAGTAGGCCGACAGTCCATACAGCCCAAGAAATGCAATGACAATGCAAAGCCAGGCAAAAGCGGCAAAGAAAATTCCCAGCACCCTCTGAGACTCATACAACCCGGCAATAACCTGATCAAGAATACGGTACTCCAGGGGATTGTTGGGCCTGAAACCTGCCCAAACCTTTTGCACAGCATCCAACCCATTGGAAAACTCTCCTTCCCTGACTTTTACATTCAGATAATTTCCCGTATTCCGCATCGGATAAAAAGTCATGGGCTCAATGGGTTTGGAGAGGGATGCATAATGAAAATCTTTAATTACTCCAATGACCCTCCGGTTTTGGGCATGGGTTCCGTCAGGCCACTCATAACCAGAGGAAACTTCCTTTCCGATGGCCTCATCCCACCCAAAATGCCTTTTGGCAGCCTGGTTAATTACCACAGCATCCTGGAAATCTGAAGGATGATCCCAGTCAAAGAACCGCCCTTCGGCCATTCCCATCTCCATAAAATCCAAATAATCGGGAGAGACCTGGGCCATATTGGTAGAAAGTGTCCGGGGTCCATGGGGTCCTTCAACCCCAACCGCATTGAACATGGTCAAAATCGAAGGAAAATAATTGGACACCGCTGCCCGCTCAATGTAAGGACTTTGAACCAGATCATTACGAAGCACCTCTGCATGCCTGCGGCTATATTCATCCTGTAATTCAATAATAACTACCTGCTCCCGGTCAAACCCTAGCTCTTTGTTATTGATGTACCGAAGTTGGTTACCCACTACCAGGGTGGCGATGATCATAAATATGGAAATCGTAAATTGCAGAACGATCAAAAACTTCTTGAGGGTAAGCGTTTTGCGACCAGTCTGAAACCTAAAACCAAGAACTTTTACAGGTGAAAAGGACGAAAAATAAAAGGCAGGATAAGCCCCGGAAATCAAACCAACAAACACGGCAATACCGGTCAATATAACAAGCAAGGCGGGATCCTGAAAAACATTCAGGCTGAGATCAACACTTAGCAGGCGGTTGACAAAAGGAATGGCCAGTTCAGCTAACAGCAGGGCCAGAAATAAGGCCAACAGAGTGGCAATGACCGATTCCGTAAAAAATTGTCGAATAAGCTGACGTTTCTTCACCCCCAACACCTTTTTCAGCCCAACCTCCTTGCTGCGCCGGTTAAAACGGCTAATGGCAAGGTTGGTGTAGTTTATGGATGCAATAAGCAGCAGAAACACCGCAATCAGAAAAAAGACCCGGATCAGCTCCGTACTCATCATGGTGACTGCTCCTGTTTCCGAGGTCATTTCGTAAGGAAGCTTGGAAGTCAGGTGGATATCTGCAACGGGCTGGAAAATCAGGCGGTTGTCATCAAAAAAGGTCTGGTCGCCAATATGGGAGTCATGAAAAGGATACCAGCGGTTTTCCATAAATTCATCCGGGTCAAAACCGGGTGCTGTTTTCAGGTACACCCATACCATCCGGCTGCCATGAGAATGCTCAAGCATCTGCCATGTGGCCCCCATTCCAAAGCTGCCTGCCATTAATTTATCAAGATGATACATGGTGGACATGGACATTAATCCTGTAAACTGGAAATGGCTGTTCAGGGGAGGGTCTTCAATCACTGCGGTGACTTTCAGCGGACCGGCCCCTTCGGCCAGTATGATCTGCCCTACCGGGTTCTCCTCTCCGAAATACCGCTCTGCCATGCTCCTTGTTATTACCATGGAAAAAGGTTCTGTCAAAGCCTTTTCCGCTCTGCCATGCACGAAGTCAAAGTGGAAGAAATCAAAAACCGTAGAGTCCACCGAAAAAATCCCGTCCTCAAAAAAATGCTTGTCTTCATAGCGGTAAATGAGGTTGCGAAAGAAATAGCTTGAAGGAAAAATGCGCAAATAATTGGTTATTTCCGGTAATTGTTCAACCATGGCAGGACCCAGCGGTATCGTGTTGATGGCAATTTTGTCGCGTTCTCCGTCAATGGTCATATCGGTAGCCACCCGGTAAATTTGTTCATGATCGGGATGATAACGATCGTAGCTGAGCTCAAACATCAGGTACAAAATAATCAGCAGGGCGGCTGCCATGCTAACAGCAAGCCCACCCACATTGATAAGGGTATAAAGTTTTTCCTTTTGAAGTCTCCTGAGGGTTATTTTAAGTTCGTGCAGATTCATAGTAAAAATATTTTTGGTGTTTTTTATTCTCAAATCCCGGAAAAATTACACTTTCCCGCATCCAAGGGGAACAGCTTTTATCATTGTTTCCTTTTTGCCTTCTATTCATATTTCAGGGCTTCCACAGGGTTGGCAATGGCTGTTCTGATGGCTTGCCAGGAAATGGTAACCAATGCGATCAAAATCGCCAGCAGGGCAGCAAGAGCAAATATCCACCACTGTATGCTGATATGGTAGGCAAAGTTATCGAGCCAGCGGTTCATTGCCAGCCAGGCAAGCGGCAGGGCAAGCAGGTTGGCCAGCAACACCCAGCGCAGAAAGTCGCTTGTTAACAGCACTACGATTGCCCGGATGGAGGACCCCATCACTTTTCGAAT
>SKVW01000014.1 GCA_007129255.1 Bacteroidales bacterium
CCTGTATGTGCATTAAATTCATCAAAAACAGCAACATTGGGCAATCCCTGCATGGCCGTAATAAAATCACTATCGTAGCCACCCATGGCATTTACATACAAAACAGACACCCCTCCGCAATAAATAGAAGCTTCCAGCAAGCTTCCGGGCTGGCCTGCGTTTTCAATGGTAAGGGTACGGGTAACGGAAGTGCCGGGGATCAGTGAAAGGATAAAATTCTCGGGATCCACCAGGATCTGCGGCGCGAAAATTCCGCTCACCGTTATGTCATCAATATGCCAGGAGTTAATATTCCAGCTGTAGCCATCAAATACAAAGGACAGGTAAAAGGTTTCTCCGTCAACCATGGACAGGTCAACCATTATCTCCTCTATCTCTTCTTTTGGCAAATTACGGTTTGCAGCCTCAGGGTCCTGATCTCCGGTCTTGTCTGACTTTGCAATATGCTCCCAATGGGTGGTCCATACCGCCCCGTCGGGAGATGTCTGCACCTTCAGTGAATAAGTTCCTGAATAATGATTTATGTGTTGCTTAAAAGCCATGGCCACCTGGCTAAATCCCCCTGCGTCAATCAGCGGGGTAGTAAGCCTGAACACATCGGTGGCAGATGGAGAAAAATTAAAACGCATTTCCGGGGCTTCTCCACCCGCAAGGTTTGTATTCGAGACTCCCCAGTTGGTGTGGGTACGCATCCAGCCTGCGGGAATTGCGTCTTCCTCTACTCCTGAGAAGTCTTCGAAAAAGATCACATTCTTGTCGCTTAAGCGGGGGGTAAGGAATACAGCAGGATTGGTAACGGATGGGATAAGCTCCCGCTTCAGGGCAGCTTCATCGTTTTGCGGTTGGTCGGTAACTTTTGCCCCGGTTTGCAGGATGGACTGCTGTGCGCTGGCCCATCCGGCCGAAAGCAGCAAGGCCAAAGTAAGGGTGAAAAGTGTTTTCATGATGATTTAGATTTTGGGGGTTGATGGTTATGGGTTCCGGGATTTTCCCGATGAGTATTGGATATAGTCCGCGGTTTTGCAAACAGATTAAGTTTCAAAGCAATAGAATAATGAAGGGGTTACGGATAGGGATCATTCCTTATCCCGCTTCATTCAGCCTGAAGCCAGCCTCATTATGGGCCGGCAAACAGTTTCCGGTGTACACACCTTTCCTGTTAGTCCAGAAGCCGTCGGCAAAAAAACCAAATGATTTAAAACAGTTAAATGAAGAAAGGTACAAATCCCGATATTTTGGCCCGGGGGCAGCCAAATGTGGACAAAATCCGGATAACCCGGAGGGTCGGTAAACCTAGGGTAAGGGGTACCCTAAACACAAAATTTTAGCCTACTAAATTACAAAAAAACTCTATTAAAACATATATCTGTTATAAATTAATGTTATTAGTAATCATTATAAATAAAAGCAGGTGAGAGGGTAACAGGATAGAAAGCGAACCCGTGATTGTTTGTTGCGGCAATAATTGAAAAAAGAAGAGATATGGGAAAGTTAACAATGAGGGGACCCCTCTGATTAAAACCAATGGGTTTGTTAACAAAGAAAAAAGAGGCCCCCGTTAATGATCCGGGAAGCCTCTTTTTACGTTGACCGACCAGGATTCGAACCTGGACAGACAGCTCCAAAAACTGTAGTGCTACCGTTACACCATCGGTCATTTTTGGTTTCGGAGGGCAAAGATAGAAAAATTATTTTTTTTGCCAATGTTTTTTTCAATATTTTACCTTTATGCGTGTTTTAAATATAATGGGAAATGCCGGGGAGTGAAAGTTTCTTTTGTGCCCGGCAATAATAGCCACAGGGGTTGTAAATGAATGTTAAAATCAGGGGGCATTGCGGTATTTTTTATAACTTCGCACCCGGTAAAAAAACAAGAGAAAAACCTTTTCAACTCCAAAACCAACAAACTTTTCCGATGGAAGACCATTTGTATAAGAAGATCAACAACTATCTGGGTTGGGGCGCTTTTGCCTTTGCTGCCATTATGTTTATGATGACAGTGGAGCCCACGGTGAGTTTCTGGGATGCCGGTGAACGGATTGCGGTATCCTATAAGCTTCAGATCGGTCACCCTCCCGGTGCCCCGTTTTATCAGATGCTGGCGCGTATTTTCTCCCTGCTTGCCCTTGGAGAGGTGACCCGGGTGGCGTTTTGGATCAATATGATGTCGGTTACTGCGGGAGCCTTAACGGTGATGTTCCTTTTCTGGACCATTAACATGCTGGGGAAAAAACTCATAGCTCCTGATGGTGAAATTACCCGCGAAAAAGCTTTCGCCATTTTTGGAAGCGGTATTGTCGGAGCCCTGGCCCTGGCTTTCAGCGATTCTTTCTGGTTTACTGCGGTGGAGGCCGAAGTGTATGTTACTTCTCTTTTCCTTACGGCCTTTGTATTTTGGGTGATTTTAAGATGGGAAGCCGCACCGCATGAGAAAGATTCTTACAAATGGCTGGTGCTTATTGCATACATCGTTGGTTTGTCCATTGGGGTGCATATGCTCAACCTGCTGGCCATTCCTGCCATCGTTTTTGTTTATTATTTCAAGTATTACCACCCCACCAGAAAAGGCATTGTTTTTACGGGCTTTATTGCGATAGCCCTGTTGTATTTTATACAGTCTATCATTATCCCCGGTTTGCTCAACCTGGACTGGCAGTTTGAGCGCTTCTTTGTCAATACCCTGGGTTTACCGTTTCATACGGGTACCATTGCATTTTTCGTATTGCTGATCGCTGCCATTGTTTACGGCTTGTATTACACCCATAAACACAACAAGGTGGTGCTCAATACCATTATTCTGGCATTTACCTTTATTGTGATCGGGTATTCTTCCTTTTTCATGCTGGTGATCCGCAGCAACGCCCAGGTGCCCATCAATGAGAATGCACCAAAAGATGCCCTGGCCATGAAAGCCTACTTAGGCAGAGAGCAATACGGCGCCTGGCCGCTGCTGCACGGGCCTTATTTCAATGCCCCTGCCATTGATGCGGAAGACGGAAACCCGGTATGGGGAAAGAACCGGGAAACCGGACGTTACGAGATCATCAATCCCCGCAAAGGTCTGGAGCCGGTTTATGACCCAAACTTCACCACCATTTTCCCGCGTATGTGGAGCAACCGCCAAAACCACCCTGCAGGATATGAACAATGGGGCAATGTCAGGGGAAGGCCAGTAAGGGTGACCCTGCCTGATGGTTCTACCGAAACCCGAAACCGCCCCACGTTCGGAGAGAACCTGAGGTTTTTCTTCTCCTACCAGGTGGGGCATATGTACCTGAGGTATTTTATGTGGAACTTTTCCGGACGTCAAAACGACATTCAGGGGCATGGCAGCCCCGTGGAAGGCAACTGGCTTACCGGAATAAAATTCCTGGACGAAATGCGGCTTGGGCCGCAGGATAACCTTCCCGAAAGCATGACCTCCAACAGGGGGTATAACCGTTATTACATGCTGCCCTTCATTTTAGGGGTGATCGGCTTCCTTTATCAGTTAAAACGACGACCGGACCATACCCTGGTGGTGGGGCTCCTGTTCTTTATGACGGGGCTTGCCATTATCATATACCTCAACCAAACCCCATTCCAGCCGCGCGAAAGGGATTATTCCTACATCGGTTCATTTTATGCTTTTTCCATCTGGATTGGCCTTGGGGCCCTTGGGCTGGCCGATTATGTGATGCGCAAACTCAAAGAAAAGGGGGGGGACAAACCCCTGATCAACCCGAAGGTGGCTGCAGTGGCTACCCTGGCGGTCTGTCTTTTGCTGGTGCCGGTAAACATGGCCAAAGAAAACTGGAACGACCATGATCGTTCCGGCCGTTACACTGCCCGGGATGTAGCCATCAACTACCTGGAGTCCTGTGCACCCAATGCCATTATTTTTACCAACGGCGACAATGACACCTTCCCGCTCTGGTATGCCCAGGAAGTGGAAGGCATCCGTACTGATATCAAGGTGGTAAACCTCAGCCTGCTCAACACCGATTGGTATATTGATAACATGGTAAGACGAAAAACCTATGATGGTAAACCTGTTCCTTTTTCCATGGAGACACCACAATACCGGGATGGTACCCGCGACTTTGTTTATCTTACCGACCGCTTGGAGGGGCACCAGAACCTGAAAGCCGTCATCGACTTTATTGCCGATGATTCACAGCGAACCCGTATTCGTACCGCCAGGGGTATGGAAGATTACAGCCCTACCCGCCATTTCCGCCTGCCTGTAGATTCTGCCAAAGTGGTGGACAACGGCACCGTGACCCCTGAAGATGCCCACCTGATCGTGGATGCCGTGGAATGGTCGGTCAACTGGCAGGGCCTGCAAAAAAACCATATGATGGCTTTTGATTTCCTGGCAACCAACAACTGGGAACGCCCCGTTTACTTTGCCATTACCACAGGGGGAGACTCTTTCTTAGGCCTGGAAGATTATTTTCAGGTGGAAGGAATGGCCTATCGCCTGGTTCCCATCCGTTCACCCAGAATTGATGGTCAGCCCGGAAGGATCAATACCAGGATTTTGTATGATAACTTCATGAACAAGTTCCAATGGGGCAATATGAATCAACCCGGGGTCTATTTGGATGAAGACAACCGCCGCCTGACAGTTAATTTCCGGAATACCGCCCAGCGCCTTGCCAATGCCCTGATAAAGGAAAATAAACCCGATTCGGCCATTGCCGTGCTGGACAAGGCCATGGAAAAAATGCCCGAGTTCAATGTACCCTATAACTACTTTACCCTTTTGATTGCCGAAGCTTATTATGATGCCGGTGCTCCTGAAAAAGCCAACCCTATAGTAGAGCGTTTGATCGACCTGTTTGAGCAGGACCTTGGCTACTATTTCTCTTTCAGGGGGCAAAGGGCCAACCTTGTTGAAAGCAAAAAGCAGGAAGCCCTGGCCATCATGCAAAGAATTAATCACGTTACCTCGGAAATGGAGCAGGATGAGCTGGCCGATAGGTCCGGAAGTATTTTTGATACTTATTATGATCTTTATGTAGGAGGATATTGATCGGATGAGGTGCATTGGTGGTGTTGTCTAAAAAAAGAACCCTAATGTGCTAAAAAACAGGGATATTTTTTTACGTGTAAAAAAATTGTATTACCTTTGCGCAGAAATTAGAGTATGCCAATTAGAGAGGGGGCAATATCAAGTCCCCTCTTTTATTGGGTATAAGTGATTATGATTGACAAAAATAAGATAATAGCCATTGTAAATGAATTCCTTGAGGGCACGGATCTATTTCTGGTGAAGGTTTCCGTTAGCACGCAAAATAAGGTGTCTGTTTACCTTGATGGGGACAATGGGGTTAAGATTGAAGATTGCGTTCGGTTGAGCCGTCATATTGAGTCGTTTTTTGATCGCGACCGGGAAGATTATCAACTTGAAGTTTCCTCCGTTGGTGTGGGAACCCCCCTTACCCTGCTGCGACAATACCGCAATAATATTGGACGTAACATTGCGGTTTTGGATTCCGACAATCAAAAAACAAGGGGTAAATTGCTGGAGGCTACCCCGGAAGGCATCACCCTTGAAAAAGAACCGTCCAAAAGCGGCAAAAAGAAAAAACAAAAAGAAACCGCAGAGCCGGCCAAAGACAGTAAGGTGTTTATACCTTTTGATCAAATAAAAGAAGCAAAAATACAAGTGTCTTTTAAAAAATAACTGTAGAATTAGGTTTAACTGCAAAAACAGCAAAAAAGAACAATGGAAAGTATAAATCTGGTTGAATCGTTTTCCGAATTTAAGGAATTCAAAAATATTGACCGCACAACCATGATGTTGATCCTTGAGGATGTTTTTCGCAACATGCTGCAGAAAAAATACGGATCATCAGAAAACTTTGATATTATTGTTAATATCGACAAGGGAGACCTCGAGGTTTGGAGAAACAGGACCATTGTGGAAGATGGAGAGGTAGAGGATGAAAATGCCGAGATAGCTTATTCGGATGCCATCAAGATTGAGCCTGATTTTGAAATTGGAGAAGAAGTATCCGAACCGGTAAGAATGTCGGATTTTGGCCGCAGGGAAATACTTTCCATTCGTCAGAACCTGGCTTCAAAAATATTGGAGCTTGAAAAGGACAGTATTTATAAGAAATACCAGGAAAGGATCGGCGAACTGATCACTGCCGAAGTTTACCAGGTATGGAAAAAAGAGATCCTGGCCCTGGATGATGAAGGTATTGAACTCATCCTTCCCAAAACCGAACAGATTCCTTCTGACTTTTTCCGCAAAGGTGATACGGTGCGGGCTGTGGTTTCGAGGGTTGAAATAAAAAATAATAATCCCCTGATCATTCTCTCTCGGACATCCCCGATGTTCCTGGAAAGATTATTTGAGCAGGAAGTCCCGGAAATATATGACGGGCTGATCACCATAAAAAACATTGTAAGGGTTCCCGGAGAACGGGCCAAGGTGGCCGTAGAATCCTATGATGACCGCATCGACCCGGTTGGAGCCTGCGTGGGAATGAAAGGGTCAAGAATTCATGGGATTGTAAGGGAGTTGCGCAACGAAAACATCGATGTGATCAACTACACCACCAATCCCAACCTTTTTATATCCCGCTCGCTCAGCCCGGCAAAGATCAACTCCATCAACATTGATGAAGAAAACAAACGTGCCGAGGTTTTTCTTAAACCCGACCAGGTTTCCCTGGCCATCGGGAAAGGGGGATTTAACATCAAACTTGCAGGAAGCCTTACGGGTTATGAGATTGATGTGTATCGGGATGCCGAAACCGATACCGAAGATGTGGATATCGAAGAATTTGCCGATGAAATTGAAGAGTGGATTATCCAGGAATTGAAGAATATAGGCTGTGATACAGCCAAGAGCGTACTTAACCTTACAGTGGAAGATCTGGTCAACCGAACCGACCTGGAAGAGGAAACTGTTCAGGAGGTTATGCGTATACTAAAAGCAGAGTTTGATTAATTTATGTAATTTTGCACGATTTTTCACCTGTTTAGGAATAATTTTTGAAACCTAAATCTTAATATGACTGAAGGTATTAAAGTTAAACGATTAAGTAAAGTTGCCCGGGAATTCAACTTAGGCACCAGCACCCTGGTTGAATTTCTTAAGAAAAAGGGATTTTCTGTTGACAATAACCCCAACACGAAGATCTCACAGGAGGCCTATGACCTTCTGCTAAAAGAATTCCAAGGGGAAAAGTCCCTGAAAGAGGCAACTCAGAAAGCCGGCCTGAATCTTATTAAGAGAGAGCGCATTTCTTTGGATCAAAAAGAAAGCGAAACCACAGAAGACAGCTCCAAAGAAACCGACCAGGAAGCTGCAGAAAAAGAAGATAAGGAGCTTTTCATCAAAGGGCACAAAGCCCCTGAACCCGAAATCGAAGAGAAAAAACCCAAGGCCGGGGATGAAGAAGTGGATCTGCCCGGGCCCAAAGTAGTGGGCAAACTTGATCCTGAAGAAAAAGGAAAGAAAAAAGAAAAAGCAGAAAAACCTGCAACCCAGCCTGAAAAGAAAGCGCCGGAAAAAACGGAACCTGAAGAGCCCGCGAAGGAAAAAGCTGAGAAAGCCCCTTCAGAAGAAACCCCTGAAGAAGAAAAAAAGGAACCGGCTGATGGTAAATTAAAGATTTTAGGCAAGATAGACCTTCCCGAATCCAGGACAAAGAAAAAAGCGAAAAAGCAGGAACCTGCCGCCAAAGGAGAAGAAGAAAAACCCAAGCCCAAAAAAGAGCCTTCCAAAGCAGAGGAAAAAGCCAAAACAGAAGAGAAAGACCAGAAGAAGGAAAAAGAAGTTGCTGCTGAGAAAGAAAAGAAAGTACCGGAATCCGCCGCAAAAGAAGAAAAAAAGGAAGAAGACATTTACAAAACCCAGATCAAAAAGCTGGAAGGCCCGACCATTTTAGGTAAAATGGATTTACCTTCCCCGAAAGAATCTTCCAAAAAACCTGTTGCCTCTTCGTCCGATCCATCCAAGTCCAAACGGCGCAAACGTAAGCGGATCAAAAAAGACAAACCGGTTGAAACCCAGGCACAGCAGAGGCCAACCAAACAGGAAGGCAAAAAACCAAAACGTGGTCGTAAAGAGCAGGCGAAACCCGAACTTACCGAAGAGGAAATTTCCAAGCAGATACGGGAAACCCTTGCCAGCCTGAGTGGTACAGGGAAGTCTAAAGGGGCGAAGCATCGCCGTCTGAAGCGCGAAATCTACCAGCAGCAGAAAGAGAAAGAAATGGAGCAATCCGAAACAGGACATAAGGTGATCCAGGTTACCGAGTTTGTCTCTGCTTCAGAGCTGGCCAACCTGATGAATGTGTCCGTTAATGAAATTATCTCCACTTGTATGACGCTTGGGTTATTTGTTTCTATCAACCAGCGACTGGATGCCGAAACCATTACCATTGTGGCCGATGAATTCGGATATGAAGTGGAATTTGTGAGCGTGGATGCCCAGGAAGTGGTGGAAGAGGAAGAAGACCGCCCCGAAGACCTTGAAGACCGGGCCCCCATTGTAACGGTCATGGGACACGTTGACCATGGTAAAACTTCTTTGCTCGACCAGATCAGGCACACCAATGTAATTGCCGGCGAGGCAGGAGGCATAACCCAGCATATCGGTGCATATTCTGTAGAACGTGATAACGGAAAATCCATTACTTTTCTGGATACCCCGGGTCACGAAGCTTTTACGGCCATGCGTGCCAGGGGAGCCAAAGTCACAGACGTGGCCATTATTGTGGTGGCGGCCGACGACCACGTGATGCCCCAAACCGTAGAGGCCATCAACCATGCCCAGGCCGCTGGAGTCCCCATTGTAATCGCCATCAATAAAATGGATAAGCCCGGCGCCAATGCCGAGAAAGTAAAAGAAGACCTGGCCAACATCAACATTCTGGTGGAAGATTGGGGCGGTAAATACCAATGCCAGGAAATTTCGGCTAAAGAAGGACTTAATATTGAAAACCTGCTTGAAAAGGTATTGCTGGAGTCAGAGATCCTGGAGCTCAAGGCCAATCCATCCAAAAAAGCTTCCGGTACCGTTATTGAATCTTCTTTAGACAAAGGACGGGGATATACCTCTACCATACTGGTGCAAAATGGCACCCTGCGGGTCGGCGACATAGTGGTGGCCGGAACCACCCAGGGTAAAGTCAAAGCCATGTTTAACGAAAGAGGCCACCGGATTAAGGAAGCCGGCCCCGCCACTCCCGTACTCATCCTTGGATTGGATGGCGCTCCCCAGGCCGGAGACACGTTTAATGTGATGGAATCGGAACAAGAAGCTAAAAACATCACCAACAAACGGCAGCAGCTTTTTCGTGAACAAGGTCTAAGAACCCAGAAACATATTACCCTGGATGAAATTGGTCGCAGGATTGCCATTGGCGACTTCAAAGAACTCAATGTGATTGTTAAGGGTGATGTGGACGGTTCGGTGGAAGCACTGGCCGATGCCATGCTGAAACTTTCTACCGAAGAAGTGCAGGTTAATATTATCCATAAGGCTGTTGGACCCATTACAGAAGGAGATGTGCTGCTGGCTTCCGCATCCAACGCCGTTATAGTTGGATTCCAGGTAAGGCCCTCGCTGGCTGCACGTAAGCTTGCCGAACAGGAGCAGATCGATATCAGGCTTTACAGCGTGATTTACAATGCTATCAATGAGATCAGATCGGCCATTGAAGGAATGCTCTCTCCCGAGATTGAAGAAAAGATCACCGCCAACCTTGAAGTGCGGGATGTGTTTAAGATCACAAAAGTGGGAACCGTTGCCGGATGTAAGGTGCTCGATGGAAAAATTCACCGCAATGCCAGCATCCGCCTTATTCGCGACGGGATTGTTATCTATACCGGCGAACTGGGCTCTCTTAAGCGCTTCAAAGATGATGTGAAAGAGGTCTCTTCAGGATATGAGTGCGGACTGAATATTGAAAAATTCAACGATATAAAAGTCGGGGATATTATCGAAGCCTTTGAGACCGTGGAGGTGGCAAGAAAACTGGATTAACACCTGTATCGGTTTCGGCTTTTTTGCTCATTAAGAATCACACCGGCCATTGAACCCATTCAATGGCCGTTTTTTTATAAATCTGTTTCAACTTTCAAAGGGATTTTATAAATTCACATAAAATTTAAAAAGCGGTACCATGGTTAAACTAAGATTCAGATATGATAATTTGAAGGCGTTTATTGAAAAGGATCAGATCCGCTTATTTGATGCTGAATTTTCATTGCATCACAAAAACCTATACAGCGGAAAAGGTAAGGGCAGTGAATTTACAGGATGGGTGGACTTGCCTTCCAAAACAAGCAATGACCTGTTAAGCCGTATTGAGCAGGATGCACTTAAGATTGCAAAACAGTCAGAAGTATTGGTGGTAACCGGTATAGGCGGTTCCTATCTGGGGGCCAGGGCTGTTATTGAAGCGTTGTCCAACCCTTTGGACGGGCTGATGGAGAGAACCGGTAAAAAATCGCCCCTGGTTTTGTATGCCGGCCACCATATGGATGAGGATTACCAGTTTCACCTGATGGATTTGCTGGATCAAAAGGATTATTCCGTAATTGTGATTTCAAAATCCGGAACTACAACCGAACCCGCCATTGCTTTTCGCCTGCTCAAAAGCCACCTGGAAAACAAATACGGGAAAGAGGAAGCTGCCGCAAGGGTTTATGCCATCACCGATGCTTCCAAAGGGGCACTGAAAAAACTCGCGGATGAAAAAAAATACGCGACTTATGTTATTCCCGATGATGTGGGTGGGCGCTATTCGGTGCTTACCCCGGTGGGGCTGCTTCCCATTGCTGCCGCAGGATTCAGCATCCATAAGTTGATCGGAGGAGCAAAGAATATGGAAAAATTCCTGAAAGAAAATTCCGGACTTTCCGATAATCCTGCCGGGCTCTATGCGGTACTTCGCAATGTGCTTTACCAGAAAGGGAAAACCATTGAGATCCTGGCCGGGTATAAACCTTCCCTGCATTATTTCATTGAATGGTGGAAACAGCTATATGGCGAGAGTGAAGGCAAAGAAGAAAAAGGTATCTTCCCTGCAGGGGCAGGGTTTACCACCGACCTGCACTCCCTGGGCCAATACATACAGGACGGGCTCAGGAATCTGTTTGAAACGGTGATCAATGTTGAGACCCCGCAGAATGAAGTACAGGTGCCCAATGACCCGGATGACCTTGATGGGTTGAACTACCTTGAGGGAAAAAGGATCAGTTATGTTAATGCAATGGCCTCCAAAGCCACCATGCTGGCCCACGTGGATGGGGGAGTGCCCAATATGGAAATAGTTCTTCCAGAAATCACAGAAGAGACCCTTGGTGAAATGATCTATTTCTTTGAAATGGGCTGTGCCCTCAGCGGTTATATATTGGATGTAAACCCCTTTGACCAGCCGGGGGTGGAGGCTTATAAGAAAAACATGTTTGCCCTTTTGGAAAAACCGGGCTTTGAAGAAGACACCCAGGCAATAAAAAAACGGCTCCGGTAAGGGGCCGCTTTAAGGTATTTTTTTTAGAGTAGAATTACCTTACCAGAACCATAGAGAATTCAATGGTAAAAGTAACTTCTTCTCCATCGTCACCTTCTTCGGTGTATTCTGCTTCACTATAACCTTCCAAACGATCCGGGCGTTTTTCCGTAAGTTGAAATACCATCGTTCCTTCAAAAGGATCGTCCTCTTCAGGTTCATCAAGTTTGATGGTGAGGTTATCCCCAATCAATGTCCACTCAAAAGCGTCCTCTTCTCCATCATCAAGCGTAGCGTAACCCGTTCCATCCTCATTAAAGGTAATGGCTTCCAGCTCTTCATTGTCATCGGTCATAAACAACTCTCCGTCTATGTATAGATTTGTTACCATGCTTTGGACATCCCAGGTACCGACAATGGTAAAATCGTCATCGTCGTCACTGCAGGCGGAAAATAAAAATGCCAATGTGCCTAATAGCGCAATTAATTTTAAGTTTTTCATAACACTGTTTTTTGTTTTTTAGTTGGTTAACATTAAACAAAGGTATGAATTTTTGGCTAAAATGCGAGGATGTGGGTTAAGAGTTGAAGCAAAACAAGATATAATGAGGAGATGGTGTAAATTTTGGTTATCCGGAATTTTGCCGATAATAGCAATGCCGGCAAAGGGGTTCATAAGCATCGGTTTCGCCAAGTACCACCAGTTTTTCATCCACGATGGTGCGATGAGAATACTGGGCCAGGCTGCCGCATCGCATACAAACGGCATGCACCTTGGTAATGTATTCTGCTGTGGCAAGCAAAGCAGGCATTGGGCCAAAAGGCTTTCCCTTAAAGTCCATATCCAGTCCGGCCACAATAACCCTGATCCCCGAGTTGGCCAGTTGGTTACAGACATTGGGCAGTTCCAGATCAAAAAACTGGGCTTCGTCAACGCCTACCACATCTACTTCATTGGCCATCAGCACAATATTGGATGAAGAGGGCACCGGGGTTGACATGATCTCGTTGGCGTCGTGAGAAACCACCCTTTCTTCATCATACCGCACATCAATAGCCGGTTTAAAAATCTCCACTTTAAGCCCGGCAATGCGGGCGCGTTTTAACCTTCGGATCAACTCTTCCGTTTTGCCCGAAAACATGCTGCCACAGATCACCTCAATCCATCCGCGCCCCCCCGAGCGCTCCATGTCATTTTCAAGAAACATGCAATGATTTTTTCTTTATTCTTTCTTACCTTTACACGAAATTTAACCGCCCTTCCGGCACAAAAATAATCAATAACTTTACACAATATTGAACTGATTATAACCTTTGTTATTTTAATAACCCATTTGTGATTTTACCCTATGAACCAACCTGAAGCAAAAGATAAAATTGTCAGTTTACTGGAAGAAATCGTTGAACGCGCACACTTTATCAATCAAAATCACCCCCAAAAAGATCTTTCGATGGATCTGGATACGGTAATGGAAGATCTGCGGTCGCTTTACCGGCAGTTTCAACTCCTGAAGAAAGAAAATGCGGAACAAAATCAGTTCATTGCTCCGGAGCAAAAGCCCGAAATTACGAAAGACAGCCCGGGCAGTCAGCAAACACCCGAAGTCAAAACAGAGGAGCCCCGAAAGCATCTTCCTTTCGTTTACGATGAAAGTGAACCCGAACCATCATCAGGTGGGGAAGTAAAGCAACCCGGGCAAACAACAGAACAGCCACACACTTCACAGGAAACGGTGAGCGATAAGAAAGATCAACCTGTTGCTTCTCCCCAAACGCCTCAAGAAGAAAAACCGGCATCTCCGGATAAAAAAACTGGAGAAGAAGAAAAAGAAAAGGAAAAAACACCCGTCCCCGAAGAGCCAGGCGGAAAAGACATGCAGGAAAAACCATTAGAGCAGGAAGAACCGCAAAAGCCCAGCCTTCAGGAACAAGCCGGCCCTCAAAAACAAATGGAGGAAAAATCCGGTGATTCTTCTGCAGGCAATGGTTCAAAAGCGATCATTGACCTTTTTTCAGATTCTCATTCCAATGCCATTGGTGATCAGTACCGTCAGGATGATAACTCCCTGCATCAGCGCATTTCCGGGAAGAAAGAGGACCAAAGCATTGGGACCCGAATGCAGCAAAAGGGAATCTCCAGCCTTAAGGAAGCCATTGGGGTGAATGACAAATTCCTGTTTATCAATGAGTTGTTCAACGGGAATATTCAGGCCTACAACGAAGCCATAACAAAACTCAATAACTCCGCCTCTTTGAATGATGCCTTTGAATACCTCAACAGGCTGAACCAGGAATTTGCATGGGATGCCAGGCGCTCCGAACAAACCATAGAAAAACTGGCCGCTTTCGTTCAACGAAGGTATGCAGGCAACTAAGTATACTGAAAAATCTGCCATGTCCAAACTTTTTCTTGTACCCACTCCTGTTGGCAACCTGGAGGATATAACTTTCAGGGCAATAAAGGTTTTAAAAGAGGTGGATTATGTGCTGGCTGAAGATACCCGCAATACCGGCAGGTTATTGCAGCATTACCATATTTCCACCAAAATGCTTTCGCACCATCAGCACAATGAACACAAAGTTTTGGCCTCGGTTTTAGAAAAGCTGGAATCCGGTATGCGGATTGCGTTGGTCAGTGATGCCGGAACCCCCGGTATTTCCGATCCCGGGTTTTTGCTGGTACGGGCCTGCATCAAAAAAGGGATTGAGGTGGAATGTTTGCCTGGTGCCACTTCATTTGTTCCCGCCCTGGTCAATTCCGGCCTGCCAAGCGACCGGTTTTGCTTTGAGGGGTTTTTACCTGTTAAAAAAGGCAGGAAAACACGCATGGAAGAACTGGCATACGAAAAACGCACCATGGTTTTTTTTGAATCACCCCATCGCCTGGTCAAAACCCTGAAGTTTTTCGGAGAATTTTTTGGTGAAGATCGGCAGGCAAGCGTATCCAGGGAGATCAGCAAGCTTTTTGAAGAAAATGTCAGGGGTTCCCTGCGTGAACTTATACACCACTTTGAGCAGGAACCGGTAAAAGGGGAGATTACCCTTGTGGTGGCCGGCTCAAAATACCAGGACCGGGGGAATCCCGTTAATCCTGTCTGAAAACAAATTTATTCATTAAGTTTAAGCACCGCCATAAAGGCCTGTTGCGGTATTTCAACGTTGCCCACCTGACGCATTCGCTTTTTTCCTTTTTTCTGCTTTTCCAGCAGTTTTCGCTTACGGGTAATGTCACCACCATAGCACTTGGCGGTAACGTCTTTGCGCAAGGCTTTAACTGTTTCGCGGGCAATGATTTTGGAGCCGATACCCGCTTGTATGGCAATGTCAAACTGCTGACGGGGGATCAGCTGACGCAGCTTTTCACAGATCTTTTTGCCCAGCTCGTAGGCATTCTCCCGGTGAATAAGGGCCGACAGGGCATCCACCTGTTCGCCGTTAAGCAAAATGTCCAGCTTTACCAGGTTGGAAGCTTTATAACCTGTGGGAAAGTAATCCAGGGAGGCATAACCCCTGGAAATGGTTTTCAGGCGGTCGTAAAAGTCAAAAACGATCTCCGAAAGGGGAAGTTCAAAAGTAAGCTCTACCCGGTTGGTGGTCAGGTAAACCTGGTTTTTTACCACTCCTCGTTTATCCAGGCATAATGACATGACCGCCCCGACAAAATCTGCTTTGGTAATGATCTGTGCGGAAATAAAGGGTTCCTCCACATAATCCAGGTCAGTTACATCCGGGAGGTCCGAAGGATTGTTTACCAGGATGAATTCTCCTTTTTTGGTGTATGCCTTGTAAGAAACGTTGGGAACAGTATTGATCACGGTCATTTCAAATTCCCGTTCCAGCCGCTCCTGCACAATTTCCATATGCAGCATGCCCAAAAACCCGCAACGGAACCCAAAACCTAAGGCAGCAGAGCTTTCAGGCTCAAAAGTAAGGGAAGCATCATTGAGTTGAAGTTTCTCCATGGCGGCCCTGAGGTCTTCATAATCGTCGGTGTCTACCGGGTAAATTCCTGCAAATACCATGGGCTTTACATTCTCAAAGCCTTTGACGGCTTTGGGAGTGGGGCGTTTAATATGGGTAATGGTATCTCCCACTTTTACTTCCCGGGCATCTTTGATCCCGGAGATGATATAACCCACATCTCCTGCATAAATTGTTTTTTTGGGAAGCTGGTTCAACTTAAGCACTCCCACTTCGTCGGCATCATATTCATGCCCGGTATTCATAAATTTAACCTGGTCTCCTTTGCTGATGGCCCCGTTAAAAATCCGGAAATAGGCTACCACTCCGCGAAAGGGATTATAAATGGAATCAAATATCAGTGCCTGCAGCGGGGCCTGGGGGTCACCTTTGGGAGGTGGTACGCGCTCAATGATGGCTTTCATGATAGCATCCACTCCAAAACCGGTTTTTCCGCTGGCGGGAATGATTTCATCGGGGTCGCAACCGATCAGGTCAACGATCTGTTCGGCCACTTCTTCGGGCATGGCTCCCGGAAGGTCCATTTTATTTAAAACAGGAATGATCACCAGGTCGTGCTCCAGGGCCAGGTAAAGATTGGAAATGGTCTGGGCTTCAATGCCCTGGGAGGCGTCTACAATGAGCAATGCCCCTTCGCAGGCGGCAATGGAGCGTGAAACCTCGTAACTGAAATCCACATGGCCGGGGGTGTCAATAAGATTCAATACATAATGCTCCCCCTCAACCTCAAAATCCATTTGTATGGCGTGACTCTTGATAGTAATGCCGCGCTCACGCTCAAGGTCCATGTTGTCCAGCAGCTGCTCTTTAAATTCTCTTTCGGTAATGGTTCGTGTAACCTGAAGCAGGCGGTCGGCAAGTGTGCTTTTGCCATGGTCGATATGAGCGATGATACAAAAATTCCTGATGTTTTTCATAGCCTGCAAAATTACAACTAAAAACTATATTTTTTACATTTTATTTGTGCTTACAGCCACTGGGGGCCGGGGATTATGTTTAATTTTTACGTTTTGAAATTCAATTCTTTAAACGGGAGTTCCCCGGTTTTTGTCTTTAATAAAAATCTCCCTGCATAAACCCCGGATACAAAAACCAACATACCCATATTTTTCTTAATTTTGGCCACCGGAGTTTTTACAAAATAAAAAGCAAAGGCTTACCGTATTAATCATGTAATTAATTAGTGAACGTTTTTTTTATCGGGGGTTTTTAACATCGTAACCTTTATGGCCTTAATCCGAATCTTTTCTTTCCTCTTTTTCCTCTTAACCGTTTCCGGGGGCTTTTCGCAAATCACCTTTCCCATTGACCAGCACAACGGTCAAACCATTGAAACCTGTTCCGGTACATTTGTGGACAGTGGCGGGGATACCCTTACAGCATACGGGACCAATGAAAATTTCTCCCTGACTTTCTGTAGCTCGGAAGAAGAGAACCCTTTTCTTAAGCTGGACTTTCTGTTTTTTGAGCTCGGACAGGGAGATGTGCTGCATGTATATGACGGGGGTTCTGACCAGGCTCCTTTGATCATCCAAGCGGGCAACTATGATCTGGATGGAGAAAGTATTGTTTCTTCCGGGGAATGCCTGCATTTTCAATTTGTTTCCTCTCCTTCCGATCCCGGGGCGGGATGGTTTGCTCCCATTTCCTGCAAAACCCTTTGTGAGACTTTTGTAGCAGAGATCATTCCGGATGAAAATACTTTTAAATACTGCCCGGAAACCGGCAGTGTTTCATTCAGCGGGTCGGCTACCTACCAAGGCGACAATGTTGATTATGATCCCACACAGTTTGTTTATGAATGGACTTTCGAAGGAGAAACTTTCCCGGGCAGCCAGGTTACCCTTTCTTTAATGGAGCCCGGAGCCTACCCCCTTACCTTAAGTGTTGAGGACCCTCAAAATGATTGTACAACGCAGGTTACAGAAATCCTGATGGTGGGTACGGTTCCCTCTTTTGACGGGACCATAACCACGGCAGATACCACCTGTGTGGGTGATCCGTTTTCCCTTGTGGGAGAGGTAACCCCCACCACCTGGACCGGTTTCCCTACTGCTGTGGTTGAAACGGTGGCTATCCCCGATGGTACGGGAGAACATTATGAGTCATCACTCGAATTTGATGTGTTTGATGAGGATGCAGAGATTCTTTCAGCGATTGATTTGGACCGGGTCTGCCTGAACATTGAGCATGTGAGCCATGGTCAGCTGCAGTTTGAGCTGGAGTGCCCCAACGGTGCCACCGTTATGCTTAAGGATTATGGAAGCGGTACGGCCAATCTTGGAGAGCCCGTGGTTTGGAGTCCCGTACCTCCGGGTGTTGGATATGAATATTGTTTTACCAATGATGAGCCACAGTATGGCACCATGGCCGAAACCTCACCCCAGTATCACGAATATACCGATACCGACGGGAACTATTATTTCAACGCACCCTACCTGCCTCCCGGTACTTATACGCCTGACGAAACCCTGGCGGCGCTGACCGGCTGCCCGCTTAACGGGGAATGGACCCTGCGGGTAAAAGACAATGTGCCGGGCGACAACGGGCATATGTTTGGCTGGAGCTTGTTTTTTCATGAGGATTTCTATCCTGACTCCCTGATCTTTACCCCGGAAATCGTTTTCCAGCAATGGTATATGGGAGATACTCCCCTGGAAGGTAACCCGGCATCGGTTACCCTGGACGATCCCGGTGATTATGAGTTTTGGTTTGTGGCGGAAGATAATTTTGGTTGTTCTTACGACACCACCCTTTATGTGCATGCGCTGCCTTTGCCGGAAGCAGAAATTGTTTCCGAACTGGAAATGCCCGTCTGCGAAGGAGACTCTACCCTGTTAACGGTACAACCCCTTAACAACGATGGTCATCACTGGGTTTATCAGTGGATGTATGAAGGAGTGGATATTCCGGATGCCACCCACGACACCCTCATGGCCAAGGAACCCGGAAGTTATATAGTAATGGTAATGGATACCCTTACCGGCTGCCAGGAATTCCTGGACTTTCTTTTTGAGGATCAGAATTGCGACCTGAATATTCCCAATGTATTTACCCCCAATGCCGATGGGATCAATGATTATTTTGAAATTGAAAACCTGGAGCATTATCCTCAGGCACAGATACAGATTTTTAACCGTTGGGGAAAAAAAGTTTTTGAGCATTCGGATTATTATGGCAACTGGTGGGATGGACGCGATCAGCCTGACGGGGTTTATTACTATGTGTTGACATACTCCAGGGGAGGGGAGCGGAGATATGCCGAAGGGGTGGTTCACATTATAAGGTGACCGGTAAAATTCTCTATTGCCTCACAATATTGTTAGAACCATGAAAAATATTGACGTGCGATTCCGTCAATTACCATTAATAAACAGATTAATTTTTGTGTTTTGATTGAATACATTAATTTTGGGCCGTCCATAAAAATCATTTTCCAAATCATAAACCAATTTAACTCTTTATGTCAACAGAAAATAACCAGAAGCAGGGCATGATGCAGAGGATTCTCAATAAGATTGAAGTTGTTGGGAACAAACTGCCTCAGCCTGTGACATTGTTTGCAATTCTGATAGGGATCGTTTTGGTCCTTTCATGGATTTTTGGAAATCTTGGGCTCAGCGCAGAACATCCCTCACCGGATGTAACCGAACCCATTAAAGCGGTAAACCTTCTCAATGCAGAGGGGATTCAAAAGATCCTGACTTCCATGGTGGAAGTCTTTGCCCAGTTTCCTCCTTTGGGATTGGTATTGGTCGTAATGTTAGGTATTGGTGTGGCCGAGCGTAGCGGGCTCATTTCCGTTGCCCTCAGGGTTTTTGTTTCGAAGGTCTCTGCTTCCCTGATCACTTTTTCTATCGTAATAGCAGGTATGGTTAGCTCTGTTGCTGCAGATGCCGGCTATGTGGTGCTCATTCCTTTAGGTGCTGCCATTTTTAAAGGGATGGGTCGTCACCCCCTTGCTGGACTGGCAGCGGCTTTTGCAGGAGTTTCCGGTGGTTTTGGAGCCAACTTCCTTCCCACGGGTCTTGACCCGATGATGGCCGCCTTTACACAGTCTGCCGCCACCATTATGGATCCCGCATACACGGTAAACCCCCTTTCCAATTATTACCTGATGGCTGCCTCTGTGCCGCTGGTTGGTCTGGCTGGTACATGGGTAACCGAAAAGATCATCGTACCCCGACTCGGCAAATATGAAGGAGAAGATACCGAGGCTTATGACAATAAATTCACCCCCCTGGAGAAAAGGGGCCTCAAGTGGGCAATGTTTACGGTATTGGCTGTTCTTGCACTCATTGCATTGGCTATTATTCCCTCCGATGGCGTGCTCAGAGATGCCGAAGGTGGTTTGAATCCCTTCTACAATTCCATCGTTCCGCTGATGTTTATTTTGTTCTTTGTTACCGGTTTGGTTTATGGTTTGGTTGCCAAAACCATTAAAGGAGATAAGGATGTTTCCAACATGACGGCCGAATCTATGAGCACCATGGGTGGCTATATTGTGCTGGCGTTTGTGGCAGCTCACCTGGTGGAGTTCTTTATTTGGTCTAACCTGGGATCTATATTGGCTATTTCGGGTGCTGCGGGATTACAAAATATTGGCTTCGTGGGCATTCCCCTGTTGGTAGCCTTTATCCTGGTTTCTTCCTTTATTAACCTGATCATTGGCAGTGCATCTGCAAAATGGGCCATCCTGGCGCCAATTTTTGTGCCCATGCTCATGCTGATGGGATTTTCGCCCGAGGTTACCCAGGCGGCCTACAGGATCGGTGACTCTTACTCAAATATCTTAACGCCCCTGTTGCCTTACTTCCCGCTGGTAATTGTTTTTGCACAAAAATACTCCAAAGACATTGGTATCGGTACCATCATTTCGGTAATGTTGCCTTACGCCATTGCTTTTATGATCGTGAGGATACCCATGTTCATTGCATGGTTGATGCTTGAAATACCACTTGGTATTGAAGGGCCGATCAGCTATCCTAACTAAAATAAAATCTAATTTGTTAAAACACCCCGGGAATTTCACCCGGGGTGTTTTGTTTTTGCAATTCATCCTGGTTTTTCATAAAAATAATTTTGCTTTCCTGACTTGTCGTTCAGAGTAGTTTCTTTATTAAATTTGAAAAAGAGAAACGCAGGAACCATGAAACAATACTCCGGCAAGTCGGGCAATTATATTCTATCCATTCTCCAGGAGCGGGCCAAGGAGCTGAGATGCCTGTTTGACCTGCATGAGATATTAAAAAACAAGGAAGAGGCACCTTTGCAGGAAATTTTAAATGATCTTGTAAAGATCATCCCGCCCGCTTTTAAGCACCCTTCCTATTGTAGTGCCAAAATCATTTTTGAGGACCTGGAAGTGAGCAGTGAAGGATTTGAGACTTCCGATATTTTTCATTCCATACCCATCTATATTGAAGACCGGCAGGCCGGGTCGGTAAATGTTTATTACCGCCCGGCAAAGGAGATAGATCCTGTCAGGCCATTTTTAAGGGAAGAGTTACAGTTGCTGAAAACCATCAGCCATCAGCTGGAATCGTTTATTATAATGCGCAGGCTGAGGAGTTCAATGGATGTACTCGAAAAAAAGAAAGTTCCGGAAGGCATGGAGGATGACGCCCGTGGTTTTTTATTTACTGATAAAGATGAACACTGGAGGTGGCGGGAAGAAATGGCCGTATTGATGGCAGAAACTCTCGATATGGAACGTTTCGGGGTAAAGGCCGTTTACCTGATCGGCAGCACCAAGACCGGGCAGGCCGGACCCGGATCCGACATCGACCTTTTGGTGCACTGCCAGGATGATGAGCTGCAAAAGGAAAAACTCCGGATATTCTTTCAAGGATGGGGCCTGTGCCTTTCGGAACTGAATTACCAGAAAACCGGCATGAAAACCCCGGGCAGCCTGGTAGATCTCCACCTGATCACAGATAAAGATATTGAGAAGAAAACCAGCTTTACAGTAATGCTGGAGTCTCACACCAACTCCGCCAAATTATTAAGAAAAGCCCGGCACGATGAATGACCTCTGTTTTTTTGTTTCAGACCTTCATGGGAAAGTTTCAAAATATGAAAAGCTTTTATTACAAATAGCTGCAGTCAGCCCAAGGGCGGTTTTCTTTGGAGGGGATTTGCTGCCTGGAACCGCCATATTTGGTGCCGGCAAAACAGATCCTTACCCCGATTTTGTCAATGATTACCTTGGCAAACAAATGGCTCTTTTGCGGGAAAAAATGGGGGCATCCTTTCCTTTGGTTTTTATCATTCCCGGCAACGACGATCCCAGGATGGAAGAAGCTTCCTTTCTGAAACATGAAAAAGCCGGCTTATGGCATTACATCCATAATAAGGCCTTTAATCTGGATGGATTTACCGTATACGGTTATGCTAATGTGCCGCCAACCCCTTTTATGCTTAAAGACTGGGAGCGGTATGATGTTTCAAGGTTCGTTGACCCGGGTTGCGTGCATCCCACTGAAGGATTCCGTACCGTTAAACCGGAGGAAGATGTTGAGTTCGCCACCATTCGTGAGGATCTTAATAAATTGGCCGGGGATAAAAACCTTGATAGATCGGTTTTCCTTTTTCATTCGCCTCCATACCAGACTTACCTTGACCGGGCGGCCCTGGATGGGGTAATGATCGATCATGTTCCGGCAGATGTGCATGTGGGAAGCATTGCCATCAAAGAATTTATTGAGCAGCGGCAGCCTTTGCTTACCCTGCACGGGCACATCCATGAATCCGCCTCCATTACCGGTTATTGGAAGCAGCAAATGGGAAACACCTGGGCTTTGTCTGCTGCCGGCAATGCGCCGGGACTTTCCCTGGTCCGGTTTAACCTCCGCGACCCCGGAAATGCAGAACGCTGTATTTTGTAGAGTTTATTAAAAGGCCCGGTTTTGCGGGAAATCTTTGTGCAGATTCCCGTAATTTTGTATATTGATTGTTTATAAAAAAAAGATCCATGCTCTCTCAGGAAATAACCAAGAATTATCAAAACATCTGCAAATTGCTGCATCGCCGTCGTCTTTCTGATGCTGCGGTATTGTTGCGTAAGCTGGTTACCCAAAGCCAGAAAGAGTTTTTAAATGAACAACTGGATGAACTTTTGCATACCTACAAAAACCTGTTGGAACATTCTTTTTCAAAGGTTAAGGATCCGGAACGGGAACGGGTTTACCTTTACCTGATCCGCAGCATGCTTGAACTTGCCGATGAGTTACGGGAGTTTTTGCTTACCGAAAATGCCACCAATAATACCTATCGTCTTAAACGGGAACTTACAAAGCAGGGGAAGATCGAAAGAACCGAAGCCCTGAATATTCTGGAGAACATCACCTTTGACCGTGAGCTTGCCGGTATTTTAAAGGATGTTACCCTGGAGGAAAGCAGCGATCTGCCTACAAGAGAAGAAGCCCTGCAGAAAGTTTTCAATATCATATGGCTTACCGATAAATATTCCGATACCGAAATGGAATTGCTGGAAGCAGTTTGCGATTCCGAAAAATTGCCCTGGCACGACAAATCCTTGGTGGTTAGCGCATTAACCCTCAGCTTGCTGCGGTTTTTTGATGTACACAAGTTTTTGCTCTTGTTCCGCTTTGTGAACAAAAAACAGGAACTGGTCTGGGAAAGGGCCATGATCGGGCTGTTTATAGGATTTCTGAAATACAATGACCGCTTTTATCTCTATCCTGTTTTGGAGGAGAAAACCCTTGTGCTGAAGGAATTCCCCCAGATTGAACAGCATATTGAAGCTATTCTGATTCAGTATACCAAATCCAGGGAAACGGAAAAAGTGAAAAAGAAATGGGAGGAAGAGATTCTGCCAGAAATGATGAAGATGCGCCCCAAAATAGAGGAAAAGCTGGATTTGGACAACATTTTCCAGGAGGAGTTTGGGGAGGAAAAAAACCCCGACTGGGAAACTGTATTTGAAGATGCCCCGGACCTTCTGGATAAGTTGCAGGAGTTTACAGAAATGCAGATGGAGGGTATGGATGTTTTCATGAGTGCCTTTTCACAGCTGAAAAACTTTCCGTTTTTCCAAGAGATCAGCAACTGGTTTGTGCCCTTTTACTCCGAGAATCAGTCTATCCGCCATATTATCAAAGAACCCGGCAAGGACATTGACCTCACCCCGCTTGTGCAAAAGTTGGAATCTACTTATTTTATGTGTAATTCCGACAAGTTTTCTTTCTGCCTGAATTTAGGGCTGGTACCCGATCAGCAGAAATCCATGATGATGAATATGCTCAACGCCGAAATGGAAAATATTTCCGAGCTGGAAAAAGATGAAACCCTGCTCAACAGTTTTGCCCGCACCAAAAGCGTTTACACCCAGTATTTCCAGGATCTGTACAGGTTTTTTAAACTTCATCCCTGGCGGCGGGAGTTTGATGACATTTTTGATATTGAACTTGACCTTCATGAAACATTCTTTGTAAAACATTTGGTTTCAGACAACAAAACCATCCGCAATATTGCAGAATTCTTTTTTGATAAAAAATTCTATCCCGATGCCCTGAAGGTATTTCTTAACATTCTGGAAGAAGACCAGAGCAATATTGAGCTTTTTGAAAAAATTGCATTTTGTTATGAAAAAACCGGTGATTTTGCCAAAGCTTATGAATATTATCAGAAAGCCGATCTGATTGAATCCGACCGCTTGTGGATCATTAAAAAGCTTGCATACTGCTGCAAGTTTCTCAACAGATGGGAAGATGCCCTGAGGTATTATCGGCAGGCAGAAAAGCATGATCCGGAAGATTTAAAGATTCAGGCCAACATCGGGCAGTGCCTCATCCACCTTGAAAAATACCAGGAAGCCCTGGATTATTATTTTAAGGTGGAAGTGCTGGCCCCCGAAAATCACCGGATCCGGCGTCCCCTGGCCTGGTGTTCATTTTTGATTGGCAAGCTTGATACAGCCAAAGACTATCTTACCCGCCTGCTTGCCAATGAACCTTATAACCGCTACGACTTGCTGAATCTTGGCCATGTGCTGTGGAGTTTGGGAGAGCCGAAGAAAGCATTTGACATGTATTTGAAAAGCATTCTTTCCTGGAAAAATATCAGGGCTTTTGAGTCCTCGTTTAACGATGACCGGCAGCACCTGCTCGAAAAAGGAATTTCTTCTTTTGATATGGACCTGATGCTGGATTACCTGAAAATAGAGGTAAGGCAAAGGCAAAGAACCAAATCCTGAAAAAAGTTCGTTTTTTTTTGTTACCTGCGCAGCGTTTCCGCTTTTTGATTCGTCTTGTTTATGTGACCCGAAAGTTTATCAGGCTCATAAGGCGGAAGGATCATGTTTGTCGTTCTTTAAAGTAAGGTCACAAAATACAGCACCTTCTGCCCGGATGCCGGGAATGTTAACAAAATTCATCGTTCCTTTTTTATTGGAAAATACAATGCCGGATTTTACCCCCTGGCAGGTTTTGCCGGGGCTTTTTCTCCTTTTTTCCTAATATTTTCCGTTTTTTCAGGTTTTGTATTTGTTTCAGGGTATACGGTAGTGGCCGCGGAAAACTTCAAATGCCACCAAAATGGTTCAGAATCAGAAGCTGATAAGCAACATTGACCAATTTCAACTAACCCGCGGCCATTGCCCTGAAACTTTTTGCTTACGGATTGTTTCTTTTGTTAATCATATAAAAAGATCCGTTTGGGATACGTGCTTTTTGCAACTTACCCGGGCGGGTCTTTTTTTTATAAAACAATAACAATGGCTTCAAACAGTGAAAAATGCAGAAAGATAGGAAAAGGAGGTTGCTGCGTTTGTTAGCTTTTTATCTTTTATTAAATGAAAAATTTGGTTAGAAAGTTTTACTTTTTATTTCTTTTTCCTGCTTTTTTGCTTTCAACTTTTGGAAGTTGCCAAAAGGAGGAAGCCATAGATGATATCCCCTTGCCTCTTTTGGTTGAAGTAAGGGAAAGGTTTGCCTCCCCCGAAAGAATTTTTATGCTCAAGGTGCAAACCCTTGAAGACTATCCTTGTGAAAATTTTCTTATTCTCTATTCTTCTCATAAACCCTTCGGAATCAGGGATATTGTTTTTGAAGGGATTGAAGTTCCCCACATATGTATTACCAATTTTGCCCCGGCCAGGGCCGACATCCTGCTTGACGATCTTGTAGAAGGCCGCAATCATATCCGGTTTTTTATTAACCAGGATGAAATGTTGACCTTTTTTGACCTGGAAGAAGACGTGCTCAATATCAGCATTTCGGGAAAAGAAACCCCCTTTTTGAAATTCCGTGAAAAAGTGATTCACAGGGTGCCTTCAAATTTTATATGGGGCTTTACTTCACAAAAAAGCAATGCCGAAGTTGACCATCATGATGATTTTTTTCAGCTGGTACTTGACCACGGTGCCAAAGCACATGAGCTGGAACCTGGCAATTATGGTTTTTTCAGAATGACTGAAGACAAGGAGCTGGAGATCTTTCGGGCAGAGGATATATGGCTGCCAAACTTTTACAAAGGATTTGTTTTTTCCTACGATGGGGAATTTGATACGCTCAGGCAATTGGCAGATAACTTTCATGAAACCCTCATCATAGAAATATGCTCTGGTGAAGGGGATGTTTATCACAATCAATAGTACAAAGCTTTATTAAGGCTTTGTTTATGGGTTTAACGTTCTTTGAAGCTTTAGATCAGGTGCTTATGGGGCTTGTTATTCAATTTAAAAGAATTATTATCTTTGTTTCAGGCAAAGACTTTTTAATTGGTGAACTCCCTGAAAAAAATATTGAAAGGTTGCCTGAAAAACAATAAGGCAGACCAGTATAAACTATACAGCTTGTATTCTCCAAAGATGTATGGTATATGCCTTCGTTATGCCGGTAGTACCGATGAGGCCCAGGATATTTTACAGGAAGGCTTCATCAGGATATTTCAGCACCTCCCTTCCTTTAAAGGCAAAGGCAGTTTTGAAGGCTGGATCAAAAGGATCATGGTCAATACTGCCATTGAAAAATACCGGGAAAGGGTTTATCATTTATCGGTTGACAGCATATCGGAAAATGGTAATTATTTTACCGATAATCATGCCCTGGAGTTGCTTGAAGTTAATGATGTGCTGAACCTGTTCCAGGAATTGCCGGATCAGTATCGACTGGTATTTAACCTTTATGCAATGGAAGGATATGCGCACAAAGAGATCGCTGAGATGTTGAATATTTCCGAGTCGACCTCAAGGTCGAATTTGGCGAGGGCGCGAAGCCTGCTTCAGAAAAAGATAACCAGGGAATTGGTAATAATAGAAAAGGCCATTTAAACACTAACAAAAGTGGAAAATTATTTTTTTGATAGGAAAGTCAGAAAAAAATTCAAGGGTTTTTCGCCAGAACCTCCTGTTGGTTTGTGGCAAAAGATAGATGAAGGTTTAAACAATAAGCCTGTGAAACGGTTGTTTCCGCTTTATTTAAGGATAGCTGCCTCTGCAGCCGTTTTGGTTTTTGGTGGCCTTTCCGTATGGTATATGCTTGGTGATCGGAGCCAGGAACCGGTTCTTACCGATCTTTTTGTATTGCCGCAAAGCACCGTGGCAACCGTTTCGTACCAAGCTACTGCAACTCCTGATTTGCTCAAAGAAAGGGAAGAAAATCTTTTTGCAAAAGTCCATAATGCAGAATCAACGCAGAAGCAGGAAAAAGATCGTACTCTGCAGGAAGAAGAATCTCTTCTGCGTTCGCAACGCCGGTCCATGCTGAGCTTTTCGTCATTTGATTCCCCCTCCCTTTCAATTAAAAGCAAAACCATATCCCTTCCTGAATCCGGGGAAGAGCCCCTTTCCGGCGGTTTTTCCGAAATTCTGGCCGAAGAAATTCTTTTGGCTTCTGCCATTGACCAACCTGCTGGTGATTTCTCATTAAGTCTGCATTTTGCCCCACAGTATAACTATCGTTACCTTTCTCCTCAGGGTGAATTTGGTTTTATGAATATCCCTTTTCAAAATCTTGAAGAAGAGATCAACACCTACAGCTTCGGGGTTTCAGGTTATTTTAATATATCACGCAGATTGGCCGTGCAAACCGGCTTACATTACCTGAATATTGGTCAGTATGTCAGCGATATTATGTCGTTCGGGCATATTCATAAACAAGCCATTTATGAGCTTGATACCAATCGGCCCTTCTCGCACCCTCAAACCATAATGACCTCACAAGGCACAATAAGGTTAAGTGATGCTTCCCTTTATTTTGCTGACAGTCAGTCTTTCCGTGTTATGACCAATAAACAGGCTTTAGGGTTTGATGATCCCAAATTTTTGCGACAAAGAGAAAAGGGGCTGACACAGCATTTCGGATACCTGGAAATTCCCCTGGTATTTCGGTACATGGTTTTTGAAAACCTTGTGGGCATTCACCTGAAAGGAGGAATCACCGGTAACTATCTTGTTAAAAATGAGGTATTCCTTGGAAGGGATACACAGCAGCAACCTATTGGGGAAACCCATGGTTTGAGAAATGTTAATTTTTCAGCCCTTGGAGGTTTTGTGATGTCGCTGCCCATTTCCGGGAAAATGACTCTGAACCTGGAGCCCACTGCCCAGATTTTCCTCCATCCGGTTTCCAGGGATGAAAGATTTTTGGATGGCAAAGCCTTTCCGTATAATTTTTCCCTTTATTCAGGAATTTCTTACCGGTTTTAGGTTACTTTTTTTATTTCTCTTTGTGTCGGGATGTTCTCCGGCTAATTTACAAAGTACCAACCGGCATCAGGTACAGCACATCGTACTCTTCCCCAAGTTGCAGGATGCTTTCCACTTCTTCGTCCCGGTATGCGCCAATAACCACCGTACCCAGTTCAAGGGCTGCAGCCTGAAGGTGCAGGTTTTGTGATGCATGACCGATTTCATTGTAAACATAGCGTCTGCCCCGTTCACCATAGCGGTCGGTGGTTCTTTCGAATACGGCAGCAAAAATAAAAACGGCGCCTCCATCGGCTACCATCGATTGGCTTAAAGCTGCCCTGGCGAGCTCATCCCCGATGTCGGTTTCCCTTATAAACGCTAGTTTATGCTCATGGGGATGGTAATGATATACCCCCTTTTTCAATTCCTCCACATTATTCACTACAACAAACATTTCAAGGGGAAAGGTAGCGCCTGCAGAGGGAGCTGTTCGAAAGCCTCTTTCTTCTTGTGTAATGCCCTGGGCCGACCATAATAGTTGAGAAACCTGCTCAAGTGTAAGGGGGTCAGTGGCATAGGTTCTGATGGACCGGCGCAGTGTCAGGGCTTTTTCCAGGCTCATGTCTCCGTCTTCCACTGGCTCGGGTAATTCAATCCTGTTACCGGGGCTTAAGTTTAAATTTTGACGATTCATTTCCATAATGGTTTCATTTGGTTGTGGGGTTACCGTGCGTGATGAGATCTTAAAAACAATGGCAACAACCCCAATGAAAGCAAAAACCGCAAGGATATACACATATTTTTTCATTTTCCCTGAATTTTAAGGTTAGTCCTATCAAAGTTATAAAGCTTTTGGCAGAAAACCTTAAATATTTGCTTTATTGTAAAAGGCAAGAACCGCTTGCCAGAGCCCTTTCTGCCGGGTTGATGCAAGGTAGGTAGCAGCCGGCATCCAATAAAATTTAGAATCAGTATAAATAGGGTTTTTTGGATATAATATTTTTTAAAAAAGCTACCTTTGCGGTGGAAATGCTGGTTTACAAGGCTTAAAGTGTTTTTAAAGCAAAAAAAATTTTGTTACCAAACAGTTTTTTTTGGATATAAATTGCAAGAATCAATGCATAAAATAACCCAACACCCCATAATTGCCATTCCCGATAGGGATGAGGTTCATTTTCAATACAATGGAGCCACCATAAAAGGTGAAAAAGGATTTACCATTGCTGCAGCCCTTCACCGTGCAGGGTTTCCCATACACAGCCACAGCCTCAAAAACCGCAGCCGCAGTCTGGAGTGTGGTATTGGCAAGTGCAGTGCCTGTGAGATGCTTGTGGATGGAGAAATAAAACGCATTTGCATTACCCCGGTTGACCAGGTGCTAACCGTTGCAGAAATTCCGAAAGATTATGTTGCTGAGCCATCTGTTTATGAAAAACCCGATGGGGTAAAAGTTTACAAAACCGATGTGGTGATCGTGGGTGCCGGACCCGCAGGGTTGGCTACCAGGGAAGTTTTAAACCAACATGGGGTCAGCAATATGGTAGTTGACAGCAATAGCGAGATTGGCGGTCAATTTAACATGCAAACCCACCAGTTTTTCTTTTTTGAAAAGGAGAAGAAATATGGTGGAATGCGGGGATTTGAGATCTCCAGGACACTTGCCGGTGATGACCATAGCGGCATACTGCTCGACAGCACCGTATGGGATATTTTTGAAGGCAACAGGGTAGCTGTAAAAGATTTTAAAAACCATGAAATATATTATATTGATTGCCGGCACTTTGTAGTGGCTACAGGTGCCGTACCTTTTCTTCCCACCTTCAATAACGATGATCTTCCCGGGGTGTATACCGCAGCAGTCGTTCAAAAGATGATGAATACCGAGCTGACCCTGCTGGGAAAAAATATTTTAACGGTAGGTGCCGGGAATATCGGTTACCTTACCAGTTACCAATTGACGCAGGCAGGAGCAAAAGTTAAGGCTATAATAGAAGCCCTTTCCCATGAAGGTGGCTTTCCGGTTCAGGCCAACCGGGTGAGAAGGCTGGGCATTCCGGTCATGCTTTCCCACATGATATTAGAAGCGGTTCCCAATGAAAAGGGAGATGGAATAAGCGGTGCGGTGGTGGCCCGGGCAGAAAATTTCAAACCCGTTGCCGGAACCGAGCAGCTTATTGAAGGAATTGATGCCATCAATATTTGCACCGGCTTAATGCCTGATGATGCCCTTTTGGAAAAAGGAAAGGAAATGTTTGGCCGGCATTGCTATGGTGCAGGGGATGCCATACGCATTGGGGAAGGCACCAGTGCAGTACTTCGCGGTAAGCAGGTGGCCTACGAGATCCTTGAAAACATGAGGCAACGCTTTAATTATGATGATTATATGTTGCTTTCCAAAGAGTATATTGACTCGCAGCAGCACCCGGTTAAGGTGATTGAAGAAGCCTTTTTGCCTTCAGAAGAAAGAATGGATAAACCTTTTGTAAGGATTGACTGCACTTATGGCTTTGCCTGCAATCCCTGTGCTTTTGCCTGTAAATACGGGGCCATTACAAAGTCTTCGACCTCCACTGTTCCCGAAATTGACTTTGAAAAATGCGTGGGATGTATGGATTGCGTATATCAATGTCCCGGTTTGGCCATTTTTGGATACAACCTGAAAAAAGGCATCTTCTTTCTTCCCATAGAGTTTGACATGGAAGCAGGGGAGGAGGTTTTCCTGGTGGATAACCATGCCACTATTCTCGGGGAAGGAATTATTCAGCGGGTGATGCGCAAAGAAAATCTGACCCATGTAGCCAGGGTAAAAGCCGGAGAAATGAAGCAGGAGGATCAGCTTAAGGTCAGTGGGTTTATTGTAAAAAGAGATTACCCTGAAAAGCTGGAAATGAAACCCTGGAAAGGAAAAACAGGAGCCGGTTTTTACATGTGTCATTGCGATGATGTTGAATTTGAAGATATACTCAGGGTAATTGGTGACCGTAAATCCATATCGGTGGAGGAGATAAAACACACCACCCACCTTGGAATGGGGCCTTGCCGTGGGAAGCGTTGTATTCAGCGCCTGAAACTTAATCTGAGGCCAATGGGAATTGCGCTTACCGGAGAATCTACTCCGCGGGCGCCCATGTCAAACCAGATCACTATTGGAGAACTATTTCCTTCGGATTTCCATAACAAGATCATTACCAGCAATGTAAATACAAAGCGCAGGATCGTTCAGACCAGGGCCCTGGTGGCCGGGGGAGGCATCGGGGGCAGCGCCCTTTTTCGCTTTCTGGCGGAAGAAGGTTACGAGCCTACCCTGATCAACCACGGCTTTGGTGCTTCCTGGAGAAATATTGCAGGGGGAAGACCTGCCTTTAGCCTCCCGGAGCTTACGGATATTGCAAGACACAACCTGGAATTGTTTAAGGAGTTATCGGAAAAAGGAGACATTGACTTTCGGCAGATCCATTACATAACTTTTGCCCACGATGAGCAAATGTACCGGGCACTGGAAGAGTCCATGGCCTGGCAAAAAGCGGTAATGCTTAAACCCGGGCAGTTTCGTGATGAGATTTCTCCATTTTTCAATACCACCAATGACAAATATCTTGCGGCCCTTAAAACCAGCGAATGCTGGCAGGCTACTCCCGGAAAAGTTATCGAAACCCTCCGCCAGCTTGGAATAAACCAGGGGGGAGAATTGCTGGAAAATTCCCGTCTGGTGGACGTGGAAAAAACCGGGGATACTTATAAAGCCATCGTTCGCGATCACAGTGGAGCGTACGTTGAATACCATACTCCGTTGTTTATCAACGCACTTGGTGATCGGGGGGATAAATTTGCCAGGATGCTGAATATTGAAACCGGCCTTTTCCCGGTAAAGCATCAGGCCTTTATTACCCGCCGCCTGCCCATGCTAGGACTCAACGGCAAGCCCCTGGATATGCTTATCGACCGGCGAAACTATAAAGGGTTTACCGCCGTTTACGGGCAGCAACTTGGGGATACCGGCCAGATCATCGGTTGTGCTTCTCCTGCCGTTGAGCCCAACGAAACCGACAAAGATCTGAAAATCAACTCAAAGGAATTTGCCGAGATAATTTCGGAAATTTTTGTAGACTGGATCCCGCAAACTTCGGCAGTGGGCTTTCAGGCACTTTGGGCAGGGTATTACAATGAACCAAAAATGATCATTGATGTGGAGAAAGGCCTTTTCCTGGGACTCAGGGGACAAGGTTTTATGCTGGGACAATACCTTGCAAAACTTTATGTTAATGAGCTTACCGGAAAGCAGGTCCCGGAATATTTCGGCCGGCTGAAACTCGGTGGGGATGCCCTGCTTGAAAAAGCATTTAAATAAATACTTTTTTGAGTTCCGTGCAAAACAGAGTGTAAAGTTAAATTTAACTTCAACTGCCTCAGGCTACTGGTTTGCAGTAATCCATTGATATTTATTGTTTTTTTTTTCGCATAATAGTTTTATCTTTGCAGCCTTTAAAAAATCAGAAGCATTTTGAATACATTGAAGCAATATAAGATCAACTTCGTTGGTTTGCCCATCGGAAACCATCCCTTTACCTTTAGGGTAGAAGAGGGTTTCTTTGCCTGCTTTGAGGAGTCTGAGATTTCGCAAGGGCAGGTTAACGTTGAGTTGGTGCTCGAGAAAAAAAGCAACATGCTGGTTCTTGATTTTCAAATGAAAGGTGAGGTTGAGGTAGTTTGTGACCGGTGCATGGAACTTTATAATGAAGCCATTGATTTAAACAAGACCCTTTATGTGAAGTTTGGCGATGCCTATGTGGAGCAAACCGAGGACATCATTACCATTCCTGACAGTGAGAATCATGTTGATATTTCGCATTTTGTTTATGAGTTCCTTCACCTGGGCTTACCCATAAGGCGTGTTCATTCAACAAACCGCAAAGGGGAGGCAGGCTGTGATCCTGAAATAATGAAAAAACTGGAAAAGCATCTTGGTGGAAATAAGGGCACCCGCAAAATATGTGACACGGACTCTGCCTGGAAAGCCTTGAGTAAGCTCAAATTTTAGAAATTTTTGAAAACAACCTTTAATAAAAAAAATTATGGCACATCCAAAGAGTAAGATTTCCAAAACCCGCCGCGATAAGCGTCGCACCCATTACAAGGCGGTAGAGCCCTCTCTTACCAGCTGCTCCAATTGCGGCTCTGCAAAGCTGATGCACAGGGTTTGTCCGGAGTGTGGTTATTACCGGGGCAAAATTGCCATTGAAAAAACCACTACGGCGTAAAGTCTGACATTCTTTAACCCGATTTGCTTACCAACAGCCGCATAATGAAAATTGGTATTGATGTAATGGGTGGTGACTTTGCTCCTGATGCAACCATATCAGGAGCCATTCTTGCCAGGGAAGAAATCCCCGAAAGCGATCGCATTGTTCTGATTGGGGACAAGCCAACCATCTTAAATCAACTGGAAGCCCACAACGTAAGAGCGGATTATTTCGATATTGAACATGCCTCTGAAATGATTGCCATGGGTGAGCAGCCTACCCGGGCTTTTGCCCAAAAACCCAATTCCAGCATTTCCTTAGGTTTTAAACTGCTAAAGACAGAGCAAATTGATGCTTTTTCCAGTGCAGGGAATACCGGGGCCATGCTGGTGGGATCTATTTACAGCGTCAATGCTGTTCAGGGAATCATCCGCCCTGCAACTACTTCCATTATCCCCAAGGAAAGCGGGGGAATGGGTGTGCTTATCGACGTGGGGACCAACCCCGACAGCAAACCCGATGTGATGTACCAGTTTGGATTGCTTGGTTCCATCTATGCCAGGTATGTTTACGGGATTGAAAAACCCAAGGTCGGTCTGTTGAATATTGGAGAAGAGGAAGATAAAGGAAGCCTGCTTTGCCAGTCTGCGTTCCGTTTAATGAAAGATAGCAAGGACTATCATTTTATCGGAAATGTCGAAAGCCGGGATCTTTTTAAAGACAAGGTAGATGTGGTTGTTTGTGACGGTTTTACGGGAAACATTCTTTTAAAGAACATGGAAGCCATGTATCGGTTGATGGTGAAAAGGGGCCTCACCGATGAGTTTTTCTCCCGTTTCAATTATGAAAATTATGGTGGAACGCCTATTCTGGGCATCAACTCCACCGTGGTAGTTGGTCATGGTATTTCCAATAAAGTGGCCATAAAAAACATGATTTTGCATTCAAAGCATGTGTTTGAGGCCAAAATATCAGAAAAGGTTCGCCAAACCCTTGATCAATATACACAAAGGCAATTTTTTAGTAATGGGATGCAATAGTTTCGACTAACCAAATTTTGATATGACAAAAATCAATGCCGCCATTACTGCCATTCACAGTTACCTTCCCGACAACGTTCTTACCAACAAAGATCTGGAGCAAATGGTCGACACTACGGATGAATGGATCACTACCCGTACCGGCATTAAAGAACGAAGGATTTTAAAAGGGAAAGGGGTTGGAACTTCCGATATGGCTGCCGAAGCTGTAAAAGGCCTTCTGGAAAAGCGCGGAATTGGTCCGGAAGAAATAGATATGCTGGTGTGTACCACTGTAACCCCCGACATGAAGTTTCCGGCAACCGCCAATGTAATCAGCGACAAAACCGGAATTAATAATGCCTTCAGTTACGATCTCAATGCGGCCTGCTCTGGTTTTATTTATGGTCTGGTAACCGCTGCCAATTTTGTGGAGTTGGGAAAATACAAAAAAGTGGTGGTGGTTGGAGCCGACAAGATGTCTTCTATTGTAGACTATACCGACCGCCAAACCTGCGTGATATTTGGTGATGGAGCTTCTGCGCTTCTACTTGAGCCCACAACGGAAGATTTGGGGGTGATGGGTCATAAATTTGAAACCGATGGCTCCGGTCGGGTTCATTTGCACATGAAGGCCGGCGGATCGGTAAAGCCGCCTTCCCATGAAACCATTGATGCCCGGGAGCATTATGTTTACCAGGAAGGGCAGGCCGTGTTTAAATTTGCCGTTACCAATATGGCCGATGTAACACTGGCGCTGATGAAAGAAAACAACCTTGACGGCAGGGACATTTCCTGGCTGGTGCCCCATCAGGCCAACATGCGTATTATTGAAGCCACCGCCCGCCGCGCCAATGTGCCTATGGACAGGGTAATGGTTAATATTCAACGATACGGCAACACTACTAATGCCACCATCCCCCTTTGCCTGTGGGAGTACGAAAAGCAAATGAAAAAAGGAGACAACATCATTTTAACCGCCTTTGGCGGAGGATTTACCTGGGGTGCCGTTTGGCTCAAATGGGCCTATGATCCCAGTTAAAAAAGTTTAATCTTTTTTAAAAAAAGAGAACCCCAGGCTGTCAGTTCCGCAGTTTGGGATTTTTTTTGTGCCGGGAAGCATCCCGGCTGGTCTTTTTCTCCAGGTTGGCTTTTAGTGCTTCGGTGAGGTCTACCCCGGTTTGATTGGCAATACAAACAAGCACAAACAATACATCGGCCAACTCATCCCCTAACTGAACGGAGCTTTCATCCTTCTTAAATGACTGGTCACCGTATGTGCGGGCCATAATACGGGCCAGCTCGCCCACTTCTTCCGTAAGAATGGCCATGTTGGTCAGTTCGCTGAAGTACCTTACACCGGTGGTCTTGATCCATTGGTCAATGGTTTGCTGAACTTCTTTTATTGTCATGGGGTTATTTTCAGAAAATTTTTACTCTTTGTTTTTGGAATCGATCATGATGGTTACGGGCCCGTCATTCACCAGGGATATTTTCATGGTTGCACCGAAAATTCCTGAGCAAACCTTTAGTCCGGATTCCTCCTCCAGTGAGCGGATGAATGCTTCATACAGAGGAATGGCATGTTCAGGAGGGGCCGCCTTTATGTATGAGGGTCGATTTCCTTTTTTGGTGCTGGCATGCAGGGTGAACTGGCTGATAACCATTAACTCTCCCCGAACATCCTGCACGGATAGGTTCATCACGCCCTTGTCATCATCAAAGACCCTGAGGCGGGAAATTTTTCCTGCCAGCCAGTTAATGTCTTCCTGGTTGTCGGCTTCCTGCACGCCCTGCAAAACAACAAGCCCCTTTCCAATGGATGCATGTTCTTTTCCTTCAATAAAAACGCTTGCTTTTTCTACTTTTTGAATAACTACACGCATATTATTTTATTTTTTTAACTCCTTGTGTCAATATCCAACAGTATGTTCAGGTAGTTTGAATACCTGGAAATGCTGATGCTTCCTTCCTCGACCTTTTCCTTAACCTTACAGCCGGGTTCGTTGTAATGGGTGCAATTATCAAATCTGCACTGGTTAAAATATTTACGCATTTCAGGGAAATAGTGGCTGAATTCCCATGGCTCGTAATCCACCATTCCGAATTCTTTGATTCCGGGGGTATCAATAATAAACCCGCCGTTGGAAAGGGGAAACATCTCGGCAAAGGTAGTGGTATGCTTCCCTTTTTGATGTGCCCGGGAAATGGACTGTACTTTAAGGTTCAGGCCTGGTTCTATGGCATTGATAAGGGCCGACTTTCCCACTCCGGAATGCCCTGACAAAAGGGAGGTTTTTTCTTCCAGCATCCTGTCGAAGTTCTCAAGGTTGATTTTTTGCGTTGCAGAAACATGAAGACAGGGATACCCGATATCCTCATAAAGCATGGTTATTTCGTGTAAGTATTCTTTAGCCTCTTCCGTATCAATCAGGTCCATTTTGTTGAAAACGATAACTGCCGGGATGCTGTATGCCTCGCAGGTGACCAGAAAGCGGTCGATAAACCCGGTGGAGGTTTTGGGCCGGGCAAGGGTGGCAATGATCACCGCCTGATCGATGTTGGCTGCAATTACATGTTTGCGGCGGGAAAGGTTGGTGGCTTTGCGGACAATATAATTGCTCCGGTCGTTGATGTCCTCGATAAGGCCAGGTTGGTTTTGGGTTTCGGGTAAAAATTTTACCCGGTCTCCAACGGCAACCGGATTGGTTGAGCGGTTGCCGGAAATTTTTAACTTTCCCCGCAATTTGCAGGAATGTCTTTTACCCTGCTCATCCATTACGGTGTACCAGCTGCCGGTAGATTTTGTAACAATACCTGTCAAGGCGATGGAAAACTTAAGTGCGTATCTTTTATTTTTTTATAAAATTAGTAATTTCGCACAAACCCTCAACTTCCAATGTCTATAGAATCCAAAAATGTAACCAAAGTCTTCGGCACCCAGAAGGCACTGGACAATGTTTCTTTTAAAGTTAAGCAGGGAGAAGTGGTGGCCCTTTTAGGACCCAACGGGGCAGGAAAGTCCACCCTGATGAAGATCATTACCTGTTTTATCCCTCAAACTGCCGGTCAGGTTTCTGTTTGCGGTTATGATGTGGTTACCCGGCCTCTTGAGGTCAGAAAGCGCATTGGTTACCTTCCAGAAAACAACCCCTTGTATCACGACATGTACGTTAAGGAATACCTGGAGTTTGTTGCCGGTTTGTATAAACTGGGAAAGGACGGCCGCAGGCGGGTTTCTGAAATGATTGAAACCACCGGGTTAACCCTGGAATACCGCAAAAAAATCGGTGCCCTTTCAAAGGGCTATCGTCAAAGGGTAGGCCTGGCCCAGGCACTGATCCACGACCCAGAGGTTTTGATCCTGGATGAGCCCACATCAGGTCTGGACCCCAACCAGCTGGCAGAAATACGCAGCCTGATCATTAAAATCGGGGAAGAAAAAACCGTTATGCTTTCCACACACATTATGCAGGAAGTGGAAGCGGTATGCGACCGGGTGATCATCATCAATAAAGGGCGTATTATGGCGGATGCTCCCACGGGGGAAATTCAGCTGTTAAATCAGGCCAACCGTGTTATTCGCGTGGAGTTTGATAAGCCGGCTGATGAAGCAGCCCTTAAGCAGGTAAAAGGGGTTGTGGATGTTTTGCAGGAAAAAAATACCGTTTATAAAATATTTTCCCAAAGCGAAAAAGACATAAGGGCCGATATTTTCAATTTTGCGGTGGCCAACAAGCTGGCAATTTTGGCTATGGACCATGAAGAACAAACCTTGGAGCAGGTTTTCAGGCAATTAACGGTGTAACAAATAACTTTTTATTGCTTACCTTTGCAGGTCAAAAAAATAAACGTATTAAAGTAATTTATTATAAGTCATGGGATATTTGTTTACATCTGAATCTGTTTCAGAGGGACATCCTGATAAAATAGCGGATCAAATTTCGGATGCCTTGCTTGATGAATTTCTTCGGCAGGATCCTGAATCAAAAGTGGCCTGTGAAACCCTTGTGACCACAGGTTTGGTGGTGTGCAGCGGTGAAGTGAGGACTGAAGCCTGGGTTGACATTCAGCATGTGGTGAGGAACGTTTTAAAAGAGATCGGATATACCAAATCTGCTTATAAGTTTGAAGCGGAATCATGCGGGGTTATTTCTGCTATCCATGAGCAATCGCCCGATATTTTCCAGGGCGTGGTTAGGACCAGCGAGGAAGAGCAGGGAGCGGGTGACCAGGGAATGATGTTTGGCTATGCTTCCCGCGAAACAGATGAGTTCATGCCTCTTCCCCTTGACCTTTCCCATATTTTGCTGCAGGAGCTTGCGGCCATTCGTAAAGAAGGCAAACAGATGACATACCTGCGGCCCGACAGCAAATCACAGGTTACCATAGAATATGATGATAATGATCAACCCGTTCGCATAGATACCATTGTATTGAGCACACAGCATGATGAGTTTGTAGAACCCGGCATAACCTTGCGACAGCGGGCCAAAGCAGAAAAGCTGATGCAGGAGCAGATCCATCAGGATATTCAGCATATTTTGATCCCACGGGTTATTTCCACCTTGCCTGAGCGCCTGGGGGCTTTGTTTGCCAACGGATATAAGCTTCTGGTTAACCCTACCGGCAAGTTTGTCATTGGCGGGCCCCACGGGGATACCGGCCTCACCGGGCGAAAGATCATTGTAGACACCTATGGTGGGAAGGGTGCTCATGGAGGCGGTGCTTTTTCAGGCAAAGATGCAAGTAAGGTTGACCGTTCTGCTGCTTATGCAGCCCGGCACATTGCCAAAAACATGGTGGCTGCCGGGGTCACCGATGAAGTGCTTGTGCAGGTTGCTTATGCAATAGGGGTTGCCGATCCGGTTGGGTTGTATGTCAATACTTTTGGTAAGGCCAATGTCCCTTTTTCTGATGCACAGATTGCCCAAAAAATTGAAGAGATCTTTGATCTCAGGCCTTTTGCTATCATTAAACGCCTTGGCTTAAAAAATCCCATCTTCAAGAAAACCACCACCTACGGGCATTTCGGACGCACCCCTTATAAAGAGGTGGTGGAAGTGCAATACAAAGACCCTGACACTTTTGAAAAAGAAGTAGATGGGGTCATAAAAAACTTTAAAGAAATAGAATATTTCAGGTGGGAAAAACTGGACCAGGTTCCTGCGCTGAAAAAGGCTTTTAATCTTGACGGTAATAACCCTGTTGCCTAATCTTGTCCAAAACTCTCCGGGGTAAAAAGTAACGCGGATCTTTACCCGCCCTGATGGCTTTCCTTATAAATGTTGAGGAGATCTCTATTTTTGGTGCCTGGAATAATTTTACTCCGGGATGGTCAAGGAATCCTGAATTTGTCCCACTGCCTCTCGGATAAACATAGATCCTGATCATATTCATTATTTTTTCATAATTCTTCCATCGGTCAAACTCATCCAGGTTATCGGAACCGATAATCAGGGCAAATTCCTTTTCCGGGAAATCCGCCTGGATTTTTTCAATGGTTTTGTAAGAGTAGGAGGGGGTGCCCATTTTCAATTCCAGGTCACAGGGGCTGAACAGGGGATTGTCTTCTATGGCCCTGCATACCAGGTCAAAGCGATCCTTTTCTTTGAGCAATCCTTCCCTGGTTTTTAAAGGGTTTTGAGGAGACACCACAAACCATATTTCTTCAATATCCGAGTATTGAATAAAATAATTGGCAATGATGAGGTGGCCGGTATGGATCGGGTTGAAAGACCCGAACAACAATCCGGTAAGGTTGTTATTTCCCCTTTTCATGTCCGTTACGAATGATGAATAAAGTCATTGACTGCCGACTGGGCCTCCTGGATGGCTTGTTCAAGGCGGTCGTTAATAATTACCCTGTCAAACTTGTCTGCAAAACTCATTTCCAGCCGGGCTTTGCCTAGTCTTTTGTCCAGGCTTTCTTTTGTTTCTGTTTTGCGGTTTATAAGGCGGGTTTTCAATACCTTCAGGGATGGAGGCTGAATAAAAACCGCCAGGGACAGGGAAGGATATTGTTTTTTTATATTCAGGCCGCCGATCACATCCACATCAAATACCACATGTTTGCCTTTTTCCCAGATCCTTTTCAATTCGCTGTGCAGGGTGCCGTAAAAGCTGTCCGGGTAAACCTCCTCCCATTCAAGAAAAAGCCCTTGTTGGATTTTCTCACGGAACTCTTCCGGCGAAAGGAAATAATAATCTTTGCCGTCAACCTCACCGGGGCGCTTTGGACGGCTGGTTGCAGAAACAGAAAACTCCAGCAGGGGGTTGGTGTCCAGTAATGCCCTTACGATACTTGTTTTGCCCGACCCTGAGGGTGCAGAAAATATAATCAGTTTCCCTTTCATAACGCTAGAGAATATTCATTAGCTGTTCTTTGATTTTTTCCAGTTCATCTTTCATCTGAACGACAATTTTCTGGATGCCGGCATCATTGGCTTTGCTGCCAACGGTATTGATCTCCCGTCCGATTTCCTGAGTGATAAAGCCAAGTTTTTTCCCGGAAGGTTTCGATTCATCAAGGGTTTCCAGAAAATATTCCAGGTGCTTCTCCAGCCTGACTTTTTCTTCAGTGATATCCAGCTTTTCAATGTAATAGATCAGCTCCTGTTCAAAACGATTGGGATCAAACTGGTTGTTTTCTTCCAGTTCTTTAAGCCCTTTCAGCAATTTATTGCGCAGGTTTTCTTTTCGTTTTTCCTCCAGGGGCGTTATTTCCTGCAAGAGTTGGCTTATGGCCTGGTGGTGGGCAAGTAGATCTTTATACAGGTGGGCTCCTTCAGAAATCCGGTAATTGTCGGTTTGCTGCAGGGAATCAATAACGGCATTTTCCACCATTTGCCATTCCTGTGGGTCAAGGTCGGGGGTTTGTTGCCTGAAAACTTCCGGTAACTTCAGTAAGGCCGGCAAAAGGTTGTCGGAAACGGGAGCGTCTATATAGCGGGCAAATGAGGTAATTTCAAGGTAATATTTTTCAAGCAGGGGCTTATTTAATGCATAACCAGTTTGGATTCCCGTATTTTCCAGGTAGATAACCAGCTCAACCTTTCCCCTCTCAAGATGCTTGCCTATGAGTGAGCGGATAAGGTTTTCCTTTTCCTTGTATATTGCAGGAAGTTTGATGTTGATATCCAGTGTTTTGCTGTTGAGGCACCGGGCTTCAATGGTTATGATTTTTTCTTTGGGTTGGCAAACGGATTTGCCATATCCGGTCATTGATTTTATCATGGGGTAATTTTTTACAAATATAGCATAAATGATGTGCCGGTCATACTAAAGAAAAACCGGCGGGAGCGCCGGTTTTTCCAGAAAAGACAGGTTGGGAACTTTTTTGTTCCCCCCAAGCAATAAGCAAGGGCAAGGCCCTTACCTACTTTCTTATTATTTTTTTCTTTTTCCCTGATCGTTCTTCTTCACCAAAACCCTTTTTTTCCATTTGACCCCAGGTTTTTTCTCCAATAAAAAACTTAAAATTACCCCTTAAGTTAAAAAATAAAATAAATGGATGGTAAAAAATGGGTTCCAGCATGGAAGTAAACAGCATTTTACCGACTTCGCGCCTTTTGGTGTACCGGTGAAATGACAGTTCTTCAAAAAGGATTGCCCAATAACTCAGGGAAACGGCAAACAGGTAAACTGTTGCCAGCAGCAGGAAGAAAAACGGCCAATTGGGAAAACCTAAAATGGCAATGATGATAAAATACATGATACCGATAAACTCTATAATCGGTGCGAGCCATTCAAAGAAAAACCAGTAAGGATGACCCAGCACTCCGAGGCTTCCAAATTTTGGGTTGAAAAAGAGTTTGAAGTGGTGGAAGAGGCTTTCCATGGTGCCACGGGTCCAGCGGTCCCTTTGGCGCCCAAGTACCTTCAGGGTAGAAGGGACTTCTGTCCAGCAAAGGGGGTCAGGGATGTAAATAACGCGGTACTTTTCCTTTCTTTCAGCCATATAGCGCCTCATACGCACGATCAGCTCCATGTCTTCCCCAACCAGTTCCGGATTGTATCCCCCGCATTTAATAACAATGTTTCGGTCAAACATTCCAAAGGCTCCGGAAATAAGCAACAAACCATTTAGCCTGCTCCAGGCCATTCGTCCCATTAAAAAGGCCCTGGTATATTCCAGTACCTGGATTTTGGGCAAAAACCTGCGGGGAAGCTTAACTTCTGTGATGCGTCCCTCTTTTATTTTACAGGAATTGGCAACGCGGATAACCCCGCCTGAAGCAATGATCCTTTTGCCGGTCTCTTCCAGGAAAGGTTTGGCCATGATCAGCAGGGCATCTTCTTCCAGGATGCAGTCAACATCAATGGCCGAGAAAAAATCTTTTTCGGAAATGCTGATCCCGGCGTTCAGGGCGTCGGCTTTTCCGCCGTTTTCTTTGTCTATGACCGTGAGCTTCGAAAACGCTTTGTTACGCGACTTGTAAACCCCTTTTATGGGCTTGGTCGGTATTTTTTCCTCATACAGAATATCTACCATTTCCAGATCATAGGCTTCTATGATCCTTTCCATTGTGTCATCGGTGCTTCCGTCGTTAACAATGATCACCTCAAAATCGTTATAGTGCAGTGACAGCAGGCTACGGATATTGTCCACAATGCTTTTGCCTTCGTTATAGGCCGGTGCAATAATGGAAATAGAGGGAGCAAGGGGCGAAGAAAGCAGCATGCGATAATCTACAAAGCTGTTCTTCCTCATATACCTCAGCATCCCCATTCCGGAAAAAAAGGCCAGGCAGGCATAGGAGCCAAAAATGAAAATGGTGATAACTATGATCCCATTTTCTATGATGTATTGCAGGGCTTTGAAAAAATCAATCATTACTCCTCTTCATTTTGTTTAACATTTTCAATAATCTTTCGCAATTCGGGATCTGCTTTGCGGTATATTTTTTCAAGGGCTTCTTTTCCTTTTTCCCCGGTGCTTACCATGATTTTGGCTGCTATTAGCAGGATACTGAAAACGGTTTCATGCAGCATTATTTCTTCCAGGAAGTCTAATTCTTTGTGGGTGGCCAAAGGATAAAATGCCTCCAGTGCAGCCTTGCGGTTTTTTTCCATCATCAATACCAGCAATTCATCTTGTTGGTGGTCTTTGTCTGGAATTTCATTTTGAAACGCCTTTTTCAAATCGTCAATATTTTCAGGTATTTCCAGTTGTCCCAGGGCTTTAATGGCATGGTGCCGGACTTTGGGGTTGTGATGGGTCAGGAGGGTTGCCAGTTTGGGTGCTTCCTGAGTATGCTTATAATAGCCGGTCATTTTGGCGGCAAAAATAACTACCGAATCATTGGAGCTATCCAGCCATCTTTCGAATGAGTCGATAAAGATATGATGATAATTCAGGGTATTCAGGATGTTTACCTGTTCCCACTCAGAAAGCTCATAGTTTAAATCATCCAGGAAAAACAGCGGGTCATCCTCACTGATTTTCACCAGGGCCACATGGGCTTCCATGCGAAGCACTTTGTTTTTGGAATTTGCGTATTTGGCTATTTGCTGGTTGGCATCTTTTACATCCATCTGCGACAGTTCCTTGAACCCTTTGGCTTTGAGATCCCACCGCCTTGCCTGTACTTTGGCCAGTGAAGTTTTGTAAAGGCCCAGATTAAAATAAAAATCGCGCAAGCGATTGGCCGCTTCTCCGTATAGGTTGTTATGAAGGGAAAGTAACTCATTAAGGAATATTTCCCGGTTGGCATTGAATTTAATCCCTGTAAACTCATAAGGGTGCCCTTCCTCCCCAAAAAGAAAATTGGTTAGCTCTTCCTGGTAAATTTCCTTCATTTTTTTTGCCTGCCTTCTTTTTCGGGTTTTCAGGGTGCGATTGACAATAATAATGGTGAACAGGGAAAGCAGGCTAAAAATGAGGTAAATAAGAATAACCAAAAGGATTTTGACTTTAAGTCCGGAAGTTCGGTAGGTTTCAATGAATCTTGACCAAAGACCGGAAGGGTTTTGGGAGTTGCCCGGGGATTCCTCGCCTATACTTTCTATATAAACTTCCAAAAATGACAGATTTTTTCCCGGAACTTCCAGGGCTGCTGCGGGTGCAAGGTTTATCTCCTGAAAAGAATAAGCCAAAGTCCGCAAAAAACAAATACTGTTTGATGAATACAGGTTTTGAGAGAATTCAGCCTTAACAAACTCCTGAAAGAATGCTCTATCCTGTTTGGGTCCTGATGCCAGGGTAACCTGGCTAAAAGCCAAACCACTTACCAGGAAAAAAAGAAGAAATTTTATGGTTTTATTCACCCTGATCATTTCTTTATATTGTTTTGTTTTCTTCGTTTTCATTAACTTTTAAAAAAGGTATGCCACACCAGCTTCCAGGGTATATTGATTGCCCCATATTTCGTCCTGGTAATGGCTGTAACCTGCTCCCGCCTTTACCAGGAAGTTGCCTGAAACGATCTGCTGATACATGAGCATGATCCGGTTGCTCTCGATGTCATAAATCTGTCCTCCAACCAGGGCATCCTCATCCGCAGAAAACCCGGTTCCCAGTATCAGTGACAAGTGATGATCCGGAGAGGTAAAATACCTTCGGAGGGTTAAAAAGTATGATTGGGCCCCTGGCATATCGGAGGCAAGGGTAAAATAAGGACGGAAGCTGAAATAATACTTTCCGTAATATTTGCTGATTGAGCCGGTAAGGATCAACAGGTCGGTTTCCGCAAACCTGAGCATTCGCAAACCAGCCGATATTTCCCAATCGGCCGGCAATCGTTGAAAAAGCTCAAGGCCTGCCCTGTACTTAGGGAAAATATGGTCGTCGGGAGAGTATCCTGCATTAAGATAAAGGTATCTGCCGGGGCCTAAGGGGGGATAGGCATCGGCCTCCACCTGAAATCCGTCCTGCCCGAAACGTCTTCCGTAATTTACCCTTCCGATAACCTTTCCAAAGGTATTGGTGCGCTGGCCATATTCTGCATAAAAAAGATGCCAGGGGTTGGCATCGTCAAATAAATCAACTCTGTAACCCACGCCCACATGGTTTTTCATTGTTTTCCTGGCAACCTGGTCAAGCAGGTTATCAGCTTCTTCCAGGGTGGGATCTGTTTCCAGGACTTTGTTGAGCACTTCTGCGGCCTCTTCATATTCTTCCAGGGCTATGAGCGCTTTGGCCTTTCTCATCAGGAGGTTCGTGTTTTCCGGCTCCAATTCCAGGGCCAGATTTGCATAATGTAATGATTCCTGGTAGTTTCCTGCCCATCTTTGAAGGTCCGACATGGCAAGTAAAGCTTCAATATGTCGGGGTTCCTGTGCAAGCAAATCAGTCAGCAGTTCTAGCCCTTCCTCATATTCCTCGTCCCACCCGTAGGTTCGGGCCATCAGCACGGTTGCATCGTGATATGCGGAATTGATTTCCAGAATTTCACGGCACAGCTGCCTGGCTTGCTGGGTTTCACCCTCAAAGGCAAGTTCCCTGGCCTGGAAAAACATTTGGTCGGTATTGTGCGGGTTATTGCCGTGATCCTGGGCAGGAAGGGTATTTGAGAACAGGACGGCAGCAAGAAAAAGCAGGGCAGAGATGGTCAGGGGCTTTCTCCGTATACTGTTAAACAGAAAAAGAAGTTGCTCTGTTTTCATTAGCAGGCTGGTTATTGAATTTTTTCCTGAAAAATCAACTGATAGCCAACAGTTAATTTGCACAAGGAGTTTTACCTTTTAATTATCAATCTTTTAACCCGTATAGACAGTTCGTTGGGGCTGAAGGGCTTGGTAAGGTAATCATCGGCACCTAATTTAAAAGCTTCGATGATGGTTTCTTCATTTCCAACCTTTGAAAGCACAATGACCGGGGTTTCTTTTTTAAGCTCATTGCGAATCAGGTTTATGATTTCCAGACCACCAGTAAAAGGCATTAAAAGATCGGTAATGACCAGATCATATTCCTGCTCTTTTAACTTGTCGGAGGCTACTTTTCCGTCATTGGCATTGTCAACCTCGTAGCCCTCGCGTGTGAGTTTGTGCTCAATGGCCTTGATTACCATATAGTCGTCTTCACAAACTAATATCTTCATTGTTTTCTTATATTAAAAATGGGAAAAAAGAATATTGATAGCTAATTGATTTTCAAACCCGGATTTTTTTGCTTAACGAATTAAATTTATCGCTCAAAGGTAAATAAAAATACGTTTAACAGCAGTTTTTTCTCAATAAATCAGAACAAGAATCAGTTAATCCGGTTAATACTGTTATTCTGCTTGTACGTAAAAATGAATAAAAAGTTTAAAAAAGCAATAGACAAAAAAACAATGGCAGAGACAAATTACATTTTTTTTTCAGGGTTAGTCCAGGAAACCGTCATTTGGTTTATAATAATGAGGTTTTAGTTGAAAAAACACCTAACTTTATGATAAAAAATAAAAAAACCGATTGAAATTATTGGGTGTTATGGAAAAAAATCGGGGAAAAGAATTTTCAGGAAAAACCGAAAAGGACATAAAGCGTGTAGAATCGGATCTTTCCACCCTGCTTCAGGCCGTGGAGCAAAGCACCAACTCCATAATCGTGACCGATCCACAAGGAAATATTGAATATGTAAACCGGAAATTTCTGGAAGTTACCGGGTATAAAAAAGACGAAGTCCTGGGTAAGCATACCCGCATGTTGAAATCAGGGCGGCAGTCGCCAACGTTTTACCGTGAACTTTGGGAAACCATTGCCTCGGGCAAAACCTGGAATGGAGAATTCAATAACCGGAAAAAAAACGGGGAATTTTACTGGGAGAAAGCCACCATCAGCCCTGTGCTTGATAAAGAAGGGAAAATAGTCCGCTTTTTAGGGATGAAGGAAGACATCACTGCCCGTAAAAAGGCCGAAGAAGCGTTACTTTTGGAGAAAGATCAGCTCCGGCAGATCATCGACCTGGTGCCCCACATTATATATGTGCGTAACAAAGAAAACCGCTATCTTTTGGCCAACAAAGCGCTATGCGAACTTTACGGAACAAAACGCCAGCAGCTTTTGGGCAAACCCGACCTGGAACTTTGTCCGTCCAAAGAGGCGGCCAAAAAAAGCAAAGAAGATGATCTGAGGGTGATCCGCAAAGGACATACTGTTTTTGACAGGGAGTTTGTCATGAATATTCCAGGGAAGGGTAAGAAGATATTTCAGCGGACCAAAGTTCCCTTCCGCATCAGTGGGTACGATGAAGACGTGGTTCTTGGGGTATTGATTGATATTACCCGAACCAAAAATTATGAGGAAGAAATCATTAAATCCCGGGAGGAGGCCCTGAAAGCCTCCCGTGAAAAAGCAGCCTATTTGTCGGTAATCTCCCATGAGATCAGGAGTCCGCTTAATGCCATTCTGGGTATTGCAGAGCTGCTGCCTGCCAAAGATCTTAACCCCGATCAGGCAGAAAACCTGGATATTCTTAAGTTTTCTGCCAAAAACCTGCTGGCATTGGTCAACGATATTCTTGACCACTCCAGGATGGAAGCTGGCAAACTGGAATTGGAACTGGTTCCCCTTGATTTAAAAAAACTTTTGGAAAAGATCATAAAAAGTTGGGAGCCCCGGGCCAAAGAAAAAGAAATAGGGTTAAAGCTGGATGTTGATCCCGATATTCCCGGGCAAACTTTTGGAGACTCCCTGAGATTAAGCCAGATTTTTAACAACCTGGTTGGCAATGGCATCAAATTTACCGAGCGCGGATGGGTTAAGCTTTCCGCGAAATTAAAAGCAAAAGGAAAAGATCTTTGCCGCATAGCCTTTTTTGTGGAAGATACCGGCATAGGGATTGACCCCAAAAAAATAGACAGTCTTTTTGAACCCTTTATCCAGGCAGATAGTGAAATAGCCAGAAAATATGGGGGTACCGGTCTTGGCCTTACCATCATTAAAAACCTGGTGGAGCTGCATGGCGGTGAGGTAAAGGTAAATAGCATGCCGGAGGAGGGCTCCGTTTTTTCTTTTGAGGTATCCTTCCGGTTTAAAAGTGACAGTGGCAGCGAAAAACCAAAAGATGTACCACAAGAAAAAAATTTGGAAGGGATGATCGGGTTGCTTGTGGAAGATGATGTGATGAGCATTATCCTGGCCAAAAAACTATTCGCCAGGTGGAAAGCCGATCTTTTGATTGCCGAAACCGGGAAAGAAGCCCTGGCTAAGACTAAGGAAATACCGTTTGACATAATATTGCTTGATTTGAATATGCCGGATAAAGACGGTTTTTATATTCTGCAACAGCTGAAGGCTACAGAAGGCCTTAACAGTAAAACTCCTGTGATAGCAGTGACCGGCCTCGATAAAGGGGAAATTAGAGATAAACTAAGGGATACTGGGGTTGCCGGCGTTCTTCAAAAACCATATGATGCTTCCGGGCTTTTTGAAAAAATCTCTGCACATACGGGAAAACCTCAGCAAGCAAAGGAAGTTTTAAAGGAGCGGGGATCCGGTGATACCTGCTTTGCCAGTGCTGCGAAAAAATCACCGGAAATTATACAAAGCCTGGGTGACCTGAAAAACATGCTGGAAGAAGAGGATTTAGATATATCGGATAAGGAAAAAGAAAAGATCACCAAAAAGGTGATCAGCAGGTTGGAAAAATGTGGTATGCTGTTGGAAGCCCAAAAACTGGGTGATTTTTTAAGGCTAATGACCGGTTATAAAGGGCGCAACCGTCATTTTTTATTAAAGGTCATCAAAAAAGAAATGCTGACCATGAACGGGCACCTGATCCATCTTGCAGAAAAATAAATCTTAAAGACTTTATGCTTGCTTGTTGAGCTTTTCCAGCTCTTCCCTGAGTTGCTCAATGGCCTTGAGGCAAATGGTCTTGGTTTTTTGGATAAGGTCGGGAACTTGATCCAGGTTTTCCTCTTTGTAGGCGCTTTGTTCAATTTTTTCCACATCTTCCAGGATGGAATGAATACCCATAAAGGTTAACTGGGGCTTGAACTTATGGGCTGCATTTCGCAGCGCTTTCCAGTCTTTTTTACTATAATACTCTTCCAGGCTTTCAAGGGTTTCCGGGGTGTTGTCAATAAAATAGGAAATCATGCTGGCGCTGAATTCGTGATCCCCTTCACTCAGTTGATTCAGATAATCCAGATTGATCAGCTTTTTCTGCCCATTTTCGGATGAATTATTTTCAAAGTCTTTGTGCATGGGTTTATCAGGTTGCTTATTGTTTTTTGACGATACAAGGTTAAATATTTTTTCTTTAAGATCCTCAACATTATAAGGTTTGGGAAGATAATCATCCGCTCCGGCCCCGAGGCATTTTTTCGGGGCATTTTCCGATATGCTGGCGGTAAAGGCAATGATGGGGATGTCGTGGTAGGCAGTGTGACGGTCTTTGCGTATCTCACGTATGGTATCCAGACCATCCATTATTGGCATTTGCATATCCATCAGGATCAGGTTGTAATTTTCGGTTTTTAGCTTTTCGATGGCGGAGTATCCGTTTTTGACAAAATCATAGGAAAGCCCGAGTTTTTCAAGATGTTTCCTGATCACAAACTGGTTAAGTTCCACATCCTCAGCCACCAGCACTTTTAGATTTTGCGGGAGATCCCGGTCTGTTTTCTTTTGTTCTGAGGGTTTTTCTTTTGGTTTGATAATATGCAAGGGTAAAGAGAATTCATAAGTTAAACTTTCCCCGTCCCCATGATTTGCAATAACTTCCCCGTCAAGAGCTTTGATGATGGCATTTACCTTTTCCATGGCAATGGCGAAGGGTTTGGGGGTTAATCCCTCTTCGGTGATGGGGTCTTCACCTGCAGCCTTATTCAAAACGTCTTCTACCGAAAACAACACATGGCAATGATTTCCTGCAATGCGCTCAAGATTGGCAGAAATTTTAATGCAATCGGACTGGGTAAAAGAAAGAAAATACTCTGCCAGGGTTATCAGGATTTGGTTTACCCTGAATGCATCACCCAGCAAAAGGCCGGGGATGTTGGGATCAATATGGGTCTGGGTGGCAATGTTCCTGGGTTTATTACGCGCTTCCAGAATTTGAAAAAGGTTATTCAGGTTTTCTTTTAAAGAGAATGCTTTAAGCTCAAGGGGCAAAGGTTGATCGGGCATCCGGCTTAGAAGCAGCAGGTCGTCAATCATTGCCGAAAGCAGGCGAACGGAATGGTCCATTTTTTCTAAATAGGTTCGCTGCTCTTCATTTATCCCCGATTCCTTTAGGATGCCTGTAAGCCCGGCAAGGCTGTTCAGGGGTGTGCGCAGTTCATGGCCTACCTGTGACAAGAAGCGGTCCTTAAAAAAGTCTTCTCCACTTGGGGTTTCAGAAGGGGCTGTTTCTTCCAGCGTTTTGGATAAAGCCATAAAATGATAGGGTTTCCCTTTCTCTTTTACAAAAGGGTATATAGTAGTTTTTATCCTGAACAAGCTGCCATCCTTTTTCTTGTTAACAAGAGAGCCTTCCCAGACCTTACCCCGGGTAATGGATTCCCAAAGTTCCTGGAAAAAAGAGGCAGGATGCCTACCGCTGTTTATAAACCGGTGTGTTTTGCCTTTGAGTTCTTCAGCTGAGTACCCCGACAATTTGCAAAACCCCTTGTTGACAAAGGTTATTTTACCTTTTTCATCAGTAATAACCATTAATACAGATTCTTCAAGGGTCTGTTTGTAATAATCCAGGGCCTCATCCATCGTCATGGGGGAATCATTTCCGCTACTCGAATCACCGGATTGCATAGGATGCAGTATGGTTTAATATTTTAGACGCCCAGGGTTAAAACTGCTAATTTAATAAAAAATGCATACAAAAAAGCAAAAAACTTCTGTAAAAGACCTTTATTTTGTAAAAAAAAGTAAAGAGCGAATTTCCTGCCTTCGATCTGGGGTTCTTTCTAAAAAAAAGTAATTTTGTTTTAAACCATTCCCTTTTGTGGGTAAAAAACACTTGCTCTTCATCGGGCATCAAATTTAAAACAATTACAGATGGCAAATAGCATAAAAAGTGCAATCCTTTTAATTTTATTGACATCGCTGAGTTTTAATGTTGATGCCCAAAGATTTTATGGAGGGATCAATGCCGGGTTAACCGCCAGTGAAGTTTCCGGTGACATGGCCGGTGGCCCCGATAAGTTGGGATGGTTTGCTTCGGTTTATACAAAAACCAATCTGTCCACTTATTCTTTTTTGCAGCTGGAGCTGATGGTTGTTCAAAAAGGCAGCCGGGTAGTGCCCGATGAACCCGGCCACCGGGACTATAAGTTTTATCTTCAGTATGTAGAAATCCCCCTTGTATTTAAATTTGATTTTTCTGTTTTTGGCGATCTCCCCCTTGTTGAAAGGTTAGCCGGAGAAGCCGGGCTTTCCGCATCGGTACTTGTCGATCATTTTGAAGAAGAGAATGGGCTTGAAGTCGACCTAACCGCTTCCAGGCCTTTCAACAGGGCTGAACTCAATGCATTGATAGGCCTTTACTATCCTGTTGGAGAGATCATGGAAATACATTTAAGGTTTTCTCAGGGAATAACCCCCCTTCGGCCTCATGAGGGAGGATCAAAAGTATGGTACAACCGGGGTCAATACAATACGGTTTGGTCTTTTGGGATAGCCTTTACCTTTTTTTAATAAAATTATTCCGTTAGTTATGGTTTTCGTTCTCCCGCTTTAGTTGGAGGTGAACTCATTTTGGATATCCAGGTAGCCGGGATAGGAAATGGATCTTCCTCCCACTTCTACGTAAGGTTTTGCCCGGAGGGTGATTCTTGTGGGTTGGTTGCCTGCCCCGGCCAGGTTCAGGCCGAAATTTAACAATGCATTTCCGGTTTTTCCCGAAAGGGCAGATTTAAGATCTGCCTCAATAAAAAGGGGTAGTGTGGAAATACCGTCATTGGGCGGTATTTCTATCCTTTGGTTGGTGGTTCCTTCCGCAATTTGCTCATCATCAATCAGCATGATCCAGTCTAAACGGTTCAAAGATGCCCTGGCCTGGTTCGGATTTTTTATATCCACATTCAGGGTCAGGCTAAGGGGAAGGGTTCCGGATGCCAAAGCCCCGGTAATTCTTGCTGCATCTGCCAGAGAGAGTTCGGAAAGGCTGCTGACCTGTTGCACATTGATGCCGGCAAGGGTAATATCTTCTGCACTGCCCAAGCGGAACTCACAGCGCGAAAAAGAAACCATCTCCTCCAGCATGGAGCATCCCGGCATAGACAATACAGCTACCATAACGGTAATGATCAAGTTGCGAAATTTCATTTTTCGTGGATTTTTTAAAAATCTTGGTTCAGTTCATATTCTTCCTTAAGAATTGATGAAAAAAGCGGAAGGTAGTAAGCAAAGAAAAAGCCTTCGCGATTGGTGGGATCGCGCAGGTCGGTCAGAAATAATTCCAGGTAACGGGAACCTTTAAACCTTACAAAACGCTGTGGAACTTCGGTTTTGCCAAAATCTCCAGCGAAATAAAATTTGCGGGGGTGATTAATACCCCTGAAAGCAGCCGGGAATTTATCAGGGATGTTGTTTTTCTCTAAAACAGCTTTGCCTGCTTCATTTACCGGGATCTCAAACCATGATATCACCTCCATGGCCCGGGATCGCGGAAAGGTGACCTCAAACCATCCGGGATAGGCTATACGGTTGGGAATGCCATAATTTTTTCTGTGCTGGAAGGTGGTGGTAATTTCAGGAACCGGAGTTTGCAAATGCTTCGGGTATTCCAGGATCACCACTTTTTCATTTTCGTTTACCAGCATGATTCCGCTTTCGGTAAATTTCCAATCACTATTGTTTTGGGCTTCATATAAATCAATAAGCCAGGCGGGAACCCTGTCTGTGTCAGCTTTGTTGAGTGTGGGCATAAACCTGCCGTTCCATCCCTGCCAGCGCAGGTTAAAAATCTGCTCTGCCCTTTCCTGCAATACCCGTGGAGAAGGGGAGGTCAAAAAGTTGAATTCGGCAATCACCATTTTATCATTGGCGATCATATTTTCTATCAGGTCAAGGTCGCGTTCGCTGAGGCCTCCGTAAATTTTATGGTATGGCAACACCTTGTCATCGTTTTTATGCCACTGGTGGGCATAAACTCCGTAAGTGTCAGCAAAATAAACCAGGTTCAGGTCTTTGGCCAGTTGATGAAAAGTTTCCTCATTCTTATCGTTCAGGTCGCGCACCCTGAAGTTTCGGCCTTCTTTTGGAAAAAACCCGATGTAATCCTCCAGCGGATCATAAAAAGAACCTCCGGGTTTCACGTACTTTCTGTGGGTAAGCACCCAGTTGGTCGCGTAAGATGTTAACGACACAGAGTCGGTTACCGATTTATTTACAAATAAAACATTAAAGGGTTTTTTGGGGGTAAGTTCCCAGGAAAATCTTAACAACAATGGGACCCCGATAATAATAGTCCATAAAATGATAAGGATAATATGACGCTTTTTCATAAAATCAAAAAATTTGCTTTTAGGCTTTAACTGCCGCCGGAAAACCGTTGCCACCCATTCAGAAAACACTTGTTAAATTTTGGGCAAGGTAAGAAAAATATATAGCGGGTTATTGGTGCTGTTACCGATTTTTTTCGTGGTTTTCTCCTATAATTAAGAAATTGTTAAAACAACATTAAGTAATCAATAAATCCCGGGTGCCCATATCGGAATAATTTTGATTAAAGGTTAATTTTGGGCCGGATATGAGTTAAGTCCTTTGTTGACAATAAAAATGAATTAAAATAGCGTTTGCTTTGGTTCTTTGCATCTTCAGTTTATTTTATGATTATTTTTGAATTGCACTTTCCCAATACTTAAAAACCCACCTGCATGGACAAACAAGAGTATTCCATTTTGCTGGTTGACGACGAACCCGACATTCTTGAATTCGTTGGTTATAACCTTAAAAAAGAAGGCTACAAAGTCAGTACCGCGCTCAATGGTATGGAGGCCATTGAACTTGCCAAAAAAACCAGGCCTCACCTGATCATCCTTGACGTGATGATGCCCGGAATGGATGGCATGGAAACCTGCCGGGAGTTGAAAAAAATCCCTGAACTTTCGCGCACGATCATTACCTTTTTAACGGCCCGCAACGAAGATTATTCTCAGCAGGCAGGATTTGATGCCGGGGGAGATGATTACATTCCAAAACCCATCAAGCCCGGATTGCTTATCAGCAGGGTCAAAGCATTGCTGAGGCGATATTCCTGGGGTGAACCCGGGGCTGAGCTTAGCAGGGCAGGAAATATTGCCATTGACAGGGAGCGCTATTTAATATTAAAGGATGACCAGGAAATTTCTCTTCCTAAAAAAGAATTTGAATTGCTTACCTTATTGGTTTCCAAACCCAATAAGGTTTTTTCCCGTGAGGAGATTTTTGCCAATATCTGGGGCAACAAAGTGGTGGTGGGCGATCGTACCATTGATGTGCATGTTAGGAAGCTGCGTGAAAAACTGGGGATTGAAAATATCAAAACGGTTAAAGGGGTAGGGTATAAATTTGAATCTATCTGAGTACCGGGTAAAAAAACTTGATTGTTTATCATTCCCTAATTTCAGTTTTGGTGAGCATGCCGGATTTCTTTTGCTATTTTTTTGAAAATTATTCCTTTGGTAAGGTTTTATACTTAATATTGACCTCTTAATAGTGTTATGAAGTTCAATTCTCCAAAGAAATTATCCGGAATTGCCGCCTTGCTGGTGGCCGGCCTGTTTTTGTTTATCCATTTTATTTCCAGGCTTCTTGGTTATGTAAGTTTTTCCTTGCCCATCCTGTTGGTCACCGGCGGATTGCTTTTCCTTTTTGCATATTTTCTGTTTAAGTATATTTTGGAAAAATTTATATATGAAAAGATCAGATTGATTTATAAAACCATCCATGATCTAAAAGCGCCCAAGGGGCAAAAGAAGGCCATAATCTTTCACAAAAAGGACATCATCAGCCAAACCAACCAGGAGGTATTGCAATGGGCCGACGACAAGAAAAAAGAGATCGAAGCCCTGAAGCAGCAGGAAGCATATCGCCGTGAGTTTCTTGGAAACGTTTCCCATGAATTGAAAACGCCCATTTTTAACATCCAGGGTTATGTGTTGACTTTGCTGGACGGAGGGCTGGAAGACCCCTCCATCAACCGGCGATACCTGCTTCGAACAGAACAGAGCATTAACCGGATGATCTCCATCATTGAAGACCTGGAAGCCATTGCCCGCCTAGAGTCGGGAGAATTAAAACCCAAATATTCCAATTTTGACCTGGGTTCTCTTACCAAAGAGGTGATGGAGTTCAATGAGATCAAGGCAGCAAAAAAAAATATCAGGATTTTTCTTGCCCGCAATTACGATGCGCCCATTCTGGTGTATGCCGATCGCGAAAGGATACAACAGGTGCTGATCAACCTCCTGGTTAATTCGATCAAGTACGGAACCGAAAACGGGCAGACCAAGATCAGCTTTTTTGATATGGATGAGCACATCCTGGTAGAGGTTACCGACAGCGGAGTGGGCATACCCAGAGAAGAACTGCCCAGGGTATTTGAACGGTTTTATCGTGGGGAAAAAAGCCGCACCCGCCACAAGGGTGAAGGCGGTTCGGGCCTGGGTCTGGCCATTGTAAAGCATATCATCGAGGCCCACAACCAAACCATCAATGTAAGGAGTACCCTGGGGGTAGGTACCACCTTTGCTTTTACCCTGAAAAAAGGAAAATTTTCTTCCTCCCCAAAACGATCAATGCTCCTTTTTTAACCATGTTTTGAGAGGATTGTTAATTATTCGTTGATAAGTTTTTACCCAAACAAGTAGTATTTTGCCTTATTTTTACCGACGAAAAACCGTTTTTGCTTTTCTTAATGGAAAATTTATTTAAACTTAAGATAATCTTAAACTTAAGAATGGTTTTGTTTCACAGGCCAGGCAGTAATTTTGAAACCGGATTTTGTTGAGATAAATAAATCGAAAACAACCATTAACCTTTTAAACACAAAACCCACATTACAATGAAGCAAAAAATTACATTTTTTGGATTAATTTCCCTGGTGTTGCTGCTGTTTACTACAACTGCAACATACGGACAGGCTCCTGTGGGAGCAAACTTCAATGGAGTAGTAAGGGATGCGACTACCGGGGAGACTTTGCCCGGGGCCACAATCATTGCTGTCCATGTTCCTTCCGGCACTCAATATGGTACTGTAACCCGTTCTGATGGGCGCTTCAACTTGCGCAACGTGCGGGTAGGTGGACCTTACACGTTAAGAGTCTCATTTGTTGGTTACCGGAGTGCCGAAGAAACGGATATTAATTTGGAGCTTGGACAGGAATACACCATTACTTTTGAGTTGGTGGATGAGGCCGTTGAACTGGGAGAAGTAGCCATTATTGCACAACGAGATGCTTTGATCTCGGGTAACCGCACAGGGGCCCGCTCCAGGGTGAGCCGCGAACAATTGGACGCCCTTCCCTCCATCAGCAGAAGTATACAGGATTTTACCCGTTTGAGTCCCCAGGTAAGTGGCAATAACATTGCCGGCCGGAGTGGACGCAGAAATGCCATTCATATTGATGGCGTTACTTTCGACGATCGTTTTGGTCTGGGAAGCGATGCCATTCCCACCATCGGCAACCCCATTTCCCTGGATGCCATTGAAGAATTCCAGGTGGCCATTGCCCCATACGATGTGCGTCAGGGCAACTTTACCGGTGGAGCCATTAATGCCGTTACCCGCAGTGGGACCAACACTTTTGAAGGTTCTGCCTACTATTTTGGCCGGAATCAGGACTTTATCAGCGGAGAATTAATGGGAGAGGAAAGCCCCATTGATGATTTTATCGAATACCAGACCGGTTTGCGTCTTGGCGGCCCGGTGATTGAAAATGAATTGTTTTTCTTCATTAATGCTGAAATCAAAAGGGAAAGCAGCCCGCTATTTGATTTTGGTGAGTCAAATTTTTTAGGAACCACAGGCGAGCTGGATGATATCATAGACATCGCCCAGAATGTCTGGGGGTATGATCCCGGTGGTTATGACCGCATGACCCAGCGCACCGACGACTGGAAAGTTTTTATGAAGTTCGACTGGAACCTTTCCAACATCCACAGGCTAACTTATCAGCAAAACCTGGTTAACGGATATGATGACCGCGGAATCTCCAGGGGAAGATTTGCTTTCTCCCTTGCCAATCGCCAATACCGCCAGCGTGGAAACCAGAGCAATTTCTCCTTGCAGTTAAATAGTGCCTGGTCTGAAAACCTGATTTCTGAGGCCAAAGTTGCCTATACCCGTTTACGTCAGGAAGCTGATTATGGCGATCCTTTCCCGAGCGTCAGGGTAGAGACCCCCAGTGGTTACAACGTGGACTTTGGCGTGGAAAGATTCCGTCATGCCAACCAACTCGACCAGGACTATTTTGAGATCACGGCCAATATGACCTATTTTACCGGAGAACACACCCTGACCTTTGGAACCAACAACTACCTGAATACTTTCCGCAACCTTTTTATTCAGGATGCACTGGGCACCTATACATTTGCTAATATATATGATGGTGAGGATCTTGTCCAAAGTGGTATTGAGCGTTTTGCCCTGGGTGCGCCCAACAGGTATCAGTTTAGCTATTCTACAGATGAAGCGCTTTACGGCAGACTTCCCGAAGCCAACTGGGGTTATAATACTTTTGCCGTTTATGCACAGGACGAATGGAGGGTAACTGACTTATTGAACCTGACTTTCGGGGTACGTGCCGACCTGACCGTATTCCCGGATGATCCGCCTAGCAATCCGACTTTTGCCCAGGATTTCCCAGGGTTTGATACCGGAAATGTTCCGGATCCAACCCTCCAGCTTAATCCCCGCGTTGGATTTAACTGGAATGACGGAGAAACCCAGATTCGTGGTGGGGTAGGTCTGTTCTCCGGTGGAGAACCCGGGGTATGGCTTTCCAACCAATACAGCAATACCGGTGTTGATGTTGCCCGGCTGGATGTCAGGGATAATTTCGATGCCGGATTCTTTTCCCCCGACGTGGATAACCAGCCGAGGCCCGGAACAGCTGCCGGTTTGGATCCTATAGAAACCACCGAGGTGAACATTACCGATCCCGACTTTAAGATAAACCAGATCCTGCGTGCCAATTTGGCCGTAGAACAGCGTTTACCATGGGACCTGGTAGGGACTGTGGAGGTATTATACAGCAACAACCTGCACGATATCGACTATCAGAACCTGAATCTTGGGCCGGCCAACCCCAACGTAACCATTACCGATGGACGCCCCTTCTATGGAGATGTTGAATTTGACGAAAATGGCAATCCGGTATTCTCACAGGTTCGGACAAGCCCCAATTTTACAGATATCCTGTTACTTACCAATACAAACAAAGGAGAACAATACAGCATTACCGGTCAATTGCGCAAGGAATTCATTCGGGGTTGGTTTGCGGATGTTTCCTATACATTCTCTGACGGTACCTCTGTAAATGATGGTACTTCCAGCCGTGCAATCTCCAACTGGCAGTTCAATGAAGTGCCCGGAGATCCCAACAATGCTCCTGCAGCCAGGTCAACGCACATTACACGCCACAGGGTATTGGCTTCAGCTTCTTATCGCATGGACTATGGCAGGTATTCCACCATCTTCTCCTTTATTTATGAAGGAAGAACTGGAAACCCCTACCATTACATTTACTTTACCCCTTTTGCCAGCGGATTTAGTGCCAATGGCGACTACAGGGGTTCTAACGACCTGGTTTATGTGCCTGCTTCCGAAGATGAGGTTAACCTGGTTAGCGGCAACTGGGACGAGCTGGATGCTTTTATCAGCGCCAATCCCGCTCTGGATGATTTCCGCGGACAAATCACCGATCGTGGAGCAGGTATCCAGCCATGGATACACCACATGGACCTGCGTGTTTCCCAGCGCATCCGCACCACCGGCACCCAGTTCCTGGAGATCACCTTTGATATCATGAACTTCAACAACATGGTAGGTAGCCTGGTTGGTCAGGATTGGGGAATTGAAAGGTTTGCCTCTTTTGGCGCCGTATCTGAAATCACTTTCCTTGGATACGACGCAACCGAATTGGATGATGGCACCATTGAGCTGAAACCCAGGATCTCTTTTGATCCCGACAGGGTACCAACCAATGAAGACCAGTTTACTATATCCAATCTGAACTCCAGATGGAGAGCACAGATTGGTCTGCGCTATACCTTCTAATTTCCTGAAGAATTTTTAAGCCTGCATAAGAACCGCCTCTTAACCGGGGGCGGTTTTTTTTTGATTAGAATTGTTCTTTTTCCTGTATAAAACAAACCAAAAGCTCCTTATTTTGTTAACCTTTTATATCAGTAAACCAAAAGAATACGAATAGTATGTTACATATAACCAAAAAAGCTGTTGCGGAATTCAAGTCTCTTCTTCAGGAAGCCGGACTTCCCAATGGTGGTATCCGGATTTTCTCTTCGGGCACCGGTTGTTGCTCGGGTTCTGCCTTTCAACTCGAAATTTCCCGGAAACCCGGGACCCATGACAAGGTATTTGATTTTGACGGGTTAAAGGCTTTTGTTGCTCCTTCTGCCATGGAAATGGCCGGACGTGCTACCCTTGACTTCTTTCCCCATAAGGAGAACCCGGGCTTCCAGGTGCTTTGGCAAAACGGGGAAGCTCCTCCTGGTTGCGGGTGTAATTAACCCTTTGTTGTCAAAGATTGTTTGCGATTTTTCAGGTTTCCCTGACCTTTTTCTTTTTTTATTTTATTTTTGTCCCCGCTTAGCTTTTTTTAGCGATAGCAAAATACTTTGCTATAGTGATTATGAAATTAATTATCAGTTATCATTTTACTTAAAGTTGATTATGAGAGCTTTGAACTTCATTACCAGTTTGTTTATTCTTGTTTTTATTGTCGGGTTCAATGCCTGTCAAACCAATAATTTTCCCGGAGAGAAAGAAGCCTTGCAGGTGGTTACCCGTCACTTTGAAGCCCCGTCATATAAAGGGTATGTGGAAGTTTTGGAAATTGATGAGTTGGAAGGCCGGGAAAGCACATATATGGATACCCGCTTTTATGACTTGCAATTTGTTATGAAGGTAGAAGTGAGCAAAGCCAATGTCATTTCCCGTCATTTCCTTCCCGACCGCTTCCAGGTAAATGAAGAGTGGGCAAGTTCATACCATATCCGCATGGAGCGGGCAACAACTATGGAAGAAAAACAGGAAGTAAAAGAATTTTATAACTCCAGGACTTTCTCGGAAGGGAAACACCGAATCGGTGTAAACCTGACGTTTTCAGAACTGGACGGCCGGTGGTTTTTTTCCAGCCTCTCGATGACGCCACTCAGGGAAGGAAAGCCTTTTGAAAAAGATGATCTTAAAATAGGAGATGATCTTTAAAAGGCCCAGCCTAAGTTGATATATCCGGAAAATTTATTGGTCTGGGGACTATATGAAAAGGTGACTTCCATGGGCCCGATGGCCGATAAATAACCGATACTGGCCCCGGCTCCCATTATTAAATTATCCGAAGAAAGTTTTTCCACCTGTCCGATATCAAAATCATATAAAGCAGCGTTGAATAAGGCGCTTGTGGAAAATCCGCTTCCAAGATCCTTTCTCCATCCAAGGGCACCTGCAATGACTGCATCCGACAGCACTTCATATTCATTAAGCCCGGCAAATACTAATTGGTTTTTAAGGAAATGATAGGTTCCGCCAAGGTTGAAATTATTGATGAACCCCTGTTCGTAAGCAAAATTATATCCTGCCTGGAATTGGGTAAAATTGGTAACGCCTCCTCCAAGCGGGCTATAGGTTTCCCAGTTGAATCTGAGCTGGAAATAATTGCTGATGTTGATGCCCGCATCCTCCAGACCATAACGTTCTTCTCCGTCAATAGTGGTTTTCAGTGATGGTTTCTGGTTAAAGAAATACGATCCCCTGATCATTACCCTCTGGCCACGCAAGGGAAATGCATGTCGGTCCAGGCTGTTGTATCGCCATCTTCCGAATAATTCCATGGAACGGTTATGTCCGCGAATTTCCTCATTAGCGCGGATATTGGGCGACAGGCTTTGATAGTAGTATCCCCATCCGGCAGATAAATAGCCATGGCGGGCAGTGGTTTGATTAATTGATCCTTCGCCTCTGAGGTAGGTTTGGCTGTATTCAGCGGTTTTCTCAAAATCAATGAATACCGGGAAAACCAGGTAATTTGCCCTTACTTCCAAGTTTAACCATCTTTTTTGTGCTTCATCAAGGTTAAGGTGAATTCCTGCCTTAAATGAAGGTTTCTCCCCAATGCTGGTTCTGACATAAGCAGATGAATTGTAAGTTAGGAACCTGCTGGTGGATAGCTCCCCAATCAGCCCAACTCCGGTAAAAGAACTGTAATGGATCCCAGCTGCCAATTGAGCCATTGGCCGTTCGGAGAGTTCGAGAGATAAAAGCACCCTGTTTCCCCCTGGCCTAGGGATTACCCGGTAGTGGATCCTGTCGAAAAGGGCCGTGGCATGCAGCTGTTTAATGGACAGATTGATGGTTTCAGGTGAAACCGTATCTCCCTTACGGATGTTCAGATTGTTCCGAACCGCCCAGGGTTTAATATCTTTCAAGCCATGGTATGCAACAGAATCAATAATCAGTGCTTCCGGATGACTTAGGGCTTTCTGTTCTTTTTTCCGAACCTGATGTTCGCTATGTCCATGTTTTTCAGCTAATTGTTTGAATTCCCGGTAATATTCTTTTCCGGCAATTTTACCCTGTTCAATAATCTCCTTTGCGCTGCCAAAGCTGGCAGCAGTAAATTCATTCAGATCAGGGGCAATGTATAAGTCGGTTTGTTTAAAATCTTCAGGAAAGCTCAGGGCATCCCTGTAAAAACCAAGCTGGTATAAAATATCTATGGGGGAGGTAAGCTTCTCGGCGGGTCTGAGCCCCTGCGAAACATTTATTCCAATGGCAAAGTCAGCACCCATTTCCTTAACAAGGGATACAGGGAAGTTTTGCACCACTCCTCCGTCTATGAGGCGCCTGTTCTCTATTTCTACTGTGGTGAATACCGATGGAATCGCCATGCTGGCCCTGATGGCTTTTACCAGGTCTCCCTCGCGCAAAACCACGGCCTCTCCGGTACCCAGATCGGTGGCCACGCAGGCAAAGGGAATCGGGAGTTCGTCAAAGTTTTGCACCTTGTATACTGGAAGAAAGATTTTATTGAGCAGGTTCCATAGTTCCTGCCCCTCAATGGCCCCTGAGGGTAAACGAAATTGCCAGTCTTCTATGGGAAGCTCAAGAATATGGCGTCCGTGGTCTTCTTTTTTTCTGGGATGCACATTCCGTAAATCGGGTCTGCGCGTAAAAATCCGCTCCCAGTCCACCGAAAGGGCTATTTTTTCTATTTCAGCCGCAGTGTATCCGGCAGCGTACATACCGCCGATAATGCTGCCCATGCTGGTTCCGGTAATGTAATCGATCTGAAGCCCTGCACTGTCTATGGCATGTAAAATTCCTATATGGGCAAACCCCTTGGCACCACCTCCGCTTAAGGTAAGGCCAATTTTTGGACGGGTTTCTTTTGCCGGTTCATCCCCTGCAAAAGCCAACCCCGGGCCAGAAAAAGCAGTTGAAAAAAAAACCCATAACCCCACCATAACCGCCGGAATAATTTTCATGGTTTGCCTCACTTGATATTATTCAAAAATAATGGATTTTCCCGGAAAATGGAATGCTTCCAAATGAAAGGTAATTTTTCCGAATCCATCACGGAACAATTTTTTTTAAAATTTGTTACTTGGAATGAATTTAAACTGCAAAAACTATGAAAAACCCAATCAGAATATCCGGTTTTTTGATGTTTCTAATGATTATTTTTTCGGGGTTTTCAGCAAATGCCCTTGAAAAGGAAGAAACTTCGAATACCCCCGGAGAGGCAGAGTTTACCGTGCTGGGACTATGCGGCATGTGTAAAGAGCGAATCGAACAGGCCGCCTACAGTGTGAGAGGGGTACGCAGGGCCGAATGGGATCAGGAGAGTCAGAAACTATCGGTACGATACCGGCCCAACCGCACCAGCCAGGAAGAAATTGAGAGGACCATTGCCAAAGCCGGCCATGACACTGAAAACTTTTTGACCAGCGATGAGAAACATGCCAATTTGCATCATTGCTGTGTTTACCCCCGGGATCCGGAAAAGTTAAAAACCAGCAAAAGGTATGATGAGGAATAACCGGTGAAAAGCGCATCCAAAATGAAAAAAGAATATAAAATTCAAGGGCTTCACTGCCATGTATGTGTGGACAAGATCAGGACTTCCCTTGCTGGTATCAATGGAGTGGAAAGTGTTTTTGTGGATATGGGCGAGGGTGAAGTGCATATCCGTTTTTCTGATGAAATACCAGTTGACAGGCTCAATATGATTATCGGTGAACTAGGTGATTATCGAATGATTGAAAAAAATTCATAATTTTGCCTTGAATGAAAAAATGGTTTCGCCATATCATTGCCATTCTGCTTGCATTCATGTTTCTGGTTTCATTTACCGGGATCAGGATGCTGATCCATCATTGCCTTTCGTGTGACACCACCGAATATGCTTTTGCCTTGCAGGCAGAGGATTGTTGTGGTGGGATCCATCATCACCATGAGGCAGCATGCTGTGAAGTAGCTGATGATATGGAGGGGGCTTGTGATATGCAAGAATCCAATCATTGCTGCGAAACCGAAATTCAATACCTGAAAAATGAATATCAGGTTGCCCAGGAAAGGTTGCTTCCCAAAGTGTTGCCTGTTGAGATGGCCGCCCTTCCTTTAGATTTTTCCAATCTGCAGCCGGAGCCTTCCGTTCTGAAAAGCACAGGAAACATTACCTTTATTCCCCCTCCACCAAAGCTTACCGGGAGGGATTTTGTGCTTTTTACCCACCAGCTGAAATACTGCTAACTTTTCCTTTTTGCTTTTTTTCCTGCCCCTGCCGGACAGGTGGATATTCTATTTTTTTAATCAGCAAAAAGAAAAGGAATGGATTCTTTTAAAAACTTAATCACAATAATAATTGCATTGTTTTTTGCCGGACATGCCGGGCTAATTGCCCGGGAAAAAATGGTTCGCGGGCATGTTTTTGAAATGGAAGCCCATCATGACCATTTTCACAAAGTGCCCCTTACTGGTGCCAATGTGGTTTGGCTTGGTACTACACAAGGGGTGGCCACCGACCAATATGGGAAATTTGATCTGGAGGTTACCGTTGAACTTCCCCACAAGCTGGTGGTGAGCTATATCGGCTACACGAGCGATACCATAGAAGTAACCGGCACTAACCAAGAAATTGAAGTCATTATGGCCACTACGCGTGATCTGGATGAGGTGGTGGTGACGGGACGCCAGGTTGGGGCACATTATTCCGCTCTTGAGCCGGTTTTGACCCAGAAGATCACTTCCAGCGAGATGCAGCGGGCCGCCTGTTGTAATCTTTCGGAAGCCTTTGAAACGAGCGCTTCAGTTGATGTTTCTTACAGTGATGCCGTAACCGGGGCCAAGCAGATTCAGATGCTGGGTCTTGCAGGAATCTACAGCCAGATCCTGGTGGAATATATTCCATCGGTGAGGGGCCTGGGTCAGCCTTACGGGCTTTCCTATATTCCCGGGCCATGGATGGAGTCCATACATATTTCTAAAGGGGCCGCCAGCGTGGTAAACGGGTATGAATCCATTACCGGGCAGATCAGTGTGGAACTGAAAAAGCCCGAAGATTCAGAACAGTTTTATTACAACTTCTTCGCCAGCAGCGAGGGGGCCGTGGAGAGTTCGGCCAATGCAGCCTTCCAGCTGAGCCCTTTTTGGTCGACCATGATCATGGCCCATGGGGAGTATTTTAACAATAAAATTGACCACAACCACAATTCATTCCTGGATCATCCTTTAATGAAAAAGTATAACGTATTGAACCGTTACCGGTATGACCGGCCGGGCGTGATGGAGTCGCAATTTGGGTTTAAGCTGATGCAGGAAGATCGTGAAGGCGGGCAGAAGGATTTCTTTACCAATGGGGCAAACTGGGGTTCTGATGAGTATTATGGATTTGGCATCAACACCAAACGGTTTGAAGCTTTTGCCAAAACAGGCTTCTTTTTCCGCAGCATGCCCAATGCCAGTGTAGGTTCCCAGCTGAGCTTTTCGCATCACAGCCATGATTCTTTTTATGGGCAGCGAACCTATGACGGGGAGCAAAATACCTTTTATGCAAATATCCTTTTTGAGAATATCATTGGCAATCCCGACCATAAATTTGTAACGGGGGTTAGTTATTTGTTTGACGACTATAGCGAAACCCTCAGCGATTCCATTTTTGAACGCAGGGAGTCGGTACCCGGCGCATTTTTTGAATACACCTACCATACCCATGAAAAGTTCACGGCCATTGCCGCTGCCCGTGCAGACTATCATAATCTTTACGGGACCTTCTTTACCCCGAGGATGCACCTTCATTTTAATATCAATGAGCAAACCACTGTGAGAGGGTCGGCAGGCAGGGGTTACCGTGTTCCCAATCTGATTGCAGAAAATGCAGGCCTGTTGGTTAGCAACCGTACGTTGGAAGTTGCGGAAGACATTCAGCCGGAGGAAGCCTGGAATTATGGAGGCAGCATTACCCGCCGTTTCGACCTCTTTGGCAATGAAGCTTCCATGGCTGCCGAATACTACCGCACCGACTTTGTGAACCAGCTGGTGGTGGATGTTGATACCGATCACCAGCAAGCTATTTTTTACAACCTTCGTGGTGATTCTTATTCCAATAATTACCAGGTGGAGTTGAGTTTTGAGCCGCTAAGACTTTTGGAAATCACCGCAGCTTACCGTTATTCCGATGTTAAGGTTACCATTAACGATGAACTGCGCTCCAAGCCTTTTTCCAACCGATACAGGGGTTTACTGACCGGTTCCTATGCTAACCGCAACAACAACTGGCAGTTCGACCTTACCGGTCAGTTCAACGGGGCCAGCCGCATACCGGAGTTACCGGCAGAATACCACATGCCGTCCGAGTCACCGGCCTATACCATAGTCAATGCCCAGGTTACTTACCGATGGGGAAGTTTAGATGTGTATTTCGGTGGGGAAAACCTTACCGATTACCGTCAGAAAGACCCCATTGTAAATCCCCACGCTCCTTTTGATGAAGGTTTTGACGGGTCTCTTATCTGGGGGCCGGTTATGGGCAGGAAATTTTATATGGGATTGAGGTACTCTATTAACCGAGGCTGATTTTTTGTTCTGAAATAATCAAAGCCTGGCTTGCCCATAAGTCAGGCTTTTTTTATTCAGGCAAAGGCGGTAATCCCATTGATAATTATTATATTATAGGCAGTATTTTGATTAGAATCTGGTCAAGCCCCGTGCGATGAAGCAAAAGATATTGAAAAAGCTGGACATATTGGCTGACGCGGCCAAATATGATGTTTCCTGCTCTTCCAGCGGGTCTTCCCGCTCGGGCAAGGATGGAGTCGGGAATTCCGTGAAAGCCGGGGTATGCCATTCTTTTACCGAGGACGGACGTTGTATTTCCCTGCTTAAGATTCTTTTTACCAATCACTGCATTTATGATTGTGCTTATTGTGTGAACCGCAGCAGCAACGATATCAAACGCTCGGGTTTTACCGTGGAGGAGATGGTTGACCTGACCATCAATTTCTACAAACGTAATTACATTGAGGGTTTGTTTTTAAGCTCCGGAGTAATGGTGAGCCCCGACTATACCATGGAGCGGTTGACTGCGGTGGCCCG
>SKVW01000082.1 GCA_007129255.1 Bacteroidales bacterium
ACAGGTAATGAAGAATACAACCTGTTTATGGCGGTTGTTTTTCCAGATGACCAGCTTACCATTATTGATTACAACCGGGTTGTAAAAGATCTTAATGGTCTGTCCAAAGAAGCTTTTCTGAAAAAACTGGAGCCGCATTTCGTGGTAAAAGAAAAAGGAAACCAGGAATATAAGCCTGAAAAGATGCACACATTTGGTATGTATCTGGATGGGAAATGGTATTCACTGGAGGCTAAAGACCATACCTATGACGACATTGATCCTATCGGCGTGCTGGATGTAACAATACTTTCTTCTTACGTTTTGGATGAGATCCTGGGAATTAAAAACCTGCGCACGGATAAACGGATTGACTTTGTAGGCGGCATCCGCGGCCTGGGAGAATTAAAACGCAGAGTTGACAGCGGGGAAATGGAAGTTGCTTTTTCTCTGTATCCGGTTACCATGAAGCAATTGATGGATATTGCCGATACAGGAAATATTATGCCACCCAAAACCACCTGGTTCGAACCTAAACTCAGAAGCGGACTGGTCGTTCACACACTGGATTAACCCTCTAACAGCCCGGATTTTCCGGGCTGTTTTTTCTAAACAAAATCCCTTAAAAGTTTTTCGTTTAAAAAAAATTATTATCTTTGCAGTCCTTAAAACAAAGGATTCAACAAAACTTTTTTGAAAAAACCGGGCTGTTTAATTTATTAAAACAAAAATTCTGATGAGAAAAGATATTCACCCAAAAAACTATAGGCTTGTTGTTTTTAAAGATATGTCAAACGACTACAGCTTTATTACGCGTTCCACAGCCACCAGTAAAGAAACCATTAAATGGGAAGATGGCAAGGAATATCCTTTGATAAAACTGGAAATTTCCCATACCTCGCATCCTTTTTATACGGGTAAGCAGCAGCTTGTTGACACCGCCGGTCGTGTGGATAAGTTCAGGACCAAGTATAAAAAGCACATGGACAAAAAAGCCAAATAAGAAAGTTTTTAAATATTTTTCCACAAGCCCTTTTCAAAGGGCTTTTTTTTTATATCTTTAGACAATCCATTACCAACTAAACGATTAATTAAATTAAAATCACAATGAATTATATTTTATTTGGCGACCAGACCCGCACCCGCCTTTTACCTTTTACTTTTATTCGTCCCCTGGCTGATGTTCGCATTGGAATTTTCACTATTCGTGAAAAATGGGAACGGTATCTGAACAAAAAAACTTCAAGCCTTACCGAATCCTATCTTTCTGAAAAATATCCGTTGGTTAAAGAAGATGACAATGTGCTGATCAATGCCAGTGTTTTTCCCGATAAAACGCTGGTTAAGGAAATAGGGCAGCTCAAACCAAATCAAACCCTTGTTTCCGGAGATATCCTGATTGCACACCGCATGAAAGCCGAGGCCATCGATAATCTGGACCTGGATATTCTTGAAGCTGTGGCCCCCATGGAAACCCAAAGTGAAATTGTAAAAGTTTCTCACTTGTGGGATATGGTTAATCTCAACGGGCAGGCAATTAAAGATGATTTTGAATTGATAACCAAAGGACGTAAAAGCCAAAAAATCCCTGAGCACGCAAAGGTTATTTCCCCGGAGAACCTTTTCGTGGAAGAAGGTGCTGTTATTGAAATGGCTTTGATCAATGCTTCCGAAGGACCAGTTTATATTGGGAAAGATGCCCATATTATGGATGGTTCAATGATCCGTGGGCCGGTTTTTATTGGTAATGGTACCAAAATAAGAATGGGATCCAAAATTTATGGAGACTCAAGTATTGGGCCCCTTTGCAAAATTGGGGGGGAGGTCAGTGCTTCCATAATTTTCGGATATTCCAATAAGGCCCATGATGGTTTTCTTGGGCACAGTGTTATCGGCGAATGGTGCAACCTGGGTGCAGATACCAACACCAGTAACCTCAAAAATAATTATGATGAAGTCAGACTTTGGGATTATTCCGAAAGCAGTTTTGTAAATACCGGCCAGCAATTTTGCGGCACCTTTATGGGTGACCATTCCAAATGCGGCATCAACACCATGTTCAATACCGGAACCGTTATTGGCATTTACTCCCAGGTATTTGGCTCAGGCTTTATGCGCAACTTTATTCCTTCCTTCTCTTGGGGAAGTGTTTCCGGATTTACCACCGTTGATTTGGAAAAAACCGTGCAAATTGCCAAAAGGGTTTATTCCCGAAGAAATATGGAGTACACCAAAACCGATGAAAATATCCTTCGAAGTGTGTTTGATCAAACTTTTTCCTTTCGAAAAGTTTAATCATTGGGTGGATGGAAAAAGAAAAGGTGCTTTGTCATTAAAGGCAACGCACCTTTTCTTTTTATTGACTGCCCGATTATTGGCACATTCGTTGCTATATAAGCAGGATACATTATAAGGTTGACCGTTTCTTTTTCTGGAAAATCCTAATGTGTTGCAAGTAAGGCAGTATGGGTTTTGTTCCCTTTTTATCCCGGAAAATATTTTTACCGGGCCTATGACTTTTTTACGGATTAATGACAATTTGACACTAAAAATAAATATGAATAACTTTTTTGATAAAAATAACCTGTTCCTTTCGGATATGTTAGATGCCGATAGTGAGTTCATCCCTTTGCTTTCAAGCGAGGAAGAAGAACAAATGGCTGCGGAAAAAATTCCTGAAACTCTTGCCATTCTTCCCTTAAAGAATACAGTACTTTTCCCCGGAGTGGTCATCCCCATTACAGTGAGCCGTGACAAATCCATTAAACTGGTAAAAGACGTTTACAAACAGGATCGTATTGTAGGGGTGGTCTCTCAAAAGGATGCTTCCGTTGAAGACCCCGGCTTTGAAGATCTGAATAAAATTGGAACAGCAGCCTATATCATTAAAACCCTGCAAATGCCCGATGGCAATACCACTGTGATCATTCAGGGGAAAAAACGCATTGAGCTTAAAGAAGTAGTGGAAACGGATCCCTACTTCAAGGCAAAGGTCAGCCCTTATGAAACCAATGAAAAATTTAAACATTCGGATAAATTTAAGGCCCTGATATCTACCATTAAAGACCTGGCTACCCAAATTGTGAAGCTTTCGCCCAATGTGCCTAGTGAGGCAGGCTTTGCTATTAAGAATATTGAAAGCCCGGTATTCCTGGTCAATTTTATCTCTTCCAACCTGAGTATTGAGGTGGAAGAAAAACAAAAACTCCTTGAGGTAAAAGACCTGAATACCCGCGCCAACATTGTACTTGGCCACCTTACCAAAGAGCTGCAGGTGGTGGAACTCAAAAACCAGATCCAATCCAAGGTAAAGGTTGATATTGATAAGCAACAGCGCGATTATATCCTGAGCCAGCAGCTCAAAACCATTCAGGACGAATTGGGCGGTAACCCTCATGAGCAGCAGGTTAACGAGCTGAATGAAAAGGCTAAAAAGAAAAAATGGGGCAAACAGGTAAAAGAAGTTTTTGAAAAGGAGTTGGGCCGGCTTCAACGGATTAACCCGGCGGCCATGGAATATTCCATTCATTTGAATTACCTGGAAACACTGATTGATCTGCCATGGAATGAATTTACATCTGACAGCTTCGACTTGAAGAAGGCCCAGAAAATCCTCGATCAGGATCATTACGGCCTTGAAAAAATCAAGGAACGGATTATTGAATACTTGGCAGTACTCAAGCTGAAAGGCGATATGAAGTCTCCCATTTTGTGCTTTGTGGGGCCTCCGGGTGTGGGAAAAACTTCTCTTGGGAAATCTATTGCCCGGGCCATTGGCCGTAAGTATGTGCGCATATCCTTAGGTGGACTCCGGGATGAAGCAGAAATCAGGGGTCACCGCAAAACCTATGTTGGGGCCATGCCGGGAAGGATCATCCAGAATATCCGTAAGGTGAAATCCTCCAACCCGGTTTTTGTGCTGGATGAGGTGGACAAAGTGGGATACCAGACTTTCAGCGGGGACCCTTCTTCGGCATTACTGGAAGTATTGGATCCGGAGCAAAACAATTCCTTTTACGACAATTATCTTGAACTGGATTATGATCTTTCCAACACCATGTTTATAGGAACAGCCAACACCTTGTCGGGTATTCAGCCTGCTTTGCGTGACCGTATGGAAGTCATTTACCTGAGTGGCTATATTGTTGAGGAAAAAATTGAAATTGCCAAAAGGCACCTTATTCCTAAGCAGATAAAAGATCACGGATTGAAAAGCAATCAATTGAAATTCAGCAAAAAGGTGCTTGAAAAACTCATACAGGATTACACCCGTGAATCGGGCGTAAGAAGTTTGGAAAAAGTTATTGCTAAAGTAATCCGAAACAAGGCACGCTCCATTGTAATGGGTGAGGATGTCAGTCCAAACCTAAAACCCGCCGATATTGAAAAAATAATGGGACCCGCCCACTATAGTCACGAACAGACCATTCTTAAGGATATTGCCGGGGTAATGACCGGTTTGGCATGGACCCGTACCGGGGGAGAGGTCTTATTTGTTGAGGTCAGCATCAGCAAGGGAAAAGGAGTACTTACCCTAACAGGAAACCTTGGGGATGTGATGAAAGAATCGGCAACCCTGGCTATGGAATACCTGAAATCTTATGCAGTTCCTTTGGGAATTGATCCGGAGGTCTTTGGGAAATACAATGTCCACCTGCATGTGCCCGAAGGCGCTACTCCAAAAGATGGCCCATCAGCAGGGATTACCATGTTTGCTGCCCTGGCTTCTGCTTTTACACAAAGAAAGGTTAATCCCGGTGTGGCCATGACCGGTGAAATTACCCTTCGTGGCAGGGTGATGCCTGTTGGGGGTATCAAAGAAAAAATCCTTGCAGCAAAAAGGGCCGGTATTAACCGGATAATCCTTTCCGAGGAAAACAAAAAAGATGTGGAAGAAATTAACCCCATATACCTGAAAGGATTGGAGTTTAAATACATCAGGGAAATGATCGAGATTGTCGATCTGGCCATGCTAAAACAAAAGGTGGACAAACCTTTTGTTTTTGAAACCGCCCGCACCGCTTAAAAACTGATCTATAGTTTGTTGTTTCTCCATTTTTTTCTAATTTTGCAGTCCCGTTTGCGGGCCCTGAAATTTTATTTGTTTAACCCGGTTCCCCTTATTGAAATAAATTGAAGCAATAAGAATAAGGGAAACCACAGAAAATTTTTTAATGTCAGAAGAAAACAAAAAACCAACTCCGCAGGACGAACAACCTGTTGACAAAACCGGAAAAGAAGCTGCCCAGCCTGAAGAAAAAAAGGAAGCTGCTCCTGCCCCGGAAACCAAAAACCCCGAAGAGCAACCAGCCGAAGAAACTCCAAAGGAAGAGCCCAAAGCCGAAGAACCACCGAAAGAAGAACCCGCAAGTGAACAAAAGCCTGATGAGGTTATTCAGGTTGAGGATCCGCAAAAACCCCTTGGAGAAGAGCAAATTCCCCAGCCTGAAGCAGAAAAGGAAGTTTTTCCTGAGCAGGTTCCCGGCGAATTTGACTGGGATGCCATAGGTAAAGAAAAAGAAATTTATTCCGAGGAAGAAAGAAAGCGTCTTGAGGGAATGTACGATGAAACCCTTAAGTCTATTGGAGAAGGAGAAGTTATTGATGGAAAGGTTGTTTCCATGAATAACCGTGAAGTGGTTGTCAACATTGGTTTTAAGTCTGACGGTGTTATACCTGCTTCTGAAGTACGTTACAATCCTGATCTGAAAGTTGGCGATACTATTGAAGTTTACGTTGAAAGCCAGGAAGATGTCAGCGGACAGCTGGTGCTTTCCCATAAAAAAGCCAGAACCCTGCGCTCCTGGGAACGCATTAATAAAGCCATGGACAATGATGAGGTCATTAACGGCTTTGTTAAGTGCCGCACCAAAGGTGGTTTGATCGTTGATGTATTTGGTATTGAGGCATTTTTGCCGGGATCCCAGATTGACGTGAAGCCCATTCGCGATTACGATATTTATGTGGGGAAAACCATGGAATTCAAAGTGGTGAAAATTAACCACGAATACAAAAACGTGGTGGTTTCTCACAAAGCCCTTATTGAAGAAGAGCTTGAAATCCAGAAAGCAGAGATTATTTCCAAACTGGAAAAAGGACAGATCCTTGAAGGTACCGTTAAAAACATCACCTCCTACGGTGTATTTGTCGATCTTGGCGGTGTTGACGGTTTGGTACACATTACCGACCTTTCATGGGGCCGCATCAACCATCCTGAAGAAATTGTAAAACTGGATGAGAAGATCAATGTGGTTATTCTTGACTTTGATGACAACAAAAAACGAATAGCCCTGGGCCTCAAACAGCTTACCCCGCATCCATGGGATTCACTGGATCCTGAGCTGAAAGTGGGCGATAAGGTGAAAGGCAAAGTGGTAGTTATTGCCGATTATGGTGCCTTTATTGAAATCGCTCCCGGAGTGGAAGGTCTGATTCACGTTTCGGAAATGTCGTGGTCGCAACACCTGCGTACTGCCCAGGACTTCCTGAAGGTAGGTGACGAAGTGGAAGCCGTAATCCTGACCCTGGACCGCGAAGAAAGGAAAATGTCGCTTGGTATCAAGCAACTTATTCCTGATCCATGGGAAAACATCCATGAAAAATATCCTGTTAACTCCAAGCACACGGCCACTGTTCGTAACTTTACCAATTTTGGTATTTTTGTTGAGCTTGAAGAAGGCGTTGACGGGCTGATCCACATCAGTGACCTGTCGTGGAGCAAGAAAATAAAGCACCCTGCTGAATTCACAAAAATTGGCGAAAGCATCGAAGTGGTTGTTCTGGATGTTGATAAAGAGAACCGCCGCCTGAGTCTTGGTCACAAGCAGCTTGAGGAAAATCCATGGGATGTTTTTGAATCCGTATTTACCCTCAATTCTGTGCACCAGGGAACCATTGTCGGCTCTTCCGATAAAGGTGTAATTGTTGCCTTGCCCTATGGTGTGGAAGGGTTTGCCCCCACACGTCATATTGTGAAGGAAGACGGAACCACCGCCAAAATGGACGAAACCCTTGATTTCAAAGTAATTGAATTCAACAAAGAAAGCAAGAAGATCGTTGTTTCCCATACCAAGGTGTTCCAGGATGCAAAAACAGGAGAAAGGGTTTCTGAAGCGGCTGAGAGAAAGGCTAAGGAAAAGACCACCAAAAAAGCCACTCAGAAATTGAAGGAAAACATGGAGAAAACCACCCTTGGTGATTTCGGTGTTTTGGCTGACCTGAAGTCTGAAATCGAAAAGTCCGAAAAAGGAACCAAAAAGAAAAAAGCAGACGAAACAGCTGCCAAAAAAGAAGAGGAGAAGGCCAAGGCTGAAAAACAAGAGCCCAAGGCTGAGAAGGAAGAGCCCAAGGCTGAGAAGGAAGAGCCCAAGGCTGAGAAGGAAGAGGCCAAGGCTGAGAAGGAAGAGCCAAAAGCTGAGAAGGAAGAGCCCAAGGCTGAGAAGGAAGAGCCAAAAGCTGAGAAGGAAGAGCCAAAAGCTGAGAAGGAAGAGCCCAAGGCTAAGAAGGAAGAGGCCAAGGCTGAGAAGGAAGAGCCAAAAGCTGAGAAGGAAGACGAAAAAGCTGAAGAACCTAAGGCCGAGAAGAAAGAAGCTGCAAAATCTCCTAAGGCTCAATCAGAAAAGCCTGAAGAAAAAAAGGAAGATGCTGAGCCCAAAGAGGAAAAGCCAAAAGCTGAAAAGGAGAAGAAAAAAGCCGAAAAAGCCCCTCCTAAAGAAGACAAGGCTGATGCTGATGAAAAAAAGGCATCAGATGAGGATAAAAAAGAGGAGTAAAATCCATTTTCTCCCGCAAAACCGCCTCCCGGAAAGAGGCGGTTTTTTTTTTGACCATTCTCACAAGGATTTGGTATGGCAGAGCTATTGGCTGCTTTAAAAACCGTAAGGACGCCCGGGTTCCTTTGTAAAAACTTAATCAACCGGTTCCTTTTTTCTGGATGGTTAAAGTGGCCACACAAACAAGATCACCGGTATCCCCACAGCCACAATGATTACCTCAAGCGGCAAACCCATTCTCCAGTAATCGGTAAACTTATATCCTCCGGGCCCCATAACCAAAGTGTTGGACTGATGTCCGATGGGGGTAAGAAAGGCACAGGAGCCACCTACGGCCACAGCCATCAAAAAAGGATCTATTGAAAATCCCAGCCCACTGGCCACGCTGATGGCGATAGGTGCCATTAAAACCACTGTGGCGGCATTGTTGATTACATCCGATAAAAACATAGTGATGACAAGAATTAATGCAAGGATTGCCCATGGGGGAAAAGTGACGGCAAGACCCAAAACAATACTGGCAATACTTTCCGCCCCACCTGAAGTTTCCAGGGCGGTTCCCACCGGAATCATTGCACCTAGTAAAATAATTACCGGCCAGTCAATGCTGTTGTAAAAGTCCTTGACGGGCAATACCCCGCTCAATACCATGGCAACGGCTGCTATGGCAAAGGAAACCTGTACGGGAAGCAAACCTGTTACCACCAAAACAATTGAAGTTATAAAAATACCTAATGAAAGTGGAATCTTTGTCTGATACCCTATGCGCAACCCCCTTTCTGCCAAGGGCAGGCAACCCATAGCAGTAATGGTATCATTTAAAACATGCTCCCGACCCTGCAGCAGCAATACATCTCCAGGGCGAAAGATAACATGATCCAGGCGGCGGCGGATTTGTTGTTCCCGCCTTGCCACGGCCAAAAGGTTAATACCATAGCGGCTTCGCATTTGCAGATCAGCTGCCGTTCGCCCATTAAGCTGAGAATCCGCCATTACGATGGCTTCAGTAATGGCAATGTTTTCTGACCCTTCCGCATCCTTTCTGAATTTTTTATCCCCTACCAATTTGCTCCCGGTTTCTTTCAGGAATTTTTTCAAGGCGTCAGCATCTGCTTCAAGAATGATGATGTCTTTGTTTAACAACACTTCGTCCTTTTCAGGGGCATGGATCCGTTTTTTACTGCGTATCAACCCAAGGATCTGCACGTCCGCCTCTGATTCTTTCCTAAGCTCTCCGATGGTTTTTCCTCTTGCTTCTGCGTCTTTGGTTACTTCCACTTCAGCAATGTAATCGTCAATGTCAAACTTTTCCTTATCCGATTTTTGTGCTTTCCTCTTAGGGAGAAGGCGCCAGCCTATTAAGGTGATAAAGGCGATACCTGCAAGGGCCAATACCACGCCTACGGGCGAAAAATCAAACATACCGAAAGGTTCCCCCAGCTCATCCCCCCGAAAGGTGGCAATGATAATATTCGGAGGAGTGCCTATCAGGGTGGTCATCCCTCCCAGCAAGGAAGCAAAAGCAACGGGCATAAGAATATAAGACGGAGGGTTGCCGCTATTGCGGCCCATATGAATGGCAACGGGCATCATTATGGCAAGCGCACCCACATTATTCATAAAAGCTGATGCAACCCCTGCCAATACAGACAAAGTCAGGATTTGCAAAACAAGGTTGTTGCCGACTTTCATGACCCACTTTCCTAATAGATCGATTAGCCCGGAAAGCTCCAGGGCTTTTCCGATAATCAACACTGCTGCAACAGTTATGACAGCGGGATGCCCAAAGCCAATAAATGCAGCTGCCGGTTTAATAATCCCAGTAATAATCAGGATAAAAAGGGCGATCAGGGCAACAAAATCATGGCGGATCCCCCCCCAGGCAAATAAACCCAGCACCAATAGAAGGGTCCCAAATACGATCGTCTGATCCATTCAAATCTTTTTTTATTTTTTTCTATGTAAATATACCCAATAGTTTCGGCAAAATTTTTATAAAAACCAAAACAAGTGTATTTTTATATAGAATTTAAAAAACAAAAGAAGGAAGACAGAATTTTAATTTATCACAAAATTTTTTTCTAAAAGCGAACTGAGATATGAAAGAGAATGAGGAAAAGAAAAAAAAAGAAAGATGGCATTCAATGGATGCCGAAGGAGTGCTAAAAAAAATTGATGTTGACCCGGACGAAGGTTTGTCATCTGATGAGGCCAAGAAGCGTTTAGAGGATTATGGTCCCAACGAACTGCCCAAAGAAAAAAAACGCAGTCCTTTAATGCGTTTTATAAAACAATTTGACAATGTTTTGATCTATATCTTGTTGGCGGCAGCAGTGGTTACCGCCCTTATGGAGCATTGGATAGATACCTGGGTGATTCTTGCAGTGGTGCTTATTAATGCCGTGATCGGTTTTATCCAGGAGGGAAAAGCTGAGAAGGCCCTGGAAAGCATTAAGCAGATGC
>SKVW01000235.1 GCA_007129255.1 Bacteroidales bacterium
AAATCTGGCTCCACAATTTGAAATCCGGCAGGATCATGTTCATTATCGGGTATTTTATCATTGGCTTGCTGATCGGCCGAAGCCGCTTATTTGAAAAAGTGAATGAAAAAACTCCGCAATTGAGAGCAGTCCTTTTTGTAAGCGCAGGGGCTTATATTTTAATCAGGCTCATACGCTTTTCACTTGAAAAATCCCTGGACTATCCTGATCAGGCCATGGTGATGATCTCCGATCTGCTGAACGGTTACATGAGCATTTTTACCGCCTTTTTTATGTTTGCAGGATTTATTCTTTTGTACCAGCATACCGGCTTGAGAAATCTTTTCAGTTACCTTGCTCCCTACGGCAGAATGGGCCTTACTACTTATGTGATGCAGGGAATTATTGGAGTGGTGCTTTTTTATGGCTTCGGCTTTGGCCTTTTCAGATGGGGAACGCCCTTTTTCAGTGTGCTGGTGGGCATTGCCATTTTCTTTCTGCAACTGGTTTTTTCCCATTTCTGGTTTAAAAAATATGCCTATGGACCGCTGGAGTGGGTATGGCGGTCACTGACCTTTCCCGGGAAAAAGATACCCCTGAAGAAAACCATAGAAAAATAATTCAAAACAGGACTTGTATTTCTGTTATTTCTGCAAAAGGGTTTTAATTTGACCGGATTGGAGAAAAGCTGTTCAATTTATGGCATTTTTCCGAAAATCCCGGGTTAAGGCTATGTGCAATACCCGTTTTTAAGTATCCTTTACTGAGGGAAAAGCAAAGGGCTTTATTTCATTTCGCCGGTTTTTATAAAACAAATCCGTTTTTTTGAAGTTACATTGACAGAAGCCTTTTTAGGATTATCTTTGTGTTTCAGTAAAAACCCTGAGTTGTTCTAACTAAAAAACTGCGGCCATTTTGAATTTCAATATTCTTTTCGATTATCCTTTTTGGTTCATTCTCCTTTGTTTGCTTTGCGGGTCGATTTATGCCGGTTTTTTATATTACCGAAACCGCAGGGACGGATTTGCTATCTGGCAGCAATGGCTGTTTGCGGGTATCAGGTTTTTGGCTGTGAGTCTTATCGCTTTCCTGCTTCTGGGGCCATTGGTCCAAAGAACCATGGATACGGTTGAAGAGCCCCTGCTCATTTTTGCACAGGATAACTCCCAATCGGTGCTCATGGGGCCGGATTCAGCCTTTTATAAAAATGAGTATCTGCCGGGAATGCAGGAGTTTATAGAAAACTTGTCTGGTGATTTTGACACCCGCTTGTATTCTTTTGGGGAAGAATTTCAGCCTGCCGATTCTCTGGTATTTCAGGAAAGGCTTACAGATATTTCCTCGGTGTTTTCGGGCATTGAGGCCCGGTACAGCAACCGGAACATTGGGGCGGTGGTCGTGGCCAGTGACGGCATTTACAATCGCGGCATAAATCCGTTAATGGCCTCTGCTGCAGCAAATTATCCGGTTTATACCATTTCTATGGGTGATACGGTTCCCCGTCGGGATTTGATCCTGAACAGAGTGAACCACAACCGCATTACCTACCTGGATAACATTTTCCCCGTGGAGGTGCATGTTGAGGCCCTCAGAAGCCAGGGACTGTCCAGCAGACTTACCGTTAGTCGGGACGGGGAGGTGCTGTTTTCGCAAAACCTTGCTTTTGAAACCCCTCACCAGTTTAAAACGGTAATGGTGGAACTGGAAGCCGATGAACCCGGCATGCACCGATATCGTACAGAAATATCCCCGGTAGAAGGGGAGGTGAACCTGGAAAACAACCACCAGGATTTTTACATTGAAGTAATTGATGGGCGTCAGAAAGTGCTGATGCTGGGGGACGCCCCCCATCCTGACCTTGCTGCCATTAAGCAATCACTCGAAGATAACGAGAGCTATGAGGTAGAATCTTATCTTTTCCATGAATTTGATGCAGCCCTGGAAGCATACAGCCTGGTGGTTTTGCACCAGCTTCCCTCCAGCCGGCATAACCTTCAGAATTTCTTTCCACGGCTCATGGACAGCGATCTCCCCGTATTGTTTATCATAGGGCAGCAAACCAATCTCAGGGCATTTAATGACCTGGGGCAAGGGGTGAGTATCAGACCGCGCTCGGATGATTTTAGCGAAGCCCGTGCCGAATTTAATCCTTCCTTTACCCTTTTTTCTTTCCCGGATAGAAAAGCCGGGTTGTTAAACAATCTGCCACCCCTTTTTGCACCTTTTGCCAGCTATGAAACGGCTGCGGCGGCCAGCACCATGCTTTATCAGAAAATTGGCAATGTGGTAACCGAACAGCCCCTGATCCTTTTCAGTGAAAGTGGATTGCGGAAAACCGGTGTGCTAGCCGGTGAAGGCATTTGGCGATGGCGCCTGGCCACCTACCACCGGGAAGGCGATCATGCGCCTTTTGACGAACTCCTCTCCCGTATGGTACAATACCTCTCCCTGAGGGAGGACCGGAGCCGGTTCAGGGTTAATACCCGTGAGTTTATTTATGAAAATGACCCGGCTGTTTTTGAAGCCGAACTTTACAACCGCAGTTTTGAACTGGTCAACAACCCGGATGTGGAACTCACCATCACGGGTGAAGATCAGGATGCCGCCCTCGAATATGTGATGGGACGGACTTCCAATGCCTACAGGCTGAATGCCGGCAATTTTCCCCCTGGTGAATACACCTATGAAGCGCGGACAAATATTGGAGCCGAAACTTTTTCCGAATCAGGAAAATTCAATGTCTCTCCTTTGAATGTGGAAGGGCTCTCCACCATTGCAAACCATAACCTGTTGTTCCGGCTTGCAAATAACTCCGGGGGAGAAATGTTCGCTCCGGGAAACTGGAACGAATTGACCAATGCCCTTAAATCCAGGGAAGACATCAAACCGGTTTTTTATTCACGCCAGGAATTTGAAGAAATAATCAATCTCCGGGGGATTTTCTTTTTCTTATTACTTTTATTAAGCGCCGAGTGGTTTATGCGCAAACGCAGCGGAAGTTATTGAGGTTAAGGTTGAGATTAAGGCTAAGGTTAAGATTAAGGCTAAGGTTAAGATTAAGGCTAAGGCTAAGGTTAAGGCTAAGGCTAAGGTTAAGGTTAAGGCTAAGGTTAAGGTTAAGACTAAGATTGAGCGTGAGGTTGATTAAAAATGCATTGTTTGTTTTGAATTTGCCAAAATTGATTAAGAATGGAAAATACGTTACTGTATATTATTGTTGCCCTGATTGTACTTGATTATATTTTTGATCGGGTGATGGATTATCTGAATGCTTCAAGGTGGAGCAACAAACTTCCCGATGAGCTGAAAGGGATTTATGATGAGGAAAAATACCGGCGTTCGCAGGAATACAACCGGGTAAACATGCGTTTTGGGATTATCACATCAACCCTTTCCTTTTTGCTGATATTGGGGATGTTGGTTTTCGGGGTGTTTGGCTGGCTGGACGGATGGGTTCGCAGCTATACGGAACATCCGGTACTGATGGCCTTGTTATTTTTTGGGGTGCTTGGGCTGGTTTCCGACTTTCTGGGAACTCCCTTTGATGTATACGGCACCTTTGTGATTGAAGAAAAGTTTGGATTTAACCGCACCACTCCCAAAACTTATATTTTTGACAAGATTAAAGGCTGGATACTGGCCCTCATTCTGGGGGGAGGAGTGTTGGCGGTTTTCGTGTGGTTTTATAATACGGCCGGAAATCTTTTCTGGTTGTATGCCTGGATTTTCGCTTCCGCTTTTTCTTTATTCATGGCCATGTTTTACAGTACGCTGATCGTACCCATTTTCAATAAACAAACGCCATTGGAGGAGGGGGAGTTGAGAAAAGCCATTGAGTCTTTTGCACAAAAAGCCGGTTTTAAGCTGGACAATATTTTTGTGATTGATGGCTCCAAACGCAGTTCCAAAGCCAACGCTTATTTTAGCGGTTTTGGGCCCAAAAAACGGATCGTGCTGTTTGATACGCTGATAAAAGAACATACCACGGAAGAACTGGTTGCCGTGCTGGCTCATGAAATTGGGCATTACAAGAAAAAACACACCCTAAAGGGCATTTTCATTTCGGTATTGAATACCGGCATCATGCTTTATTTACTGGGGTTGTTTATCAACCGGCCCGAACTTTCCATGGCACTGGGTGCCGAAGAAGCTAGCTTCCATATGGGGATCCTTGCCTTTGCCCTGTTGTATGCCCCGGTGTCCCTATTGCTGGGTATTCTGGGCAACAGGATCAGCCGCAAATATGAATACGAGGCTGATGCTTTTGCAGCCGGAAAATATAATCCGGAGCCACTGCAGGAAGCCTTGAAAAAGCTTTCAGTCAATCACCTGAGCAACTTACGCCCGCATCCGGCTTATGTTTATGTTCATTATTCACATCCCCCACTGCTAAAACGGCTGCAATTTCTGGAAAAGTTCAAATGAGCAAGCTGATGGTGTCTGTTGCATTTTTTAGATATCATCATGCTTTAAAATAATAACCATGTCAGGAAACATACCCCTTGCAGAAAAGCTACGACCCGAAAACCTTGATGACTACCTTGGGCAAAGCCAACTGGTTGGAAAAGGAGCTGTATTGAGAAAAAGCATCGACTCAGGAAATATCCCGTCCATGATTTTGTGGGGACCTCCGGGGGTGGGGAAAACCACCCTGGCTTCTTTGATTTCCCTGCAACTCATGCGGCCCTTTTATACCCTTAGCGCCATCAGCTCCGGGGTAAAAGACGTCAGGGCGGTTATAGGGAAAGCAAAGGAGTCGGGGGGCAATGCCATTTTGTTTATTGACGAGATCCATCGCTTTAGCAAATCGCAGCAGGACAGCCTGCTGGGTGCCGTGGAAAAAGGCATCATTACACTGATCGGGGCAACCACCGAAAACCCTTCCTTTGAAGTGATATCCCCGCTTTTGTCCCGCTGCCAGGTTTATATTCTTAAAGACCTGGAAAAACCCGACCTGATCACTTTAATGAATAAAGGCAAAGAATTTCTTGAAAAAGAAACGGGAAAAAAGATTGAAATAAAGGAAAATGAGGCCTTGCTGCGGATCTCCGGAGGAGATGCCCGCAAGCTGCTCAATGCCCTTGAACTTGCTGTTAATTTTGAGGAAAGCAACAAAGTAACCATCACCAATGAAAAGATCCTTTCGGTGATCCAGCAAAATCTTGCCCTTTACGATAAAGCCGGGGAGATGCATTATGATGTGATCTCTGCCTTTATTAAATCGGTAAGAGGCAGCGATCCCAATGCCGCTGTTTATTACCTTGCCCGCATGATAGAAGGAGGGGAAGACCCCAAGTTCATTGCCCGCAGGCTGGTGATCCTTGCTTCTGAGGATATTGGCAATGCCAACCCCAATGCCCTGTTGCTTGCCACCAATTGCTTTCAGGCGGTTACCATGATCGGCATGCCCGAAAGCCGCATCATCCTTTCCCAAACTGCTGCTTATCTCGCAGCATCTCCCAAAAGTAATGCTGCTTACCTGGCCATCAACAAGGCCCAGGACCTGGTGCGCAAAACCGGCGATCTGCCCGTTCCGCTGGCAATCCGCAATGCACCCACCAAACTGATGAAAGAAGCCGGCTATGGAAAAGATTATAAATACTCCCATGATTTTGAGCAAAACTTTTTTCATCAGGAATTTTTACCAGAAAAGCTTTCCGGCACCAAAATTTATGATCCGGGCAACAATGCCCGGGAAAATGAACAAAGAACGCGGCTCAGAGCCCTTTGGAAAAAAAAGTACGGTTACTGATAAATTTTTAAGATGATATGACCGATCGTGAGTTGTTTTTCCGACATATGGCGCAAACCTCTTCTTTTCCCCTGGCCCTGGAGGTTGAAAAGGCTGAAGGAATCTATCTTTACGGGCCCGACGGAAAAAAATACATGGACCTGATCAGCGGCATTGCGGTGAGTTGTATTGGGCACCGTCATCCGGAAGTGGTAAAGGCAATAAAGGATCAGGCGGACCGGTTTATGCACCTGATGGTTTACGGGGAGTTTGTGCAATCTCCGCAGGCACAGCTTGCAAAACTACTTACCGAAAACCTTCCCGGATCGCTGGATAATGTTTACCTGGTCAACTCCGGCAGCGAAGCGGTGGAGGGCGCCATAAAACTTGCCAAACGGCATAGCGGACGCACCGAAGTGGTCAGTTTCCGCAATGCCTATCATGGCAGCAGCCATGGTTCGCTAAGCGTTACAGGCAATGAAAAGCTAAAACAGGCTTACAGGCCGCTGGTGCCCGGCGTCCGTTTCCTGGATTATAACCATAAAGAACAATTGGAGACCATTACCGGGAAAACAGCCTGCGTTATTGCCGAGACAATACAGGGAGAGGCCGGAGTGATCACTCCCTGTCATGGGTTTTTGAAAGCCTTGCGTAAGCGTTGTGACGAAACAAGGGCATTGCTTATCCTGGATGAAATACAGGCAGGATGTGGCCGCTCCGGCACCCTGTGGGCTTTTGAGCAATTTGATGTGGTGCCCGACATCCTGACCCTGGCCAAAGGAATGGGTGGAGGAATGCCCATAGGTGCCTTTATCTCCTCTTCGGAGGTAATGAAAAGCCTCACCCACGATCCGGTGCTAGGACATATTTCCACTTTCGGAGGCAATGCCGTTTGTGCTGCCGCCTCCAAAGCAACCCTTGAGTTTATCATAAAAAATAAACTCTGGGAGCAGGCTGTCCGCAAGGAAAAACGATTTCGTCAAAACCTCAATCATCCCGCAATAAAAAAAATCAGGGGCAAAGGACTTATGCTCGCCCTTGAGTTTGAGGATTTTAAACAAAATAAAACCATTATCGACCGCTGTATTGAGCAAGGTCTTGTTACCGACTGGTTTCTTTTTGCCGATCATTGCATGCGTATTGCGCCACCGCTGATCATTACGGAGGAACAAATTGACGAAGCCTGCCAAATCATAATGAATGCTTTGGATTAATTTATTTTGAATTTTGTCGGGATTCTGTATAACTTTATGACCTGATTTAACCAGGTAAGGGCGTAAAAAACAAAAAATGGACCAGGAACTTCTGAAACTTCTGGAAAGTAAGCCGCTGCAAAGCCTGCCGGTAATAGGCTTTTTCTCCAACTATCCGGTTGAGAAAAAAATTCAGCGGGGCGCCTTCTTACTGCTTACAGGTACCAGCGATTATCTCTGGGCTTACCTCTGCGGCGATAATCCCGAAGAGTTGATCACCATATTGGAGGACTTTGATTTTGAAACCTCTTATTTTGCCAATGTGGAAGACTGGATGATCCCCGCCCTGACCCAAAACCGTAAGATAGAATGGAAACTTACCACGCACCGGTATTATCTTTCTCCGCAAGGAAAGATCAGCCCTCCCTCCATCTCATCACACAAGCTGGAGCCCTCTATGGCCCGGCAGATCTTTGAAAACTCCGCCTATAAGGATTTTACCTCAGAAGAGTATATCCGCGACCGCCTGGAAAAAGATGTTTCTGCCGGGGTATGGGTTAACGGACAACTGGCCGGATGGGGTTTGACCCACGACGACTCTTCCCTCGGTTTTCTGAATGTTATGCCAGAATATCGCGGACAAGGGCTTGGGGAAAATATTCTGATAGGCCTGGCCCTCCAGAAACGAAAACAGGAAAAACCCGTTTTTGTAAATGTTGAACCCCACAATCAACAGTCAATCAAATTGATAAAAAAGATTGGCTTTTCCTTCGACAGGGAGGTAAGCTGGATTAAGCTGGTTTAGCCTTTAGCTATTCCCTTTTAAACACCCACAATTCGATTTTTTCTTTTGAACGGATCTCTGCGATCCATGATTTCCTGATGGATGGAGGTTGCTTAACAGGCATCCTGACTTTTTCCTTCAGAATAAATCCTTTTTGCAGATTCTGCAAGCTTTCCAATGGGTGTTCCCGGGTTATTCCGGCCACCTGTGCAAAATCTGAAAACAGCATGAGCAGGGTGGTCCCCGCCGGGCAGGCAGCTTCCATCCGGCTGAAAAATTCTTCAAAAAATCCAGGATGGTAATAGCTGGCCTGGTCAATGGTTTTCTCTGCCCTGTATGGGATCCAGGGCGGATTGAAAACCACCAGGTTGTTTGACTGCGGACGAAAACTTCCTGCCCATTCAGCTTTCTCCAGGCGAACCCGGCTTTGCAGGTTTTGCCTGCGTAAATCCTGCCCGGTGCTCCAGATCGCATTGGGGTTGATGTCTGTTGCATGAACTTTTTGGATCCCGTACTTCAGCATGATAAATGTCAAAATACCGCAACCGGTGCCAATATCAAGTGCCTGCGGAAAAGTATGGTTCTCTCTCAGCCACTTTTCAAACAACTCCAGGTGCTCAAAACGGGTCGGGAAATATACTCCGTAAAATGGATGCAAACGATGCTCCAATACCGGGAACCGGATGCCTTTATCATACCACTGCCATGCGCCGTTCATACCCAGAAAATCGGAAAACCCCATAAAATAATCAGGAGTATCAGGATAGAATTCTTTAAGCCAGGGATTTACCGGGGCTTTTTCCAAGGCAGGAGAATGGTCCTTTACAGGCAAAAAAAGTATTTGTGCCAGCCGGTGCCATTGTTCCCTGTTCTCGCGTGAACCGGGGTAATCTTTTATGGGAAACCGCTGGTTGTGCCTTTTTTTCAGCCAGGAATAAAATGAAAGGGCAAAGCCATAAGTGCCTGTAAAACAAACTTTTTGATCCCCCTTCAGATATTTCAGGATTTTGCGGTAAGGCATGCCCGGAGCGATGGCGTTCAGCCCTTCATCCGTTGTAAAAATCCCGGGCTTTTCAAGGTTGTCCGGTAAGGGTTCTTTTTCGGGCATAGGTTTCCGGTATTTGGGTTGTAAAGGTAAGCAGATGTCATAAATATTCAAAAACGGGCTGAAACCCTTTCTGTTTGCCATTGCCGCAAGGCTTTACTTCCGGTGAATATTATTATAAAAAAAGGAATATTGGCAGTTTCAGATAATTGTTTTTTTGAATGATCGGGTTTTTTATTTATAATAAAATTCCCTATTTTTGATAGGATAAAAAACAAGATTTGCGGAACCTTTTCGGTTTTTAACTTTTTTGGATAAATTCCGCCCTTTAAAAACCAACAAATTTTTTCATTTTTTATAATTATTTAACCCGGAGGAAAAATCATGACAAGAGAAACCAAACTGTTTAGTGGAATTTTAAGCTTATTGCTGTTGATCGTTTCGGGAACGTTTTCCCGGGCCCTTCAAACAGACCCCAGGGCTGCTGAAATACTGGAACAGGCCTATCAGCATTATGAGCGTTCTATTGATAATATTGATGATTACATTGTAGAAACCGATCTTTATACCACTTACTACAAAAAAGCTTACGATAATGGCAGGCCCTATTTCAGATCCCGTACCGAATATTCCACTTTAGGGGGCATGGAAAGTGTATCCAATGTATCGGATGCAGAGTTATTCAGTCCCAAAAGTTTTGAAAAGATGAAACGTACGGCAAGGTATGAAGGTACTGAAACGGTTGATGGTTTCCGGACCCACGTGGTGTTTATTCCGGAGCTCGAAGGTATTTTTGATGATGTGGAGGATGACCTGGATGATACCATGCAAAATGGAAGGTTTTATTTTGATGCAGAAAACTTTGTGTTGCGTCAAATGAAGTTTTCCATTGAAACTGAAACGGATGACGGCCGTCAGATTCTGGTGGAGCCGGTTGTAAAAATGAAAGATTACCGTGATTTTGAGGGAATGCAGGTTCCTTTTCAAACCCTAATGGTGGTGGAAGGCCTGAGTGGCCACATGTCGGAAGCCGAACGCCGGGAAGCCAGGGAAGGGCTAAAAGAAATGGAAAGGGAGTTTGAAAAAATGCCTGCTGAACAAAGACAAATGATGGAAGACATGATGGGCGGACAGCTTGATCAGCTCAGGAAAATGCTGGAAGAGGATCGTATGGAGATCAATATACAGGTAAAAAATGTAAGGGTCAATACCGGTATGGAAGATTTTGATTGATCCTTCCGGTTTTGCCAATCCCAGAATTCCAGTAGACATAAGAATTCAATAATCTCTTTTTAGCTTTGCCCGGGCAGTATGAAAAGACTTCTGTGCGCCCGGGCTGGCTTTTATTTCATAACATTTATGGAAAAAGATGCCCTTAAGGAAAGCGTGGTGAGGTCCCTTGACGGCTCTTCTCCCGGAATTTTTCCTTACCTGCCTTATATTCTCCAGGA
>SKVW01000059.1 GCA_007129255.1 Bacteroidales bacterium
AAATGAGTATAAAAAAGTAAAAAAGAATTAAGGGAATAAATTTATGGTTTTATTTATATAAAAACAATTTTGAACAGATTTATTTTGCTTTATCTCCCAGCATGGGCACAAATCTGAAATGTCCGCAATCCTTTTCTTCATAGGAATCCGGTCCTGTTTTATATATTTTTTTCATGACCTGTGTATTAGCCTTGCCAACGGGAATGACCATCATTCCACCGGGTTTTAGCTGTTGTATTAAAGCCTCAGGAATAGAGGGCGCTGCTGCCGTAACCAGTATCTTGTCAAAAGGGGCAAAAGCCGGCAGGCCTTTGTATCCGTCTCCGTAATAAAGCTTAGGGCTATACTTCATTTGACCCAGGAGCTTTTTGGTTTTTACATAAAGGGCATAATGGCGTTCGATGCTGTAAACCCTGCCTCCTAATTCCAGTAAAATACAGGCCTGGTAACCACTGCCGGTCCCAATCTCCAAAACCTTATCTCCCTTCTCTATTTCAAGAAGTTCCGTTTGAAAGGCAACAGTGTATGGCTGACTAATGGTCTGACCCGAACCAATGGGAAAAGGCTTGTCCTGGTATGCAAACTCAACAAAAGAAGAATCAAGGAAAAAGTGCCGGGGTATTTTTTCAATCGCATCAAGTATGCGCTCATCTTTTATCCCTTTGGAGCGAACCTCTGCTGCAAGCTTTCTTCGAAGCCCTTTATGACGGTAGGAATCATTCATTACAAGGAGAAAATTCAATCAAATTAAAACTGCCAAATATTTTACGAAAATAATAATTTAAGACAGTACAAAAAATTTTACTTTTGCACAACCAACAACAAACACAACCAAAAACAATTAAAAACCAAAAATTAAAAAAAGTGAAAAAAATTGGAGTTTTAGGAGCGGGCCATTTAGGGAAAATACACATCAAATGCATTCTTGAGTCGGACCGGTTCGACCTGGCAGGTTTTTACGATCCGGATCCTTTAATCTCCAAAGAGGTTGAAAAAACCTATGGCATCCCTCGCTTCAACAGCTCAGATGAACTGATGGAGGCCTGCGAGATTGTGGACATCGTAACGCCTACTGTTTCGCACTACAAATGTGCTTCCGCAGCTTTGAAACGTTCCCGCCATGTTTTTATTGAAAAACCCCTTACAACTTCCCTTGATGAGGCCCGCAAGCTGATGGATCTGGCCATAGAAGCCAATGTAAAAGTGCAGGTTGGTCATGTAGAGCGGTTTAACCCGGCTTTTATTGCCGCGCGGCCCTTTTTTTCCAACCCCATGTTTATTGAAACCCACCGTCTGGCACAGTTTAATCCAAGAGGTACCGATGTGCCAGTGATCCTTGATTTAATGATACACGACATTGATATTGTACTGAGTGTAGTAAAATCATCCATTAAAAAAATATCAGCAAGTGGGGTCGCCGTGGTATCCGACACTCCGGATATTGCCAATGCAAGGGTTGAATTCAATAACGGTTGCGTTGCCAACCTCACAGCCAGCCGTATCTCCATGAAAAACATGCGCAAATCCCGCTTCTTTCAAAAAGACGGATATATTGCTGTAGACTTCTTAAAAAAGGAAACCCGGATTACCCGTATGAAAGATGCAGAAACCAACCCCGACCCGTTTGCCATGATACTGGACCTCGGCCCTGAGAAAAAACCAAAACAAATATGGGTTGAAGCTCCTGAAATTGAATCCATCAATGCCATAAAAACTGAATTGGAAACTTTTCACGATTCAATTGTTCACAATACCGACCCTCTGGTAACCATATCTGACGGTTATCGCTCACTTGAGCTGGCTTATCAGATAATGGATAAAATGAACGTTGACGTGCAGGTAATAAAGTAAAATATCTATTGCCATATCCCTTTTTTCTTCTGTAATTTTTTAAATAAACCAAATACAATATGTAGCCCGGGGTAGCGTTATCATTAATATTCCAACTTCTGATTTGCCTGCTGAATAAGCAAAAATGGAAGTAGCTGCTGCAAGGTTTACCTAGTGAAACGAATCATACCGAATGGAAAAAAAGCTACAAAGAATTCAAATTGCTAAATTTATTGCTTTTGATTTTATTGCAGCAGGGCTTGCCTGGTTGTGCTTTATCTATTACCGAAAAACCAACAATAACCTTGGTTTTGCCAGTTTTAAAGAACAGATCTTTATCGACGAAAACCTGATACTGGGGCTTTTGATCATTCCCTTGTTCTGGTTGTTGCTTTATTACCTCAGCGGATCTTACCGGAACATATTCAGGGGCTCAAGGCTCGGACAATTTGGACAAACTCTTTTTACTTCCATCCTCGGGGTACTGGTAATTTTCTTTGTAGTGCTGCTCGATCAGGAAATAAATACCAGCAACGAATATTACCAGTCATTCCTGGCTTTATTGGTTTTTCATGTCTCGTTTACCGCCACTTTTCGGTTTATCCTTTCCACCAATGTGATTAACAAAATACATAACCGTAAAATTGGCTTTAAGACCATCATTATTGGCAGTCAGAAAAAAGCCCTGGATATTTATAAAGAACTGGAGTCCCAGAAAAAATCTTCAGGAAACAAACTCATTGGCTTTGTAAACGTAAATCTTTATGATGACTATCCTTTATCCGATAACCTGCCAAGACTGGGTTGGTTTAAAGACCTGAAAGAAATTGTGGAGGAACATGGTGTAGAGGAAGCCATTATTGCCATTGAACCGCGCGAGCATAAAAACCTTAGCAAAATTCTTACTGACCTTTACGCTTCAGACGTAATTGTAAAAGTTATCCCGGAATTGCATGATATTTTGCTGGGTGCCGTTAAAATGACCTCAATTTTCGGCACTCCTTTAATTCAGATTCAACCCGGGTTGATGCCTGCCTGGCAACAATCGATTAAGCGATTTCTCGACCTTGTTGTTTCGGCAGGAAGCCTGGTTGTTCTTTCCCCTGTTTTTCTGATTACCGCCATTGGGGTGAAGGTTACATCAAAAGGTCCTGTTTTTTATGCCCATGAGCGAATTGGCTTACATGGTAAACCTTTCATGATGCATAAGTTTCGTTCGATGTATGTGGATGCAGAAAAAAACGGGCCCCAGCTTTCCTGCCAAAACGACCCCCGCATTACCCCCTTAGGCAGGTTCATGCGTAAGGTGCGCCTGGATGAAATACCGCAGTTTTACAATGTATTGATAGGCAATATGTCTTTGGTGGGCCCACGACCCGAAAGAAAATTTTACATTGATAAGATCACCAAAAAAGCCCCGCACTATAACCTGCTGCAAAAAATAAAACCCGGGATTACCAGCTGGGGTCAGGTAAAATACGGTTACGCTGAAAATATAGATCAAATGATTGAGCGACTAAGGTATGATCTGCTTTACCTCGAAAACATGTCGCTGGCCGTAGACTTTAAAATTCTGATCTATACCGTTTTAATTATTATAGAAGGGCGGGGAAAGTAAAAAAAACCGCTACAAGGCTCCGGATTCAATCATCTGTACGATCTCTTCAATCAATTGGTCTTCGCCTTCCGGGTCATATTCCGTTTTTAAATTATATCCGAAAAGCCTGCCCAGAGATTGCCAGAATACAGCAGTAAACATCCCCCTGAAATCTTTCAATACTTCATAAGATGTGTGGTTGGTTTCCCGGTCAACAAGTTTTATTAAAATCAGGCCCTGAGAAAAAGTAAGTTTTCTTAAATCGTCTTCAAACTGTTTCCTTAACTCTTCTTCTGCCTTTCGCATGGCCCGTCTTCTTTCGCTACCCGACTCCAGTTCCATAAGCTGCTTATTATACTCCTGAAATTTAATTCCGGCCAAACGGGCATAAGGGTAAACGATTTTGATGTTCCTTACCAACCGTCGATACCTGTATTCCTCAAAACGGTTTTTGAATATCCTTGGAGCTGAAATATTAACGGGACGAAGTTCTATGATGGGTATGGTATCACCGTTTCGCACGATGGCATAGTGGGTGGTTCCTCTAACCTCCTGCGCAGTTGCTTTTTGGGTGGTGGCCAAACCAGCAAATCCAATCAAAAGAAAAAAAATCAGATGTCGCATAGAAGCAAACTCATAGTCCAGTTCAAACTGTCAATTTATGTGCCAAAAAAAAGCGCCTGTTATTTTAACAAACGCTTTAAATTACAAAAAATTTTAAAGTTTTCCCAGTGATCTGGCAATATTAGAGGGCTTTTCAGGCAACCCTTAACCTGTCAAGGCGGCTTTTTTCCAGTTTGTTCCTGGCATAATCCAGGGTAAGGATAAACGTATCGGTTTCTTCTTTCTGGGAAGAAGGAATGTCAAACATGGCATCCAGCATTATCAACTCACAGATAGACCTCAGCCCTCTTGCACCAAGTTTGAATTCAATGGCCTTATCAACAATATAGTTGTAAACATCTTGCTCAATCTCAAGCTTTATATTGTCCATTTCAAAAAGCCTGACATACTGTTTTACCAAAGAATTACGGGGTTCGGTAAGAATTTGCCTGAGGGCTTCCCGGTCAAGGGGGTTCAGGTAAGTTAAAACCGGTAATCTTCCCACCAATTCGGGTATCAACCCGTAGCTTTTTAAATCTTGCGGGGCCACATACTGGAGTATGTTTTCACGGTCAATTCTTCCGGATTTACTTGCACCATAACCAATGGCATTGGCCTGCAGCCTGGAAATAATTTTTTTGTCGATACCGTCAAAAGCACCTCCGCAAATAAACAGGATGTTCTGGGTATTCACCTGTATCATTTTTTGCTCCGGATGCTTTCTCCCCCCCTGGGGAGGTACATTAACCGAAGCCCCTTCCAGAAGCTTGAGCAATGCCTGCTGCACTCCTTCTCCTGAAACATCACGGGTAATAGAGGGGTTGTCGCTTTTGCGGGCAATCTTATCTACCTCGTCAATGAAAACGATACCCCTTTCGGCTGCAGCCACATCATAATCGGCTACCTGCAGCAACCTGGCAAGAATGCTTTCCACATCTTCCCCCACATACCCTGCCTCGGTAAGCACCGTGGCATCGGCTATGCAAAAAGGCACCTGCATCATTTTTGCAATGGTACGGGCCAAAAGCGTTTTGCCGGTACCGGTTTCACCCACCATTACGATGTTAGACTTTTCAATCTCTACGTCATCAGCATCATTATTCTTTGGGGGCGAATAATTTATGCGCTTGTAATGATTGTAAACGGCCACGCTCAAAACCTTTTTGGCATCTTCCTGTCCGATAACATACTGGTCGAGGTGCTTTTTTATCTCAAAAGGCTTAAAAAGCTTGAAAGAAGGAATTTTATTCTTTGCTTTTACGGTGCGTTCTTCGGAAACAATAAGGTTTGCCTGCTCCACACAGCGCTCACAAATGTGTGCACCCACACCGGAGATCAGCATATCTACATTTTTGCCGTCACGACCGCAAAAAGAACATTTTCTGTTTTCTTTACTCATTTATTTGTTTGTTAATTCAATAACCCTCAGGATTTGCCACCGGCCAGCTTGTTGGAAGTAAGAACCTCGTCAATCATTCCGTAATCTTTTGCTTCCTGTGAAGTCATCCAATAGTCCCTGTCCGAATCTTTGTAAATTTTTTCATAATCCTGCTTGGTATGCAGGGCTATGATCTCGTACAATTCTTTCTTGATCTTAAGAATTTCCCTTGCGGTAATCTCGATATCGGATGCCTGCCCCTGTGCTCCACCCATTGGCTGATGAATAAGAATACGGCTGTGCTTCAGGCCCGTGCGCTTTTTTTCGGCACCGGCACACAAAAGCACTGCCCCCATTGAGGCGGCCATGCCGGTGCAGATTGTGGCCACGTCGGGTGCAATGTACTGCATGGTATCGTAAATGCCCAGACCGGCATAAACGGATCCGCCGGGGGTATTCAGGTAAATCTGGATGTCCTTTTTGGGATCTACCGACTCCATATACAGCAATTGCGCCTGAATAATGTTGGCAACATAATCATTGATGGGAACCCCCAGAAAAATAATGCGATCCATCATCAAACGGCTAAATACGTCCATGGTGGCCACGTTTAACTGCCGCTCCTCTATAATGGTAGGGCTTATATAGTTTCCATGCACTGAAGTATAGTTGTGCAGGGTGGCACTGCTGATACCCCGATGCCCTGTGGCATATTTGGTAAAATCATCTTTTGAGCTCATAGGTTCTATTTTTCTGTTTCAGTATCTTTTGTCCCGGAAGCTTGACCTCCCTGGTACTTTTCTGTTACTAATTTAACAAAATCATCAAAAGAAATCTCAATTTCCTTGAGTTTTAATTTTTCTTTAAACAATTCTGTAAGTTTCTTTTCAAAAAGGTGCTCATAAACTTTTTTTATCTCCTCCTCATTGGAAGTGATGTTTTTTATGAACTCGTTGATCATGCTTTGCTCAGGATCTTCCTGCCCATATTGCTTGAGCTGTGTGCGGATATATTGTTCAAGGTGTTCGTTTACTTCTTCGGTTTTAACCTCCAGCTTATTTTGCTTGATCAAATGGTTTTCGATAAGCTGCCAGCGAAAAGTATCCTTGAAATTATCAAAGTCTTTTTCAATCTGTTCAGGGGTAAGTTCCTGCTTATTGGCATCCAGAAGCCATTTTTTCAGGAAATCATCCGGAAGATCCAGGTCAGTGACTTCGATAAGTTTTTCCCTGACCAGGTTTTTAAAATGCTTGTCGGCATCCCCTTGGTATTGCTGGCTTATATTGTCGGCAATAAAATCTCTGAACTCCTCTTCGGTTTTTATTCCTTTACCAGGTGCAGCCTTTTCAAACAATTCCTCATTGATTTCGGCAGGCTCCACACGGCTGATACTTTCCACCGTGAAGCGGAAAAGCGGGCTGTAATTGGCCAGTTCTTCCTTTTTTACACCTACCATGGCAGCAGCTTCCGCATCCGACTCCAGGGCTTTTAAAATATCCATAACATAAGATGCCCCGGGTTTGGCACCGATCAATTTGTTTTTTAACTCTTCATCTTTAATGTATTGAATATAAAGATTGGCTTTATTGGTTTGCCCATCAGGCTTGGGTTGTTCTTCCGATTCCATTTCGGTAAATTCACCAAAAAGCACATCATCCTTTTCAGCAACACCAGGACTGGTCATTTTACCAAAACGCCGGCGGATATCTTTCAGGTAGTTATCGACAATATCATCGCTAACTTTGATTTTGTAATAATCGACTTCGATATCTTCAGAGAGGTCAAGATCAATTTCGGGAGACAGGCCGATGTGATAGAAAAACTCAAATTCGTCCTGGTTTTCCCAATCAATTTCTTTGGCCTTTTCCTGGTCAGGAACAGGATGCCCGAGAATATTCAGTTCATTCTTCTTAACATAATCTAAAACCGCATCAGCCAGGATCTTATTTACCTCTTCGGCTTTTACACTCTTTCCGTAAAGTTTTTTTACCATGCCAAAAGGCACTTTCCCGGGCCGAAAGCCCGGCATTTGCGCTTTGCGTTGAAAATTTTTCAACTCCTTGGCAACCTGGTCTTTGTAGTCTTCTTCTTTAAGTTCAACCTTCAGGACAGCTTCCAGTGGTCCTTTATTCTCCTGCACAATATTCATAAGATTTCTTTCTTTTTTGGGATTAATTTTTTTCGGAGATTTTATGAAAAGTGAAATTTCAATTTTTAAATAAATAAAAATAACCCCGCCAGACCATTACTCAACGTCACTTACGGGGTTCTTTTTCATTTCATGGTGCGGATGGAGGGACTCGAACCCCCACGCCTCTCGGCACCAGATCCTAAGTCTGGCGCGGCTACCAATTACGCCACATCCGCCTGTTGCAAAACGGAGTGCAAATATACGACATTTTTTTTACCTGACAGCGCCATTGGGGGCTTAAATTGGCCGGTCAATCGTCCTTTTTTAAAAAATTTAACGCAATGCCAGGATACAACAACAGAAATATGCCGGCGTTTTTTCGATACTGAAGGAAAAACTAATTTAACAGCAGTGGCTCAGTTTTCGGCAGCTTCTTCTTCAAAAGGCAGGGAAAAAGTAAACACAGAGCCTTTGCCTTTTTTGCTTTCCAGGGAGATGTTTCCGCCTTGTTTTTCAACAAATTCCTTGCAGAGCAATAAGCCCAAGCCGCTGCCTTTTTCATCACGGGTACCATAGGTAGAGTGCAGGGAATCTAACCTGAAAAGTTTTTTTACATTCTCAGGACTGATCCCAACTCCATTGTCAATCACCGAAATATAAGCTTTCCCGTTTTTGCTGGAAGAAGTCAGTTTAATCTTTCCCCCTGGTTCGGTATATTTCAGGGCATTGGAGATCAGATTCCTCAATACTGTGCTGGTCATGTTCTTGTCTGCCCAAACAATAATATCATCTTCAATTTTATCCTGAATCTCAATTTCTTTTTCACGGGAACTGTTCACGAACAAATTAACATTGTCTTGAATAATCTCCTTCAGCGGCAAATATTCAGGGCGGTAGTTGATTTTTCCTGTCTGTGCCCTGGACCAATGGAGGAGGTTCTCCAGAAGGTTGTTGATCTTAAAAACGGATTTATCCAGTTCAAGGGCCAGTTCCTGGAGGTCATCCTTATCCAGGTTGTTGATATCTCTTTTCAATATCCTGGAAAAACTGACAATGGAAGCAAACGGATTGCGCAGGTCGTGGGAAATAATGGAAAAGAATTTATCCTTGGTTAAATTGGTTTCAATCAGATGTTTTTCAGAGTTAATGAGCTTTTGGTTGGCTTGGTTAAGCTTTTGATTCAGGTCTTCCACCTTTTGTTTTTGTTCGATCAGGTTTTTATTCAGCTTCAACAATTTTTTGTTGCTCTGGGTTATTTCTTCTTTTTGCTTTTCAAGTAGCTTATTGGCTTTATTAACAAAAAGATAGCGACTGTAAAGCAAAAACAAAAGGATAAGCACCAGGATCACCCCCACCAGCAGGAAGTTTTTTAAAATGCGCTGTTTTTCAATGCTATAGGCATCCCTTTGTCGGGAAACCCTAACCAGTTCCATTTCACTTTCTTTTCTTTCACGATCGTGCATAATTTGCATCTCTACTATCCGACGGCGGCTTTCTTCACTGTATATACTATCTCTCAACTCATAATGCCTGGCCTGGTATTCATAAGCTTTTTTAAAGTTTTCATTTTCAGCCATTAATGCAGCTATACACTGGTAATTTTCCGCGATCATCCTGGTAATTCCTATATTCGCGGAGATCTCCAGGCTTTTATGGAATAATTCATCGGCTTCTTCCATTTCACCTGCCTGCATCCGGGCCTTTCCAAGATAATTGTAGGTCCTGGCAATCCCGCTTTGATCGTCTACTTCATAATAAAGGTCCAGGGCTTCATTCAGGTTTTCAAGGGCGGGTTCCAAAGCATTCTGTACAAGGAATAAATTCCCGATATTTCGAAGGGTATTGGCTATTTCTCTTTTATCACCAATGGATTGCCGGATATTGAGCGCCTGCGAAAAATAATCCAGGGCACTTTCAAAATCTCCGGTATTTTTGCTAACCGCCCCTAAGTTGTTGAGTGAAAATGACCGGCTTTTCTCATCTGACAGGGTGTTTTTTATCTCCAAAGAACGCAGGTGAAAGGTTTGGGCCAGCTCATAATCCCTCTGGTACTGATAAACCAATCCTATATTGTTTAAAACAGGAGCAAGTCCCTGTAAATTATCTTTTTCTTCATATAAAGGATACGCGTCAAAAAAATACTCCAGGGCTTTTTCATAATGGCCCTGATCCAGAAAGATCAACCCGATATTGGTTAAACTGCGGGCTATTCCTATATTATCTCCAAGACGCTGATAAATGCTGTTGGCTTCCAGATGAAAATCCAACGCCATATTAAAGTTGCCAAGTTGCCAATATACAACGCCAATACGGCTCAAAGCCCCGGCAATTTTAGAATCATCTTCCAATGATTCAGCTTTTTGCAACGCCCTTTTCCCAAATTCAAGGGCCCGGCCGGGATTGTTTGATTTTAAATCCCAGGTGAGCCTGAGCAGGGCATCAACACGCACTGTATCGGGCAAGTCTGAATCCTGAGCTATCATCTCCAGGCTATCTATCCTTTTTTCAAAAAGGTTTTTTTCTTCACTTCCAAAAAGTAAAAAATGCCCCGAATTCAGAGAGAAAAGCAGCAGAAAAAAAATAAGGGTCTTATTCATCGAAACAATCTGAGCAATTATATATCCAAACAATGATTAATATAAAAATTATTCAAATGAAGGATAAAATACAAAGATAATTAAACCAAACATTTTATTTTATATATAAACGAAAAAATTCAAACAGATGCATACCAAACTCATTCCTAAGCAACTTAAATTATATTTATTTAATCCAATTAAAAATTTTAAAAAACCTTGTTGGATTTTTTTTAGTAACCCAATTTTTATCTATATTTAAGTACTCAATTTCTTATAAAACCTGCAAAATTGTAACGATGAAAGCATTGAAAAGATTGTTCAGGTTTTTACTTCCACCTAGGAACTGGCGCTTTACCGTGGTTATTTTAAGCGGCATCTTTACCGGTATTTTATTTTTTGTGGTATATGTTTCCAATGCCGTCTCCTACTTGTCCGACGAACCGGAAACCTGTATCAACTGCCATGTGATGTACCCCTATTATGCCTCATGGGATAAGGGAAGCCACGGCCGGGATGCTACCTGTGCGGACTGCCACGTGCCCCAGGATAATTTTATTCGCCAGTACTATGTAAAAGCCACCGACGGTCTTGCCCATGCCACCTATTTTACCTTTAGATGGGAGCCCCAGGTTATTCAAATAAAAAGCAGGGGAAAAAGTGTGGTCCAGGAAAATTGTATCCGTTGTCACCTTGACATGGTGGATATGGTCCAATTGGTAGAAGTTACGGGTGAAATTGCCGAAAAAGATGAGGGAAAGCTTTGCTGGGACTGCCACCGGGAAACCCCTCACGGTTCGGTGAGAAGTTTGTCAGCTGCGCCCCACGCCCTTGTTGAAAGACTGCCTTCGGTAATGCCTGCCTGGCTGGAAAACCTGTTTTTTGGGGAAAGTCCTTCCAAGACAAGGACCTTGCCACAAAATGAGAATTAATTTTTTAAAAACGAATTGCATAAACCACAAAAAAATCCAAATAAATGAAAAGCATCAGAGAAATTTCAGAGAAGAAACCTTGGGTCAACTGGGTTTTGTTTTTTGCCACAGTGATCATTGTTTTTGTTATTGGATTGTTTGCTGCTACTATCATTGAACGCAGAAGCGAAGCGCAGTTGTATTTCCAGATGGTGGAGCCCATTCCTGAATGGGAGCCTGATAACGAGGTATGGGGAGTCAACTTTCCCCGACAATATGAATCTTACAAAAAAACACTGGATACGACTTTCCAGAGCAAATATTACGGTTCGGTAATGATCGATTACCTGGAAAGGTATCCTGAAATGGTGGTTATGTGGGCTGGTTATGCTTTTTCAAGGGATTATAACCAGGGCCGGGGCCATTATTATTCGGTTAAAGATGTGCACAATACCCTGCGCACGGGAGTCCCCCAGCCTGCTACCTGCTGGACCTGTAAAAGCACTGACGTTCCAAGACTTATGAATGAGATGGGCCCTTCTGAATTTTATGCACATACCTGGGCGGAGATGGGCCCCGAAATTCAAAACCCCATTGGTTGCCAGGACTGCCATGATCCCAACACCATGAACCTGCGCATTACCCGGCCGGCCTTGGCAGAAGCTTTTGAAAGGCAGGGTATCGACATTAACGATGCCACCCGTCAGGAAATGCGCTCCCTGGTTTGCGCCCAATGCCATGTGGAATATTATTTTGGTGAGGACAATTACCTGATCTTCCCATGGGATGAAGGCTTTTCAGCTGATGAAATGGAATATTACAAAGACCGCGTAGGACATACCGACTGGGTGCATGCATTGAGCCGTGCACCTATGCTTAAGGCCCAACATCCCGATTACGAACTTTACAAAACCGGTATTCACGCCCAAAGGGATGTTTCCTGTGCAGACTGCCATATGCCTTACAAGCGCGAGGGCGGTATCAAATTTACCGATCACCACTTGCGCAGCCCCCTTGACAACATAGAAAACTCCTGCATGGTTTGTCACCGTCAAAGCGAAGCAACCCTCCAGGCCAATGTTTATGATCAGCAAAACAGGGTTTCGGAATTGCGTCGCATTGCAGAAAGAAACCTTGCCAGGGTGCACATTGAAGCCAAACATGCATGGGATGCCGGTGCCAACGAAGAAGAGATGGAGGACATCCTTCAGTTGATCCGTCACTCGCAGTGGAGGTGGGACTGGGTTGCAGCCGCCAATGCCATGGGATTTCATTCTTCAAGCGAAGCACTCCGGGTGCTGGCAACCTCCATACAAAAAGCACAGGAAGCCAGCATAAAACTTACCTCAGTATTTAACAGGTATGGAGTGGAGTACCCCATTGAAATGCCCGATCTCAGCACCAAAGAAAAAGCCCAGGAATACATCGGGCTGGATATGGAGAAGATCCGGGAAGAAAAAGAAGAATTTTTAGAAAAAACCCTGCCCCAGTGGCTGGGATCAATATGATCAAAAAGAGCTAAAAAAGGTCATATCTCCGAACGGTTCCTTTGAATGTTAAAACAGCAAAGCCCGCCATCGATTTCAGATAGCGGGCTTTGCTGTTATTTTAAGCCTTCCCGAATTTCCTTTGTTTAAGGCCGCTCAGCTTATTCTACATTGACTCCTGCAATGGCCTCGTTGATATTGTAAATGGTATCCCCGATCTTCTCGCAGGAAGTTATGATTTTGTTAAAATAAAAGGCACTTTTTACCTGGGAAACCCCCTTTTCAATATCGTCAATAACAGACTCCCGGATATTATCGCGAAATTCATTGATCTTCTTCTCTAATTCGGTGGCTTCCGGAAGTTTCTTACGGGCTTCAAGTTCACTTTTCTGAAGGTTTTCCAGCATCAACTCAAAGGCAGCATTTACCAACTTAAACATTTCAAAAAGTTCGCTTCGCTGCACCGGTGTGAAATAGACTTTTTCCTTTTTCTTTTTGCTCAGGATGGTGGACATTTTAAAACATACATCCCCAATTTTTTCCACTTCCGAGCACACCAGGCGCATCCGCCTTAATTCTTCCGAGGCATGGCTACTGAGCTGTCTGCGCGATATTTTGATCAGGAAGGTGGTGATCTCCACCTCTACCCTGTCGGTAATTTCCTCGTATTTACTAACCTTTTCCAGCAGTTCTTTGAATTCTTTCTTGTCGGTCTCAACGATCATGGCCGGAATAAAATTAAACATGCGCTGGGACAATTCACAGAACTTTTTGGTTTCTTTTCTGGCCTGGTAAACCGACAACTCTGCCATATGCAGAAAACCGCTGCTGAAATACTCCAGTTGGGGCCGCTCAAATTTTTTACCCCGGGAGGGCATAATCATATCCACCAGTTTTACCATGTATTTTATGAAACCAATAAGTAGAGCAGTATTCAGAATATTAAAGGTGGTATGGAAGATGGAAAGGCCCACCGGCACCATTGTAGGGTTTTCATGTGGAGATCCCAGCCCGGATATTGTCATGTAATGATCAATGCCCTGGATAAAAAACCGGAAAAAGATCAGCATCCAGATCACCCCAAGAATATTAAAAATGGTATGGGCCAGAGCGGTTCGTTTGGCATAAACGTTGCCCACCAAGGCGGCAAGGTTGGCGGTAACGGTTGTCCCGATATTTTCTCCAAGTACCATAGCGGCACCGTGTTCAAAGCCAATCCAGCCATTGTTGGTCATGACCAGTACCAAAGCCATGGTGGCACTGGAAGATTGCAACACGATGGTCAGCAGGGTCCCCAGGCCAAGGAAAAGAAAGGTACTGTAAATTCCATGATCGGTGAGGCTTTGCAATGCCTCAAACATCCCTGGGTTATGATGCAAATCGGGAACGGAAGTTTGTAAAAAATCAAGTCCAAGAAATAAGAGTGCAAAGCCAAGGAAAGTTTCGCCCAATGAATTCAGCCGCTCGCGCGACTGCATCAGCAATGGGAAGCTAATGGCAATCAGAGGAAGCGACAGGGCAGAAATTTTTAATTTAAAGCCTAAAAGGGAAATCAACCAGGCTGTGGTAGTGGTACCGATATTGGCCCCCATGATCACCCCGATAGATTGCACCAGGGAAAGCAGCCCGGCATTCACAAAACTTACTACCATCACCGTTGAGGCAGAAGAAGATTGTACCAGGGTAGTGAGTAAAAACCCGGTTAAAACCCCCATGAACCGGTTGGAGGTCATGGCGCTCAGAATGGAGCGCATTTTATCGCCGGCAAGCTTCTGGATCCCTTCGCTCATGGTCTTCATCCCAAAAAGGAATAAACTCAATGAGCCAAAAAGGGTGAGGAAATCAAAAAGACTAAAACTCATTCCTTGGGAGCTTTATAGTTTGGAAAGCAAAAATAATCAAATCCTTTAAACCTGATTATCGGTTAACATAAACTTAACACAGGCCTTTCTATTAAGTAATTGTTAAATTTGTTCATTGCAAACAGGAAATGACTGTGAGAACCTTTATATTATCAATTTTGGGGGGCACATGCTTCTTCTTACTTAATTTACAAGATCTGAAAGCAGGAAAAATTTTATCCGAAACGGAGGGCATTGCATGGGGAATCCAGCTAAATAACTCTCTGTCCTATACCGGATTTTCCAATGCCCTGGTGGTTGCGGCCCAAAAAAACAACCTTCAATGGTACGGGGGGCCAAGGTTGCTCACTTCCGATTCATACGTTCCCACCAAGGGTCCATGGGGCCTCAACACCGGCCTGACATGGTTTTTTCAGGGAAACGAAAAGCTGCGTGCTTTGGTTAACCTGGACTATCAGCTGGCTTTGCTTAAACCCTACAATCCTCATAATTTACCGGAAAGAGGACTGAACACCACCCATGAATTCAATCTTTCTTACGGTTTCACCTATTATTTTCTGCAAAATATTGGAATAGGCAATAGTATTGGTTTTGGGCAATACCTGGAGCGGTTTCATGACCTGCAGGAGGATATAATCCGCACCTATTCGGGGTATAGTGGCCTGATCAGGATACATATTCATTATTCCTTTTAAATACAGGTAAAGCGAACCAAAATCCTAAAATAACCCAAAGATGAGCAAGAAAAAAATCCATAAGAAGTCAGTTATCCTAAGGATTTTGCCTTTGCTTTTTTTGTGGTTTTTATCTTGTGAGAAAATTGAGCCTCATAAAATAAAAAACCTCAATGGTAACCACATCGGAGTTATAGGGCATGGCGGAATGGGTTTTCAGTCTTTTTCCAACCAGCTTCCGCATAATTCATTCAGCAGCGTGGTTCAAACCATTGAAAAGCTCAATGCCGACGGCGTGGAAGTGGATGTACAGCTGAGCCGGGACGGAGTGCTGATGCTGTATCACAGTGAGTTGCTGGAATCTTTAACCGATTGCTTTTCCTGCGTGCATGAAAGCTATGCTAAAGATCTGCTTAAGTGTCGCTACCGAAATGATTTCTATGCCAATGTTTTTACGAATGAAAAAATCATTTCCCTGGAGAAAGTGGTCAACCGTTTTTCTCAGCGAACAATAAAGCCATTGCTGTTTCTGGATCTGAAAACTTTTCTGCCCTGTGAAACGGAACTAACCTATGAAGAATACCACCAAAGCATTGTAAATTCCCTTTTGGAATTAATTGAGCAATACCAAGGAGAAGATTGGATTTTTGTAGAATCCTGGGATATCGGATTGTTGAAAATGCTTCAGGTCAAAAATCCCTCCATTAAACTCAAAATCAGCAACGGAGAACCAGAATCCATTTACCAGGCCCGCGAACATGGGTTTTATGGAGTGGTAATGGAATACCAAAATATCACCCGCGAAGAGGTTGGGCTGGCACACAGCATGGGGGTAAGGGTAAGCCTTTATAGTCCCAAATCAAGAAGGGGCATACGAAAAGCCATTCAAAAAAACCCGGACTATATTCAAACCGACAATGTAACCCTTTTGCAGCAATTCCTGGATTAATATATCACCACTTTTTGGGAAACCAGGGATTTATTTCCAACTTGTATCCTAAGAATATAAACCCCGGAAGGCAAACCGGAAACATCCACGGAAAAATGGTTACCAGAAGAGTGAAGGATTTTTTCCCGGCTCAGTACTTTTTTTCCTAATGTAGAAACAATTTCAATTATTGCATTCCCGGCCATAACATCGTTTAATGTGATTTCCAGTTTATCCTTTACCGGATTTATAATCCGAAGCTCCGGGCCAGAGGAAGGAATATGCACGTCCGTGTCAAGGATCTCCCGTGTTGCCATTTTAAGTTTTACCGGCAAATGATCCGACATATCGTAAAGAGCCTGGATCACCTCCTCCGGTTCACTATAATTGGGTGGATCTATCAGTGACTGATTAAAGCGGTTTCCATCCTGACCAATGGTTTCATAGGATCCTTCAATAAACTCCAATCCGCGGGTGCCTTCCATCATTTCACGCGTTACCAGGATCTGGTCATACCGATCATCCAACCCTCCGGTAACAAAGCAGGGATGGGTGCCCGTGCGCGGACTCTGGGTATGGTAAGGCGCCATGTCAGGGATGTTCCACCATACCCCCGGTTTATCAATGGGATCAACAAAGCGTATGGACTCATCTGGATGGTAAGTAAGTAACTGGTAAGCCTGTTCAAACGAAGAATTCATATTAAAGTCAGCACCAAATATAACATTCCCCCTGATCCCGCTTTGGGCGATATAGCCCATGACAGCCTGGGCTTCGGCAGTCCGCGTTTGCTGATCCTGCGATGAGCTCCCGGCTTTGAAGTGAGCCACGATAAAAGAAACAAAGGTGGTATCGGCACCATTTTCCAATTCCGGGTCTTTATAATAAAGCGTATATAGATTTATATCGCGAACAATACTGGTTATGACAGCCTCATCGTACAAAGCAAACAGTTCGTTGTTGTAATACAACATATTTAAAAGGTTAGAGTTTGCATGGTTGGTATAGGCGGCCCGACTATACTTCCCCTCATTTTCTACATTTAGAACATTATCCAGAATTCGATCGGCATTGTGCTCTCCCCGGCCCAGTTCGTTTACCGTAAAAATATCCGGGCGGGTATGGTCAATAATGGTTTTCAGATAGCCGTCTTTCAGATCCGCATTGTTGTTTTGTTGGGTACAAAAAGAGGTATAATGACCATAAAACAGAAGGTTGTAATGCACAACGGCAATGGTATCTCCGGCAAAAGAAAGGTTTCCCAGCCAAAGCAAAATTAAAACCAGAATTATTTTTTTCATTGAGTAAAAAAAGTTGGATAAGATTAAAAAGGGGGCAAAAGCCCCCTTTTTAATCTTTCTTAGAAAGTTTTTGAATTTATTTTTTCAGAAATTTAAATTCTTTACCTGGATAACGGGCGGTTTCTCCTAGCATTTCCTCTATACGCAACAACTGGTTATATTTTGCGATTCTTTCGGAGCGGCAGGCAGAACCGGTTTTGATCTGACCTGCATTAAGGGCAACCGCAAGATCGGCAATGGTAGTGTCTTCGGTTTCACCTGAACGATGGCTGATCACCGCCGTATAACTGTTTCTGTATGCCATATTCACGGCTTCAATGGTTTCGGTCAGGGAGCCGATCTGATTAACTTTTACCAGGATGGAATTGGCCACATGGGTATCAATACCTCTTTTAAGCCTTTGCACATTGGTAACAAACAGGTCATCACCCACCAGCTGGATTTCATTTCCTAATTTTTTGGTCATGATGCCCCATCCATCCCAGTCGTCTTCGGCCATACCGTCTTCAATGGAAATTATGGGATATTTTTTTACCCATTCTGCCCAATAATCTACCATTTCGGAAGGAGTGAGCTTTTCTCCGGAAGACTTGTGCAAATGATACACGTTTTCTTCCTGCAAATAAAACTCGTTGGCTGCCGGGTCAAGTGTCAGGAATATGTCTTCGCCGGGTTTATAACCTGCATTTTCAACCGCTTGCAGGATTACCTGAATTGCTTCTTCGTTGTTTTTCAAATTGGGTGCAAATCCACCTTCGTCCCCTACATTGGTTGAATACCCTTTTTTCTTTAGCACCGACTTCAGGTTATGAAAGATCTCCGCTCCCATTTTTATGGCATGGCTGAAAGAAGAAGCGCCAATGGGCATAATCATAAACTCCTGAAAATCTACGGAATTATCAGCATGTGAACCACCGTTTAGGATGTTCATCATGGGGATGGGTAAAATGTTGGCATTGGTTCCGCCAATATACCGGAAAAGGGGTTGTCCTGTTTCCTGGGCGGCAGCATTGGCCACAGCCAAAGAAACGCCCAAAATAGCATTGGCACCCAGATTGCCCTTATTGGGGGTGCCGTCAATCTCCAGCATGGTTTTATCAATTAAGGCCTGGTCAGTCACCAAAAATCCTTTCAGTTCGTTATTCAGGGTTCCGTTTACATTACTAACCGCCTTGAGAACGCCTTTTCCAAGGTAATTCTCCTTGTCTCCGTCCCGCAACTCTACGGCTTCGTGCACCCCTGTAGAAGCACCTGACGGCACTGCAGCACGGCCCATAAAACCATTATCGGTTATCACTTCAACTTCTACCGTTGGATTGCCTCTTGAATCCAGAATTTGTCTTGCATGAATGTTCAGAATTGTACTCATAGCTATAAATTTAATTTTAAAAAAGTCAAACAATTGAACTTATAAAGATACCACTTTAAAATAAAAAAAGGATAAAGCTAACAATTGAACTTTATCCTTTTTTTATAAAAGACGCTTTTTCTGCTATTTCTCTTCCTTATCGGTTTGGTCCTTATCCTTTGGTTCCTTTTTATCTTCTGCCTTTTTCTCAGTTTTGGGTTCCTCTTTTTTGGAATCCTCCTGTTTAGCGGTTTCCTTTTTGGGTTCCTCTTTTTTCTCCGCTTCAGGGGCTGCTTTTTCTGTCTTATCTTCTTTTTCTGCTTTCTTTTCTTCTTTCCCGGCTGCTTTGGGAGCTTCTTTTTCAGGCTTTTCTTCTTTTTCTGCTTTCGGGGTTTCCGCCGCTTTTTCCGCCTTAGGTTCTTCCTTTTTTTCTGCTTTTACTTCGGATTTCTTTTCAGCTTTAGGCGCTTCTTTTACAGGCTCTTCAGCTTTTTTGGCAGATTTCTCAGCTTCTGGTGTTGGCTTTTCAGCCGGGGTTTCTGCTTTTGTTTCCTCCTTTGCAGCTGCTGAAGGGGTTGTGGCAGGAGCTTCGGCAGTAGCTTTTTTACTGCGGCGTCCTCTCCTTCTGGTGCGTTTCTGCTGGGTTTCTTCTTCGGTTTTCAGCATGTTGGTATTGTAGTCTACCAACTCTATAAAACACATTTCAGCAGCATCACCTTTACGGAAACCGGTTTTTAAAATGCGGGTATAACCTCCCGCCCTTTCGGCGACCTTTTGAGCCACTTCCCGAAACAATTCGCTAACGGCATCTTTATCTTTCAGGTAGCTGAAAACCACCCTGCGCGAGTGGGTAGAGTCATCTTTTGATTTGGTGATCAAAGGCTCAACATATACTCGAAGCGCTTTGGCCTTGGCAACGGTTGTATTGATGCGTTTATGGAGGATAAGGGCATTGGCCATGCTTGAAAGGGTTTCCTTTCGGTGGGCAGCCTTTCTCCCCAGATGGTTGAATTTCTTTCTATGTCTCATTTCAATTAATCCTTATCTAATTTATATTTCGAAAGGTTCATTCCAAAGCTGAGGTTTTTGGATTTGATCAGCTCTTCCAATTCGGTCAGGGATTTTTTTCCGAAATTCCTGAACTTCAACAGATCATGCTTATTCAGGGATACCAGGTCAGCCAGGGTTTCCACATCGGCGGCTTTCAGGCAATTCAGCGCCCTGACAGACAAATCAAGGTCTACCAGTTTGGTTTTTAAAAGCTGGCGCATATGCAAAGAAGTTTCGTCAAATTCTTCACTGGCGGCTTTTTCTTCGGTATCAATGGTTATTTTCTCATCAGAGAAAAGCATGAAATGAACAATAAGTATCCTGGCTGCCTCTTTCAAAGCTTCCTTAGGTGCAATGGAGCCGTCAGTTAAAATTTCAAGAACCAGTTTTTCATAGTCGGTCTTTTGCTCCACACGGTAATTCTCCACCTCGAATTTAACATTCTTAATGGGTGTAAATATGGAGTCTACAGCTACCTCACCAATAATAGGATTGAGTCCTTTGTTTTCTTCGGCAGGAACATATCCCCGTCCTTTTTCAAGGGAAAATTCTATATTGAGGGTTACTGATGGTTCCATGTTGCAGATGACCAACTCGGGGTTAAGCACCTGAAAGTTAGATAAAGCGTTGTTCAGGTCTCCTGCGGTGAGTTGTTCCTGCCCCGAAATATTGATGGAAAATTTTTCACTTTCCACCTCATCTACCTGTCTTTTAAAGCGTACCTGCTTCAGGTTAAGGATAATTTCGGTCACATCTTCCACAACACCTTTGATGGTGGAAAACTCATGTTCAACTCCTTCAATCCTGATAGAAGTAATGGCAAATCCTTCCAGTGATGATAGCAGAATCCTTCTGAGTGCATTGCCAATGGTAATACCATAACCTGGTTCCAACGGCCGGAATTCAAATTTCCCGAAGCGGTCGTCGGATTCAAGCATGATAACTTTATCCGGTTTTTGAAAAGCTAATATTGCCATTATGTTTGGTTTTTGAATGAAAAAAGATAATGAACACTATTTGGAGTAAAGCTCCACGATAAGTTGTTCTTTAATGGTTTCGGGGATGGCTTCCCTTTCGGGGAAATTCAAAAATTTTCCTTTGAGTTTTTCCTGATCCCATTCCAGCCAGGTATAAGCGCTGGAGCGTGAAGCCAGGGAATCTGTGATCATCTCAAGGCTTTTGGATTTTTCACGAACCCCGATAATATCACCTGGGTTTACAGTATAAGAGGGAATATTAACCACCGTGTCGTTGACAGTAATATGGCGGTGGCCGACCAGTTGGCGGGCTGCACGCCTTGTGGGGGCAATGCCAAGCCTGAATACCACATTGTCAAGTCGGGCCTCCAGAAGCTGAAGCAGGATCTCACCGGTAATCCCTTTTTTCTTTACTGCTTTTTTAAAGGTGTTGGAAAACTGTTTCTCAAGCAAGCCGTAGGTATATTTTGCTTTTTGTTTTTCCAGCAACTGTACCCCGTATTCAGACATCTTGCGTCTTTTCTTTACCTGCCCGTGTTGTCCCGGCGGGTATTTTTTCTTCTCAAATGCTTTATCTGCACCGAAAATAGGTTCTCCAAATTTTCGGGCAATTTTGGTTGTTGGACCTAAATATCTAGCCATATTTTCTTTTACTTCTTAAATTACAAACATTAATCTCACAACTGCAAATTACACCCTTCTTCTTTTGGGAGGGCGACACCCATTGTGCGGTAAGGGCGTAACGTCAATGATTTCAGCTACCTCCAGCCCGGCTGAATGCAGGGTGCGTATAGCGGACTCTCTCCCGGATCCGGGGCCTTTTACATAAACTTTAATTTTGCGCAGGCCCAGATCATAAGCTACTTTAGCGGCATCACCCGCAGCCATTTGCCCGGCATAAGGGGTATTTTTTTTGGATCCCCTAAATCCCATTTTCCCGGCCGAAGACCATGAAACTACCTGGCCATTCTGGTTGGTAAGGGTAACGATAATGTTGTTAAAAGAGGCAAAGATATGCGCTTGTCCCAAGCTGTCTACCTTTACCAATCTTTTTTTGGTGCTCCTGGCACCTTTGGTTGTTTTTGCCATAGTTTAAAACTGTTTTTCCTCTGATCAAGGGGTGATCAACTCACCCGCTTCAAAATTTCAATGATTACTTGGTTGCTTTTTTCTTGTTAGCAACAGTTTTCTTTTTACCCTTGCGGGTACGGGCATTATTTTTGGTTTTCTGACCACGCAGCGGAAGCCCGATACGATGGCGAATACCACGATAACAGCCAATGTCCATCAACCTTTTGATGTTCATTTGTACTTCCGAGCGAAGTCCGCCCTCCACCTTATATTTTTCATTGATCAGGTTACGAACCGTTGTTAATTGTTGGTCGTCCCAGTCTTCAACTTTCAGTTGAGGGTCTATACCTGCTTCCTTAACAATTTCGCGCCCGGTACTTCTCCCTATGCCAAAAATATAGGTCAGGCTGATCTCGCCTATTTTGTTTCTCGGAATATCTACTCCAGCTATACGTGCCATATGCTAATGATTTGTAAAATTTTCAGTTTTTATCCCTGACGTTGTTTAAACTTAGGGTTTTTCTTGTTGATAACGTAAACTTTGCCTTTCCTGCGTACAATCTTGCACTCGGAACTTCTCTTTTTAACAGACACTCTGACTTTCATTTTTCAGTATTTTGTTGCGTGTTCAAAACTATTTGTACCTAAAAGTAATTCGGCCTTTGGTCAGGTCATAAGGCGACATCTCAACCTTTACTTTATCTCCCGGGAGAATTTTGATATAATGCATGCGCATTTTTCCTGAAATATGGGCTGTAATAATGTGCCCATTCTCCAACTCAACGCGAAACATAGCGTTTCCCAATGATTCAATAACGGTTCCGTCCTGTTGTATTGATGGTTGTTTTGCCATATGATTTGTTACCGAATGATGACTGAATTATTTTCGTTTTTCATTAAAGCTTCTTCAATGTAATCAAACGTTGACAACACATCGGCTTTCTCCTTTCCTATCGCAATGTCGTGCTCAAAATGAGCAGACGGTTTACGGTCGGCCGTGCGAATGGTCCATCCGTCTTTTTCCTGCACCACAAACCGTTGTCCTAAATTGATCATAGGCTCCAGGGCAATCACCAGGCCTTCCTTAAGCTTCAAGCCTTTCCCTTTTTTCCCGAAATTGGGGACTTCAGGGGGTTCATGCAGCTGCTTTCCAAGGCCATGCCCAACCAGTTCTCTCACAACAGAAAAACCTGCTTTCTCGGCATGCTCCTGAATGGTGCCGGAAATATCCCCCAGTGTGTTGCCTCCCACTGCCTGCTCAATTCCGAGCTGAAGGCATTGATAGGTAACTTTTAACAGCCGCCTGACGGGATTGCTGATTTCTCCAACTGCAAAGGTGTAGGCCGAATCTCCATAATAACCGTTTTTTAATACTCCGCAATCAATGGAAATAATGTCTCCTTCTTTCAACTCCTCTTCTGAAGGGAAACCATGCACCACCACTTCATTGGGTGAGATGCACAGGGTGTAAGGGAAGCCATGATATCCCTTAAACCCGGGAACGGCCCCATGATCGCGAATAAAGGTTTCGGCCAACTGGTCTAAATAGCTTGTGGTAATCCCCGGGCGAATCTGCCCGGCTACCTCTGCCAGCGTTTTTGCAACAAGCAAAGAACTTTCTCTGATTAATTCAATTTCTTCCCTGGATCTGTATTGTATCATATTGCAGTAGCAATTTATCCTGTCATGCCGATTGGTGAAGACCGTCCTTTTATCCTTCCGGACTTGGTTAAGCCATCGTAATGACGCATCAACAGGTGACTTTCAATCTGCTGCAATGTATCCAGTACTACCCCTACCATAATCAGCAACGAGGTTCCTCCAAAAAACTGTGCAAACTGGCCGGTAACGCCCATCAAACTAACCAGGGCAGGCATAATGGCTACAAATGCCAGGAAGAGGGAACCAGGCAAGGTTATTTTCGACATTACATTGTCTATAAACTCAGCAGTTTTCTTACCAGGTTTTACCCCCGGAATGAAACCACCGTTCTTTTTCATATCCTCGGCCATTTGGTTAGGATTCACCGTAATGGCTGTATAAAAATAAGTAAACAGGATGATTAGTAAGGCAAAGGTGAAGTTATACCAAAAGCCGGTAAAGTCAGAAAAGGTGGCAGCAAATCCGCCTAAGGCTTCAGAAAAACCTGCCAGGGTGATTGGAATAAACATGATGGCCTGGGCAAAGATAATGGGCATTACCCCTGCAGCATTCACTTTCAACGGAATATACTGTCGCACACCCCCATATTGTTTGTTTCCGACAACCCGCTTGGCAAACTGTACGGGTATTCTTCGTGTGCCCTGAACCAGCATAATGACAAGCACCACAACCGCCATCAAAATAACCAATTCCAACAGGAAAACAACAAGACCGCCTCCTTCGGCTTCCATACGTGCAATAAACTCAGCAAACAGCGCAAAGGGTAACTGAGCTATGATACCAATCATAATGATCAGCGAGATTCCATTTCCGATACCTCTTTCCGTAATCCTTTCACCCAGCCACATTACAAACATGGTTCCGGAGATCAATATGACCACCGAAGAAATCATGAAAAATGCAGAGGGAGAGGTAGCTCCGGGATCAAAAGGAGAAATGGCTTCGGGCGGAAGCTGCGATACCAGGTTTGCCAAATAAGCCGGTGCCTGCGCAGCAGTAATGAATACGGTAAGGTAACGGGTGATCTGGTTGATCTTTTTACGCCCACTTTCCCCTTCTTTCTGAAGACGCTGGAAGTAAGGCACCGCAACACCAAGAAGCTGTATTACAATGGAGGCACTAATATAAGGCATGATGCCCAATGCAAAGATGGAGGCATTGGAGAAGGCACCCCCTGAAAACATGTTCAGCAGACCCAGAAGTCCATCCTGGGTCTGAGCCTGCAATTGTTCAAGCTGGCCCGGATCCACACCCGGAAGCACCACAAAAGAACCAAGGCGATAAATAAGAATTATCCCAAGGGTATTGATGATGCGGATGCGAAGATCCTCAATACGGTAAATATTTTGCAGTGTTTGAAAAAATCGTTTCATCCTGTAAAATTATATCTTGTTTACTTTACCACCATTGGCTTCTATTGCTTTTACCGCGGTTTCAGAAAAAGCGTGTGCAGTTACATCTACTTTGGCTGTTAATTTTCCCCTGCCAAGGATTTTAACAAGCTCCCTGCGAGATGCCAGACCAAAATCAACAAAGGTTTGAAAGTCAAATTTCTCAACTCCTTTTTCGTCAACCAGTCTTTGCAAAACATCAAGGTTTACACTGTTATATTCCACACGGTTGGGGTTTTTGAACCCGTATTTGGGAAGCCTTCTGGCCAGGGTCATTTGTCCGCCTTCAAAACCAGCTTTACGGCTATATCCTGAACGGGATTTGGCGCCTTTATGTCCTTTGGTGGAAGTACCGCCTCTGCCTGATCCTTCTCCTCTTCCGATGCGCTTCCTGGATTTTGTGGAGCCACTGGCCGGTTTCAATTTACTTAAATCCATTGTATCGTGCAAATTTAAAATTTATTGAACAAAACGAAATTACTCTTTCACCTCTTCGATATGAAGCAGGTGTCTTACTTTATTGATCATGCCTTCAATCTGGGGCGTTGCATTGACAATGACCGGGTTATTCATTTTTCTCAGACCCAGTGCGTCCAGGTTTTTCTTCTGCTTATCCGGTCTGCCAATCCTGCTCTTTATCTGAACAATTTTATATTTTTTCATCTTTCAGTTTTTTCTGGTCCCTTTTTATTACCAATAATCAATTGTTTAATCAAGGACAATTTAACCATTGAACACTTTTTCAAGGGGAATACCCCGCTGCTGGGCCACACTAAATGGATCCCTCAACTTAGTAAGCGCATCAATGGTTGCTTTAACCACACTGTGCGGGTTACTGGAGCCGGTTGATTTGGCGAGAACGTCGGTAACACCAACACTTTCAAGCACTGCACGCATAGGACCTCCGGCAATTACCCCGGTACCATGGGAAGCGGGCTTGATCAATACCCGTGCACCACTGTATTTCCCTTGCTGGAAATGCGGGATGGTTCCTTTGTGTACCGGAACCTGGATAAGGTGCTTCTTTGCATCATCTATCCCTTTGCTAATGGCCGTGGTCACTTCTTTTGCCTTTCCCAGTCCGTAGCCAACCACTCCTTTTTCGTTACCAACCACTACAATGGCAGAAAAGCTAAAAGTCCTGCCTCCTTTGGTTACTTTGGTAACCCGTTGGATGCTTACCAGCCTGTCTTTGAATTCAATTTCGCTGGATTTTACTTTTTTTATGTTTACGTTTGCCATATTTCTAGAATTTTAAGCCTCCTTCTCTGGCTCCTTCTGCCAATGATTTAATGCGTCCATGATACAAATAACCGTTACGGTCGAAAACCACCGTTTCAATACCGGTTTCTTTGGCCTTTTGGGCAACCAGTTTGCCAACGGCTTTGGCGGTTTCGGTTTTGTTCATTTTTTCTTCACCAATCTCTTTTGGGTTAGAGGATGCAGCCGCAATGGTTTTTCCTTCCAAATCATTAATGATCTGTGCATAAATGCCCTTGTTGCTTCTGAATACCGACAACCTGGGCTTCTCCTGGCTGCCGCGTATCTTTTTGCGAACGCGGTATTTAATTCTGGTTCTTCTATTAAGTTTCTTTTTTGTTGCCATCCTTACAAGGAATTTAAAAAATTATAAACTTTACTTCGCAGCAGCAGCCTTACCAGCTTTCCTGCGTAATACTTCTCCCTGGTAAATAACCCCTTTGCCTTTGTAAGGCTCGGGCTTGCGCAGGGAACGAATTTTGGCTGCAACCTGACCAATAAGCTGTTTGTCATGCGACTCCAGGATAATGGTAGGGTTTTTACCCCTTTGGGTCACCGTTTCCAGTTTGATCTCTTTTGGCAATTCGAAAAAGATATTGTGTGAATAGCCCAGAGAAAGCTCAAGTAACTGCCCATTATGGGAAGCTTTATATCCTACGCCCACCAATTCCTGAACAATCTTGTATCCTTCAGATACTCCGGTAACCATATTGTTGATCAGCGCCCGGTAAAGTCCGTGAAGGGACTTGTGCCGTTTCTGCTCAGATGGTCTTTCAATGGTAAGGGCCTCCCCTTCAATGTTGATCTTAAAATCAGGATCAACAGCCTGGGTTAGTTCTCCCTTAGGTCCTTTAACGGTAACGATATTGTTGTCGGAAACCGACACGTTAACGCCACCTGGTATGGTAATCGGTAAATTTCCTATTCTTGACATTTTTCCCCTCCTTTAGCTTACGTAACAAATAATTTCGCCACCAATATTTAACTGGTGGGCTTCTTTATCGGTAATGAGTCCTTTGGAAGTGGAAATAATTGCAATTCCCAAACCATTCAAAACCCTGGGAAGTTCATCTTGTTTGCAAAATTTCCGCAGACCCGGCTTGCTCACTCTGGTAAGTTCGTTAATCGCTGAAAGTTTGGTTACGGGATGGTATTTCAGGGCTATTTTAATGGTTCCGGGGGCTTTGTCATCTTCAAACTTATAGTTTAAAATGTACCCCTTGTCAAAAAGAATCTTGGTGATCCCCTTCTTGAGATTCGATGCAGGAATTTCCACAATCCTGTGATTGGCCTTCACGGCATTCCTTATTCTAGTCAGATAATCTGCAATTGGATCGGTTATCATTGTTGAAAAATAAATGGTTACTTATAAAAAACTACCAGCTAGCTTTGGTTACGCCAGGGATTAAACCTTTGTGAGCCATTTCGCGGAAGTTGATCCGGGAAACACCAAACTGGCGCATGTAGCCTTTGGGGCGTCCGGTCAACTTGCAACGGTTGTGCAGGCGCACGGAAGACGAGTTTTTGGGCAGCTTCTGCAAACCTTCCCAATCTCCCTTGGCCTTTAATTCAGCTCTTTTGGCAGCATATTTCTCTACCATTTTGGCTCTTTTAAGCTCTCTGGCTTTTATTGATTCTTTTGCCATTATAAATCGTTTTATTTTTTAAGATTTTTAAATGGAACTCCAAATTCACGCAACAAAGCAAATGCTTCTTTGTCTGTTTTTGCAGTGGTAACAAAGGTTATATCCATACCATTGATACGGTTTACCTTGTCAATATTGATCTCGGGAAAAATGATCTGCTCGGGCACGCCCAGTGTAAAGTTGCCCCGGCCGTCAAATCCCTTTTCATTGATCCCCTTAAAGTCGCGAATACGAGGTAAGGAAACGGAAACCAGCCTGTCGAGAAATTCATACATCCTATGGCCGCGCAGTGTAACCCGCACCCCAATGGGCATCCCCCTTCTGAGTTTAAAGTTGGAGATGTCTTTTTTGGATTTGGTGGGAACAGCTTTCTGACCGGCTATCAGAGACATTTCTTCCATGGCTGTTTCAAGGATCTTTTTGTCGGTAATGGCATCCCCTACGCCCTGGTTCAGGGAAATCTTCACCAGGCGGGGTGACTCCATGGTACTCTTATACTGAAATTCCTGCTTCAGGCCAGGTATAATTTCCTCGATGTACTTCTTTTTTAATCTTGGTATATAGCTCATTACTTAATTTCCTCCCCTGTCTTTTTGGAATAACGAACCAGTTTATCGCCTTCTAATTTGCGGCCAACACGGGTGGGGCTGCCTTTGGCATCCAGCACCATGAGGTTGGAAACATGAATCGAGGCTTCTTTTTTTACAATGCCACCCTGAGGGTTGGCAGCGTTGGGTTTGGTATGTTTGGACACCATATTAATGCCTTCTACCAAAGCCCGGCGTTTTTCGGGATAAACAAAAAGTACCTTGCCTTCAGCGCCTTTTTCGTTGCCGGCAATCACTTTAACGGTATCCCCTTTTTTAATGTGTATTTTGGGTTTCATGCTTGAAATATTTTTCTCGTTAAAGCACTTCAGGTGCCAAAGAAACGATTTTCATAAATTGTTTTTCGCGCAACTCCCTGGCTACCGGGCCAAAGATACGGGTGCCGCGCATTTCTTCTGTGGCTGTAAGCAACACCACGGCATTGTCATCAAAGCGGATATAGCTTCCATCGGAACGACGCACATCTTTTTTTGTGCGCACCACAACAGCCTTAGATACAGTACCCTTTTTGATGTTCCCGGAGGGAAGGGCGTCTTTTACCGAAACGATAATTTTGTCGCCTATACCGGCGTATCTGCGGCGCGTGCCTCCAAGCACACGGATACAAAGTACTTCTTTTGCTCCACTGTTATCCGCTACCGAAAGTCTGGATTCTGATTGTATCATAATTACTTCGCTCTTTCAAGTATTTCAACTAATCTCCAACATTTATTCTTGCTCAAAGGACGGGTTTCCATGATACGTACGGTATCACCGGGGTTACAGTCGTTTTTTTCATCATGCGCCATGAAACGCGAGGACCGTTTTACGAATTTCTCGTACATGGGATGTTTTACACGGCGCTGAACTTCCACAACAATGGATTTGTCCATTTTATTGCTCACAACGATGCCCGTTCTTTCTTTTCTGGGAATTCTGGTTTCCATGTTCAAAAATTACTTTTGTTTAATTTCTTCTAATTCCCTTTTACGGAGCTCGGTCAAAATCCTGGCTACAGTTTTACGGTATGCAGGGATTTTGTTAGGGTTTTCAAGGGGCGAAACTGCATGGTTCATCTTGAGTTTACGCAGTTGCTTAACCTCTTCTTCCAACCGCTCTTTGAGCTCACCGGTTGACATTTCACGAATTACATTCTGCTTCATCTTTGGGTGAATTTTAATTTGTCAGCAAACCCGCAAATTTGGCGGGCTAAAAGGGGCGAAATATCCAGACAGGTAACGGCTGCGTTGGTTTTTGATCCCCCTGCAAAAAGGCTGCAAAGTTACAAATATTTTTCGGATTATAAAATCAATTTATTCAACATAATCCCTTCTAACCACAAACTTGGCGGTTATGGGCAACTTCTGAGCGCCTAAACGCATGGCTTCCTTGGCAACCGCCACGGGTACGCCATCGGCTTCAAAGAGGATGCGACCGGGGCAAACCCTGGCAACGAAGTACTCAGGTGCACCTTTCCCTTTTCCCATTCTTACCTCTGCAGGTTTTTTTGTAATGGGTTTATCCGGGAAAATTCTAATCCACAGCTGTCCTTCACGTTTCATCTGGCGGGTAATGGCCTGACGAGCCGCTTCAATCTGACGACCGGTGATCCAACTGGTCTCCATGGCCTTGATGCCAAAGGAACCAAATGCAATCTCGGAACCGCGCTTGGTGTTACCCTTCATGCGGCCTTTTTGCTGTTTCCTGTATTTTGTTTTTTTCGGTTGTAACATTATTCCAAACTTTTTCTATACGATAATGAAAAACTACCTTTTATTTTTTGCGTCTTCCCCTGAAGCGACCGCCTCCGCCAGGTGCAGGTCTTCCCTTTGCAGGCTCTTCGGTAAAAGGGGTCAATTCTTTCTTACCGAAAACCTCTCCTTTACAGATCCATACCTTAACTCCGATACGTCCATAGGTGGTATGGGCTTCAACTTTGGCAAAATCAATATCTGCCCTTAAGGTATGCAGGGGAATACGGCCTTCTTTGTAAGTTTCGGTGCGTGCCATCTCGGCGCCTCCCAAACGACCGGCAACGGTGATCTTGATCCCTTCTGCGCCCAAGCGCATGGTGGAAGAGATACCGGTTTTTACCGCACGACGGAAAGAAATCCTTCCCTCGATCTGTTTGGCAACGTTTTGGGCAACCAAAAAGGCATCCAGTTCCGGACGCTTGATTTCGCTGATGTTGATCTGAACTTCCTTCTGGGTAAGCTTTTTCAACTCTTCTTTCAGCTTATCCACTTCCTGTCCTCCTTTCCCGATAATGATACCGGGGCGGGCGGTATTGATGGTCACCGTGATCAGTTTCAGGGTCCTTTCAATGATTATTTTAGAAATACCGGCCTTTGATAAACGGGCGTTGAGGTATTTGCGGATTTTGTCGTCTTCAACCAGTTTGGCTTCATATTTATTGCCACCATACCAGTTACTGTCCCATCCTTTGATGATCCCCAGCCTCATGCCGATTGGATTTGTTTTTTGTCCCATTTTAGAAAAATTTACTCGTTCTCGTTTTTATTTCTACTGTCAACAAAAATGGTCACATGGTTGGATCTTTTACGGATCCGGTGTGCACGACCCTGGGGAGCAGGGCGCAGTCTTTTCAACACACGGCCACTGTCAACGAAGATGGTTTTCACGTAAAGGTTGCTGTCTTCAATCCTGACACCTTCATTTTTGTTTTGCCAGTTTGCGATAGCCGACAACAGTAGCTTTTCAAGGCGCTGGGCGGCTTCTTTTTTGGTATATTTTAATATACTCAGGGCTTTATCTACATCCTTGCCTCTGATTATATCGGCAACCAGGCGCATTTTCCTGGGCGATGTGGGGCAGTTGTTTAACCTGGCAAAATACTGGGTTTTCTTCTCTTCTTTGAGTTTTTCAGCCCTTAAATGTTTTCTTAATCCCATTGTTAAAGGTTATTTTATTTTTTGGCTTTATCTTTTTTTCCGGCATGCCCGCGGAAAATGCGGGTTGGTGCAAATTCGCCCAGCTTGTGTCCTACCATATTTTCGGTAATGTACACCGGGATAAATTTATTTCCATTGTGCACGGCAATGGTTTGACCAACAAACTCGGGAGAAACCATGGAGGCCCTTGACCAGGTTTTGATCACAGACTTTTTGCTGCTGGCGGCCATGGCAAGGACTTTTTTCTCAAGCTTATAGTGAATAAAGGGTCCTTTTCTTAATGAACGGCTCATATGAATTGATTTTACCTGTTTACAATGAATTATTTTTTCTTTCTTTCAAGGATCAGTCTTGAAGAAGCTTTTTTCCTGTTACGGGTTTTATAACCTTTTGCAGGCAAACCTTTACGGCTTCTGGGGTGTCCGCCCGAAGCACGTCCTTCTCCACCACCCATGGGGTGATCAACCGGATTCATAACCACAGGACGGGTACGGGGTCTGCGACCCTGCCAACGACTGCGGCCAGCTTTACCTGACATTTCGTGCATATGATCCGGATTGGAAGCACTGCCAATGGTAGCCTTGCAGGTGATCAAAACCATTCTTATCTCGCCAGAGGGCAATTTCAATGCGGCATATTTGCCTTCCCTGGAAGTCAGCTGTGCGTATGTACCTGCACTGCGGGCCATTTTTCCTCCCTGCCCGGGCTGCAGTTCAATGTTATGCACCACACTACCCAAAGGAATATCCCGTAGGAAGAGGGAATTGCCAATATCCGGAGTGGCCTTCTCGCCGGACATTATGGTATGTCCTATCTGAAGACCTGCCGGGGCGAGAATATACCGTTTTTCTCCATCGGCATAGTATACCAAGGCGATGCGGGCCGAACGGTTTGGATCGTATTCGATACTTTTTACCGTTGCAGGAACCCCATCCTTGTTTCTTTTGAAATCAACAAGACGGTAACTCTTTTTATGTCCACCGCCAATATAGCGCATGGTCATTTTTCCTCTGTTGTTTCTGCCTCCTGATTTTTTCTTCCCTACCACCAAACTTTTCTCAGGTTTTAAGGCAGTTATATCGTCAAAAGCGCTGATCATTTTATTGCGCTGACCGGGGGTGGTGGGTTTAAATTTTCTTAAAGCCATATATCACTAAATATTGCTGTAAAAATCAATGGTTTGGCCTTCGATTAATGTTACGATGGCCTTTTTAAAATGTGCTTTGCGTCCGGACTGAATGCCGGTTTTGGTATAGCGGGTTTTTTGTTTCCCCAGATAAACCATGGTATTTACGGAGGCAACATCTACCTCATACATTTCTTCAACCGCCTGCTTGATTTGCGACTTGCTGGCCCGCTTATCCACAACAAAGCCATAGCGATTGGGAAACTTCTCAGTTACCGCGGTCATCTTTTCTGTTATCAGAGGCTTAATTAAGACTTCCATTTTTAATTTCATTTAAGGGGCCGATCTTTTTCCAGCCCAACATTGTTTTATTTTTTCAGCAAAATATCTTCAACCTGTTTTACAGAACTTTCACAAACCAACAGGTGGTCGGCATTCAGGATCATAAACGTGTTAAGATCGGTAGCCTGGGCCACGGTGGTTTTGGGAATGTTACGTGCAGAAAGGATTATGCCACGGTTGCTTTCGGGCAATACCACAAGGGCCTTTTTGTTTTCTAGGTTAAAGTTCTTCAGGATTTCCATAAACTTGCTGGTTTTGGGCGCTTCCATGGAGAAATCTTCCAGCACCAAAAAGTTATTGTCTTTTACCTTATAGGAAAGGGCTGACTTGCGTGCAAGCTTCTTCACCTTTTTGTTTACCTTAAATGAATAATCCCTTGGCTTGGGGCCAAAAACACGTCCACCACCCCTGAATATGGGGGATTTGATGTCGCCTACCCTGGCAAAACCCGTCCCTTTTTGGCGGCGAAGTTTTCTGGTGCTGCCTTTTACTTCTCCTCTTTCCTTGGTTTTATGGGTACCCTGCCGCTTGTTGGCAAGATATTGTTTTACATCCAGGAAGATGGCGTGATCGTTGGGTTCAATAGCAAAGATATCCTCGTTCAATTCAACGGTTCTTGCTGTCTTGTTTCCTTTAATATTATATACTGCTAACTCCATCTCTCAAGAATTAAATATGATCCATTGGGTCCTGGAACAGAACCTTTAACAACAACAATGTTTTGTTCGGGTAAAAGTTTCATGATCTGTAGGTTGATCATCTTTACCCGGTTTCCACCGGTTCTACCAGCCATACGCATCCCTTTAAAAACGCGGGAAGGCCATGAAGAGGCACCCAGAGAACCAGGAGCCCTCAGGCGGTTGTGCTGACCGTGAGTCGCCTGTCCAACCCCGGCAAAACCATGGCGTTTTACAACACCCTGAAACCCTTTTCCTTTACTGATCCCTACCACATCGATATATTCACCTTCGATGAAAATATCGGCCTTGAGCTCGTCACCAAATTGCTTCTGGTGCTCTTTCTCAAAACGGGTAAATTCAGCTACTACGCGCTTGGGCGTGGTTTTGGCTTTGTCGAAATGGCCTTTCAAAGCCCGGGAGGTGTGTTTCTCTTTCTTTTCGTCAAAAGCAAGCTGAATGGCCTCATAGCCATCGGTCTTCCGCGTTTTAATCTGCGTAACCACACATGGACCAGCCTGGATAACGGTGCATGGGACATTTTTCCCAGAGGCATCAAAAATGCTGGTCATTCCAATTTTTTTTCCAATTAATCCTGACATTTCAAGTCGATTTTAGCTTTACGCAATAATGGTTATGATTCTTAAACTTTGATTTCCACCTCAACCCCACTGGGCAACTCAAGTTTCATGAGCGCATCCACGGTTTTGGAAGATGAGGAGTATATATCAAGCAGTCTCTTGTAAGAGCTCAGTTGAAATTGCTCTCTTGCTTTTTTGTTAACAAAAGGGGACCGCAAAACGGTAAAGATCTTTTTGTTGGTGGGGAGCGGAATGGGTCCGTTTACTACAGCTCCGGTTAACTTTACAGTTTTAACGATTTTTTCGGCAGACTTATCCACCAGATTGTAATCGTAAGATTTTAATTTGATTCGGATTCTTTGACTCACGGTTTAATTCTTTTAGATTAAACGATTATGCTTTAACACCAAATAATTTATAAATAACCTCATCTGCAATTTCCCTGGGTGTTTGCTCATAATGAGAAAACTCCATAGTTGAAGTTGCCCGGCCACTGGTAAGAGTACGCAGGTTGGTTACATACCCGAACATTTCTGCCAAAGGCACATTGGCCTGAATAACCTGAAGGTTGGCCCTGTTGGAAATCCCGGACAGTTGCCCTCTTCTGCGGTTCAAATCGCCTACCACATCACCCACATATTCTTCAGGGGTTAACACTTCCAGTTTCATTAAGGGCTCCAGCAGAACAGAATTGCCTTTTTTGCAGGCATTGCGAAAGGCAATTTTTGCTGCAAGTTCAAAAGCAAGGGCATCGGAGTCCACCGAATGATAAGATCCATCCAGCAACCTGACTTTCAGGCTTTCCACCGGGAATCCCGCCAATACACCATTTTGCATAGCCTGCTTAAACCCTTTTTCTATAGAGGGGATGAATTCCTTGGGAATATTGCCGCCCTTAACTTCATCTAAGAATTGAAGTCCGGTAACGCCATCATCGGCAGGACCGATTTCGCATACAATATCTGCAAATTTTCCTCTTCCACCGGTTTGCTTCTTATAGACCTCGCGATGCTTGACGGTTGTTGTAAGGGCTTCTTTATAAGCCACCTGGGGTACTCCCTGGTTGCATTCCACCTTAAACTCTCTCACCAAACGATCCATAAGGATTTCCAGGTGAAGTTCACCCATACCGCTGATAATGGTCTGTCCGCTATCGGGATCGGTTTTAACCAAAAAGGTGGGATCTTCTTCCGAAAGCTTAGTCAAAGCCAGGGTAAGCTTGTCTACATCGGCCTGGGTTTTGGGCTCAATGGCCACACTGATCACAGGCTCGGGAAAAGTCATAGACTCCAGTAAGATGGGGTGTTTTTCGTCACAAAGGCTATCCCCGGTATGAATGCTTTTAAAACCAACCGCTGCTCCAATATCCCCGGCTTCAATCTGCTCCACAGGGTTTTGCTTGTTGGCATGCATCTGTACGATCCTTGAAATGCGTTCTTTCTTTTTGGTAGAGGCATTCCATATATAAGACCCGGATTTTAGGGTGCCGCTGTAAACCCTGAAAAAACAAAGCCGCCCCATATAAGGGTCGGTGGCAATTTTGAAGGCCAGGGCAGCAAAAGGTGCATCGGCCTTGGCTTCGCGCTTCTCGGTTTTTTCCGTTTTGGGGTTAATACCTGAAATGGCTTCCACATCAATAGGGGCAGGAAGGAATTTTATGACGGCATCCAACAGGGTTTGGATACCTTTGTTTTTAAAAGCAGAGCCACATAATACCGGGGTAATTCTCAGGTCGATGGTGGCTTTGCGGATAATATCAAGCATTTCCTCTTCCGAAATGCTTTCAGGATTTTCAATAAATTTTTCAAGAAGTTCCTCACTTTCTTCGGCACAGCCTTCAATGAGCTTTGTGCGGTATTCCTGCACTGTTTCAAGCATATCATCAGGAATGGGAACTTCTACAAAAACAGAACCTAAAGATTGTTCTTCCCATTCGTAGGCTTTGTTGTTGATCAGGTCAATGATCCCCTTGAAGTTTTCTTCGCTGCCAATGGGAATTTGCAGTGGAACGGCATTCATTCCCAAGCGTTTGTTGATCTGGTTTAGTACCGCAAAAAAGTCGGCCCCGGCCCTGTCCATCTTATTGATGAAGCTGATACGGGGTACTTTATATTTATCGGCCTGGCGCCAGACGGTTTCAGACTGGGGTTCTACGCCTCCCACGGCACAAAAAAGGGCAATGGCCCCATCCAGCACCCTGAGACTGCGCTCTACCTCCACGGTAAAGTCCACGTGCCCGGGGGTATCGATTATATTTACCTTGTATTGTTTATCCTTGAAAGGCCAGAATGTAGTGGTGGCAGCCGAGGTGATGGTAATGCCGCGCTCCTGTTCCTGAACCATCCAGTCCATGGTAGCGGCACCGTCATGCACTTCGCCGAGGCGATGGGTCACACCGGTATAAAATAAAATACGCTCGGTAGTGGTAGTCTTACCGGCGTCGATGTGCGCCATAATGCCTATGTTGCGTGTATATTGTAAATCTCTGGCCATCTATTCAATCAAAAACTATTCTTTAAAATCTAAAGTGAGAGAAAGCTTTGTTGGCATCAGCCATACGGTGTGTATCTTCTTTTCTTTTATATGCAGCACCTTCTTCTTTGCTGGCTGCAATTATTTCTCCGGCAAGTTTGGCTGCCATACCTTTTTCATTGCGCTTGCGGGAAAAATTGATCATGTGCTTGATACCGATAGACATCTTGCGGTCGGGGCGGATCTCAGAAGGAATCTGAAAAGTGGCTCCGCCAATACGACGACTACGCACCTCAACAGCAGGAGTAACATTGGCCAGGGCTTTTTTGAAAACCTCCAGGCCATCTTCCTTGGTCTTTTCGGAAACAATGTCAATGGCTTCGTAAAAAATATTAAAAGCCAAATTCTTTTTGCCCTTAAGCATCAGGTTGTTTACAAAACGGGTGACCAAAATGTCATTAAACCTTGGATCGGGCAGCAATATTCGCTTCTTGGGTTTGGACTTTCTCATGTTATTTGAAAAATTTTATGCTTGCTTTATTATTTCTTTGCCTTTGGCCTTTTGGTACCATATTTCGACCGCCTTTGATTGCGCCCTTCAACCCCACTGGTATCCAATGCACCCCGAACAATGTGATAACGAACACCGGGCAAATCCTTTACCCTGCCACCACGTAACAACACGATGGAGTGCTCCTGAAGGTTATGACCTTCTCCGGGGATATAAGCATTCACCTCTTTTCCATTGGTCAACCTCACCCTGGCCACTTTTCTCATGGCAGAATTAGGTTTTTTGGGGGTAGTGGTATATACCCTAACACAAACACCCCGACGCTGGGGACAAGAATCCAAAGCGGGTGACTTGCTTTTGTATGTCACCTTTTGGCGGCCTTTACGAACCAATTGCTGTATTGTTGGCATTTGTAATGTAAATTTTGTAAAAACTTCGTTTCTATTAAGTTAAATATGACCCTCTCTAATTTTGGGAGTGCAAAGGTAAAAGTTATTTTTTGAAAACCAATATGGTTTCAAAATAATTTTGGCCTGCGGAGCACTTTTATCCCACTCAAAAAAAAAACCTTCGCTTTTTTTGAAAGTTAAAAAAATGAAATTTCTCTGTAGATCAGAAAGATTGCATTCCTGTTTTTGAGGGGCACAAAGTTAGAAATATTTTTTGTAATTCAGCACCTTTGTGCAATAGAATATAAATATTTCAGGGAAATTTTGAAAGAAAATAAGGGAAGCAGGAAATGGATCCAAAATCGATTGCTCCCTACCAGGAAGCTGAAAACTGCTGCGCAGGTTCCCGGTGCCTGACCAAAAGGAACTGGAAGCTTCCGGGATAGGAACTTTATCACGGAAGTTGGAAATTGCTGCGCAAGTTTTTTGTTTCAGGCGAAAAAGCAACTTCCAGCTGGCAAAGCAACTTGAAATTTCCATTGCGGGGAAGCCCCCTTAAGGAAGCCGGAAGTCCCTCAGGGAGTTTCCGGCTTCCTTAAGGGATAATTTTAATATCTGTAGGCGGCTCTTTCCATTTCGCCCACATTGCGGAATTTTTTAGGCGGATCAAGGTATCTTTCCAAAAACTTGTAAATCTTAAACCGGATGTCTCTTCCCATGCGATGATCCATGCGGTCAAACGAATGCCCTCCGGGAATATCTTCAAATATCTGGTATTCAAACTCCTTGTTTTCTACCTTGAGGGTATTGATCAGGTTTTGAACTTCCAATACATGCACATCCTCATCAATGGTGTTGGTATGGATCAGCAAAGGGATTTCCAGCTTGTGGGCATGGTAAACCGGGGAACGCCGGCGGTATTCCTCAATGTTTTCATGTACGGCCTGCCCGATGTGGTGGTCGGCGGCAAACCAGTCCATTTCATATGCCGGGCGCTTGTAGCCCATGCGGGCAATGAGGTCGCTGACGGGCACCCCGGCAAAAATACACCGGTAGTCATCCGGGTGGTCAAATCCAACCATCAGGGAGATCATCCCCCCGTGACTCCAGCCGATAAGACCTACCCTGTCAGGGTCCACGATGTTGTAATTTTCAACCATCATTTTCATGCTTTCGTGCACATCATCATTTTCCAGGCCGCCGTAGTCAATAAGCTGGTGATGCCCTTTTCCATATCCCGTGCTTCCCCTGTATTCGGGGGCCACTACAATGTATTGCTGGGCCATGAGCTCACGGATGATATGGGTATAATAGGTGTTGAAGTCGCCATGCACTCCTCCGTGGGGAAAAACCAGCAAGGGATATTTTTTGGAAGGGTCAATGTCTTTGGGGACGAACACATAGGCCCAGAACTTAATGGGATTAGATCCCCTTAAAGTGGTGGCCTTTTCTGCTCCCCGGGGCGGAGGGCCTGCCATAAACAGCTTGTCTATATGGGCCACATCACCCACCCGGTGAAACCACCGAATATCGTCAATGGATTTTTCCAGCACATCAAAACGGTATCGCAGGTCGCGCAGCTCCCTTAGCAGTTCTTCCTGGCCTTTTTTCAGCTCATCATCAGCGGTTTGAGCCCATGAACTTCCGCTAAAAATAAGCATTAAAATAAACATGCACGCGGGAAGCCATTTGAAATAATTGTTGAATTTCATAATGCAGTTGGTTTTGGTTATTTATTGTATTGCCTGAAGTTTTTTAATTGAGCGGGTAAATATATAAAGTATTTTTTCCACAAAAAAACTTTTCCGGATTGCCCTTTTGGCCTGAATTGAAAAATCCGGATAATTGGGTAAAAATTGTTGAAAAAACCACATTGGGGTAAACAGCAGGCCACCATCAAATTTTCTATCTTTGCAAATTAAAACAAAAACAAGTCAATGTCCGATTTTATAAAGGAACTTAACAAACCCCAGCAGGAAGCAGTAAAAGCAACAGAGGGCCCGGTAATGGTAATTGCCGGAGCCGGAAGCGGCAAAACCCGGGTGCTAACATACAGGGTTGCCTACCTGCTTAGCCAGCAAGTTCCTCCCTTCAATATTCTTGCCCTGACCTTTACCAATAAAGCAGCCCGGGAAATGCGCGAACGCATCGCCGCCCTGGTTGACCCTGCGAGGGCAAAAGGCCTGTGGATGGGTACCTTTCACAGCATTTTTGCCCGAATACTCAGGGCAGAATCAGAAAAGATCAACTACCCCGCCAACTATTCCATTTACGACACCGAAGACTCAAAGCGGGTGATCCGCAATATATTGAAGGAGCAGAACCTGGACGACAAAACCTATGCACCTGGCTTTGTGCTCAGCCGCATATCCAATGCAAAGAATAACCTGATCTCTGCGGTGGACTACAACGAGGACTTTGAAATACAAACCCAGGACAACCAGATGCGCAAGCCAAAGCTGGGCTTGATCTACAGCCTTTACCAGCAAAAACTGCGGAAAGCATCGGCCATGGATTTTGATGACCTGCTTTTTAACACCAACGTGTTGCTGCGCGATTTTCCGGATGTATTGTACAAATACCAGAAACGCTTCCGGTACGTGCTGGTAGACGAATACCAGGACACCAACTTTTCACAGTACATTATTGTAAAAAAACTTGCGGCCGACAATGAAAATTTGTGTGTCGTGGGCGATGATGCCCAGAGCATTTACGCCTTTCGGGGGGCAAACATTGCCAATATTCTGAACTTTAAAAAGGATTATCCCGATTACAAGCTTTTTAAGCTGGAGCAAAACTACCGTTCAACCCAGAATATTGTAAGCGCCGCCAACAGCGTAATCTCCCATAACAAAGACCAGATTTTCAAGAAGGTATGGACCAGCAACGACTCGGGAGAAAAAATACAGATCATCAAAACGGCCACCGAAGGGGAAGAGGCATCCTGGATAGCTTCCAGGATCTTTGAAGCCTCCATGAACGAACAGCTGCGCAATGATGCCTTTGCCATCCTGTATCGTACCAACGCCCAGTCAAGAGCCCTGGAGGAGTCCCTGCGCAAACTCAACATTCCTTACAGGGTGTTTGGGGGGGTATCTTTTTACCAAAGAAAAGAGGTGAAAGACCTGGTGGCTTATTTCAGGCTGGTGATCAATCCCATGGATGAAGAGGCCTTTTTAAGAGTGGTAAATTTCCCGGCCAGGGGCATCGGGCAAACTACCATCAACAAGCTACAGGCCGCTGCCGGGGAAACAGGAAAACCTCTTTGGGAGGTGGCCAGCGATCCTGCAAAATTTAAGGTGCAGTTCAATGCCGGCACCTCTAAAAAATTGCAGGAATTCATTACCCTGATCAAAAGTTTTTATGGGCAGCTCTATAAGCTGAATGCTTTTGAATTGGGAGAAAAGATCGTAAACCAGACCGGTATCCGGAAGTTTTATTTCGAAGATGAATCGCCCGAAAGCATTAACCGCCGTGACAATATCGAGGAACTACTCAGCGGCCTGAAAGATTTTGTAAGCCAAACCGATGAGGATACCGATGAGCCTGCATTCCGAACCCTGGATGAGTTTATGCAGGATGTTGCTTTGCTCACCGATCAGGACACCAAAGACAAACCTGAGGATAAAAACAAGGTATCCCTGATGACCATCCATTCGGCCAAAGGACTGGAGTTTCCCTATGTTTTTATTGCCGGGGTGGAAGAAAATCTTTTCCCTTCGCAGCTGTCTATCAATAGCCGCACCGAGCTGGAAGAAGAAAGAAGGCTGTTTTATGTGGCACTGACCCGCGCCATGAAGCAGGCCACCATCAGCTATGCGGAAACCCGCTTCCGTTATGGCAATTTTAATTTTTGCGAACCCAGCCGCTTTATTGATGAGCTGGATCCCGAATTTCTGCATTACCTTGCCGGACCCCGCAATCAAAAAAAGCAGCAGGTCCCCAAAGAAAGTTTTGAAGAAAGCCGGAAAAAATACCGGAAACTCACCGCCAATGAGCAAAACAAACCCGTCCTCTCAAATGCAGGGCCAACCGATAACAACGGCTTTGGGATATTAACCGCAGAGCAACTCCCCCCGGAAACCGAAGTACAACATCAGCGCTTTGGCACCGGCAAAGTGGTGAGCCTCGAAGGAAAAGGATTGAATGCAAAAGCTACCGTAATTTTTAATAACTTTGGGAAAAAGCAATTGCTCCTTAAATATGCACGCCTGAAAATTTTATAATCAATCCTTTAGCGGTAAAGGTTTATTTAATATATTTGCACAAAACTTAAAAAACTGCAGCCCGTCAGGTCACTGTTTCTCCTTTTGCAGATTACTTTAATACCATAACAATTAAGTTTTTTTCCCGTTCTAATTTGTTAATTACAGGTTTGGGTTTTAACTGTTTACATAATTAAAAGTTCTTCTCAACATTCAATTATTGAAAATCTTCCCGGTGCGTATCTTTAAAAATTGATCAGCTTCCGGACCCCAATCAATAAGCAACTATATGGAATATAACACTTCTCGTTCTAAAATGAACATCTCTGAATATGGTCGAAATATTCAGAAAATGATTGAGTATATCATGAGTATTGATGATCGTGATAAACGCAATAAACTGGCAAGGGCCACCATCAATGTGATGGGCCAATTAAATCCTCATTTGCGGGATGTGAATGATTTCAAACACAAGCTTTGGGATCATTTGTTTATCATGTCTGATTTTAAGCTGGATGTGGATTCACCCTACCCCATCCCATCGCCTGAAACACTAACCCGCAAGCCTGAAATGCTGGAATACGCATCCAACAATATCACGTTCAGACATTATGGACGGCATATAGAGCGCATTATTGAAAAAGCCTGCGAAATGGAAGAGGGGCCCGAAAAACAGGCCCTGATCAAGCTCATTGCCAACCATTTGAAAAAATCTTTCCTTACCTGGAGCCGCGACTCAGTAAGCGATGAAGAAATTGCTTCCCACCTGGAAGTATTATCCAAAGGAAAACTTAAACTTACAGACAACATCCGCCTGAGCAATACAACGGATATCCTTTCCAAGCAAAAAAGAAAGAAATTCCAGGGGAAACCTTCCATCGGAAAATCCCACAACTACAAAGGCAAGAAAAACTGATTTGTTTTATTTTTTGCAATACCTTCGTAAGCAAAAGTTTTTTATGATTTCTTTCCGGAAAGCAAGTCCGGAAGGCTATTGTATTATTAAACCATAAATGCCAGAACATCATGGGCTCTTTTGAAATTATCGGTGGAAAAAAATTAAAAGGGGAAATCGTACCTCAGGGTGCCAAAAATGAAGCCCTGCAAATTATTTGCGCCACTTTGCTTACCCCGGAAGAAGTCATAATAGAAAACATTCCGGACATCAGGGATGTAAACAAACTGATTGAATTGCTCAAAGATTTCGGGGTTAAGGTTAAAAAAATTCAGGAAGGCACTTTTTCTTTTCAGGCCGATGCGGTAGACCTGGATTTTCTTCACACCGAAACTTACCTTAAAAAGGTGAGCCAATTGCGCGGATCGGTAATGATCGTCGGGCCCCTGCTGGCCCGGTTTGGCAAGGCATTTATTCCAAAACCCGGAGGAGATAAGATCGGGAGAAGGCGCCTGGACACCCACTTTATCGGCCTGGAAAAACTCGGTGCCCGTTTTTATTATGATTCTGAAACCACCTTTTACCAGATAGAAGCCGGTGAACTTTCTGGATGCTATATGTTGCTGGATGAGGCCTCCGTCACAGGTACAGCCAACATCATTATGGCTGCCAGTTTGGCCAGGGGTAAAACCACCATTTATAATGCTGCCTGCGAGCCCTACCTGCAGCAGTTATGCAAGATGCTCAACCGCATGGGAGCCAACATTAGCGGGGTGGGGTCAAATCTTGTAACCATCGAAGGGGTTGACAACCTTGGGGGATGCAAACACCGAATGCTTCCCGACATGATCGAGATCGGCAGTTTTATTGGTTTGGCCGCCATGACACAGTCAGAAATTACCATCAAGGACGTTCGATATGACCAATTGGGCCTGATACCGGAGGTTTTCCGTAAAATGGGAATAAACCTTGAATTGAGAGGAGACGACCTTTTTATCCCTCATCAGGATAGCTACCAGGTAGATACTTATATTGACGGGAGCATTCTTACCATCAGCGATGCCCCATGGCCGGGGTTTTCACCCGACCTGCTCAGCATTATACTGGTGGTTGCCACACAAGCCAAAGGAAGCGTGTTGTTACATCAGAAAATGTTTGAAAGCCGCTTGTTTTTTGTGGACAAAATCATTGATATGGGAGCCCAGATCATTCTTTGTGACCCCCACCGGGCAACCGTGATCGGGCTCAACCGCCAATATCCTTTAAAAGCCCTGGAAATGACCTCCCCCGATATCCGAGCAGGAGTGGCTTTGCTTATTGCGGCATTGAGTGCCAAAGGAAAAAGCGTTATTCACAACATCGAACAAATCGACCGGGGTTACCAGCAAATTGATACCCGGCTGCAGAAACTGGGTGCCGAAATCAAAAGATTATAAATCAATGGGTGACAAATTGTCCCGCTTTAATTATTGGCAAGCCATTTGTTGATTTCCGGGCAGTTTTTTTTACAAAATAATACAAGAAGGCTTTAAAATGGAAGATAAACTGAAGAACAACCAGGAAGAAAACAATCTGGATACCAATCAGCCCTCCCAAGGGCAAAAAATAAAACAGGAGAATACTGACAATGCGTCAGAAAATATGGAAGCAAAGTCAAAACAACAGGAAAACAAGGAAAAAAATCAATCCGGCAGGGATTCTGTGCAATCCATGGAAGAAGAGCTGGAAAAGTTGCAAAATGAACACTTGGAAAAATTAAGTGAGCTGGAAAAGAAATTAGAAGAATCCAATGAAAAGTTTCTGAGGCTTTTTTCGGAATTTGATAACTTCCGCAAGCGCACCAGCAAAGAGCGCATAGAATTGTCCAAAACGGCCTCGGCCGATATCATTGTTGCATTGCTGCCAGTGCTTGATGACCTGGAGCGTGCCGCGCAAGCCGAAAAAGAACAGGACCAGGACAATAACGGGGGTATTTCACTGATCTATAACAAGTTCAGGAAAATACTGGAGCAGAAGGGTGTAGAGGAGATTCCCACGGTGGGAGAAGAATTTAATACTGATTTTCATGAAGCCATTTCCCATGTTCCTGCAAAGGATAAAAAACAAAAAGGCAAAGTGATCGAAGAGGTTCAAAGAGGGTATCTGTTGAATGAGAAAGTGATCCGTTTTGCCAGGGTAGTGGTTGCCAATTAAAAAATTTAATCTGTAATGTCAAAAAGAGATTATTACGAAATACTGGGGCTTTCCAAAAACGCTTCAGCCGAAGAAATAAAAAAAGCATACCGGCAAAAAGCTTTGAAGTATCACCCAGACAAAAACCAGGGTGATGAAACTGCCGAAAGCAAATTTAAGGAAGCGGCAGAAGCCTATGAGGTGCTGGGCAATCCTGAAAAAAAATCACGTTACGACCAGTTCGGACATGCCGGCATGGGCAATAACTTTGGGCAAGGCGGTTTTGGAGGAGGAATGTCCATGGAGGACATTTTCAGCCAGTTTGGAGACATCTTCGGCGGTGCCTTTGGTGGCGGTTTTGGCAGGAGCGGCTTCGGGCGCACCTCCCGTAAGGTCAACCGGGGTACCAACCTGCGCGTCAAGGTCAAACTAACCCTGAAGGAAATCCTTACCGGGGTCGAAAAGAAGATCAAGGTTAACAAATATGTCCCCTGCGATTCCTGCAAAGGAACCGGTGCCAAAGACGGAGGAGCTTTCAGCACCTGTAATACCTGCAACGGTATGGGACAGGTTACCAGGGTCACCAACACTTTTCTTGGGCAGATGCAGACCACATCCACCTGCCCCCAATGCGGAGGTGAAGGCAAAACCATTACCGATAAATGTTCTTCCTGCTACGGGAACGGTATTAAAAAAGGCGAGGAAGTGATCAGCATCAACATTCCGGCAGGAGTTGCCGAAGGCATGCAACTTTCCCTCAGTGGAAAAGGCAATGCTGCGGCAAGGGGTGGCATACCCGGCGACCTGATTGTAATGGTGGAAGAGGTGCCCCATGAAAAACTGATCAGGGATGGCAGCAACCTGTTGTACGAACATTATATCAGCTTTCCGCAGGCGGTATTAGGTACCAGCATTGACGTGCCCACCCTGGAGGGAAAAGCACGCATCAAAATAGAACCCGGCACCCAGGCAGGAAAAGTACTCAGGCTGAAAGGCAAAGGGCTGCCAGGTGTAAACGCTTACGGAAGGGGCGATCTTTTGGTAAATGTGAATATCTGGACCCCGCAAAAAGTTTCCGGGGAAGAAAAAGACATACTTGAATCCCTGGACGATTCGGAAAATTTCAAACCCAACCCCAAAAAAAGTGATAAAAGCTTTTTTGAGCGGATGAAAGAGGTTTTTCACTAATTCTGCCCTGCTATGACCCTTTTGCTCCGTTCAGAAAATATTACTAAAAATTATACCAACCATTGTGCCCTTGACAATGTGAGTATTGAGGTGTCGGAACAAAGCATTTACGGGCTGCTTGGACCCAACGGAGCAGGAAAAACAACCCTGATACGGATCATTAACCAGATCATCTCTCCCGACCAGGGACATTTATTTTTCCGTGATCAGGCGCTCAACCCCGCGCATGTGCACAAAATCGGATACCTTCCCGAAGAACGCGGCCTTTACAAAAAAATGAAAGTGGGTGAGCAGGCCATTTACCTGGCACAGCTCAAAGGATTAAAAAGACAGCAAGCCCGCAAATTGCTTAAGGGCTGGTTCGATAAGTTTGACCTGCTTCCCTGGTGGGACAAAAAAGTGGAAGAGCTTTCCAAGGGGATGCAGCAAAAAGTGCAGTTTATCATTACGGTTTTACACCAACCGGAACTGCTGATCTTTGATGAACCCTTCAGCGGATTTGACCCCATCAACGTAAACCTGCTCAAACAGGAGATCCTCAGGCTGCGTAATGAAGGAGCCACCATCATTTTTTCTACCCACAATATGGGATCGGTAGAAGAGCTTTGCGACCATATTGCCCTGATCGATAAGTCCAAAAAAATTCTGGATGGCAACGTCAGACAGGTAAAAAAGGATCATGCCACCCATATTTTCCAGTTAGAAATGGAAGGGCTGAAAAAGCCCCTGGAGAATATCCTGGACAAACCTTTCGAAATCATAAAAACCTGGAAACATAACGGCCATACCATGGCCAGGGTAAAAGTCAATGCACCGGCCACCTCCAACGACCTTGTGAAAAAAGTTCTGGATCATTCTCATCTTGTGGCCTTCAGCGAACTCACGCCAACCATGAATGATATTTTCATAAAAAATGTAACCGGCAAATACCCCATGGAAACCCATGATGCCAACCACAGAATAAACCCGGAAGAATTACCGTTAGAGCAATAATAAACGCAAAATTTTTTAATGAGTAAAACAGGAATCATTATAAAAAGGGAATACGCCAGCCGGGTCCGGAAAAGGTCATTTATCGTAATGACCATTCTTGGTCCTTTGCTTTTGGCCGCTCTTTTTGTTGCCCCGGCAATCATTGCGCAAATCTCGGAAGAGGATTACCAGGTTGCCATTGTGGATGATTCCGGCCTGTTTTACGACCGTTTCAAAGACGCCAACAACGTCCGCTTTACCCATTTACCGGTAGGCATTGACTTTGCCCTGGAGCAAATGAAAGAAAACCGGTTTGATGCCGTATTGCATATTCCTGAAACGGCATTCCAGGCCCCTTCAACCCTAAGGTTGTTTTCTGAAAAAGCTGCCAACCTCAATGCCAAATTGTATATTGAGAATGTACTCAAGCATGAGTTTGAAAGCCTGAAAATGAGTGCTGCTGGCATTGATAAAGAAGTGCTAAGAGCCATCGAAACACCTATCAGCATTCATGCAGTCCGGATTCTGGATGACGGGCTGGAGCAGGCAGATTACCCCGAGGTAACCATGGGCCTTGGCCTGGTAAGCGGCATCCTGATTTATATTTTCATTTTTCTTTTCGGTTCACAGGTACTTCGCGGGGTGCTGGAGGAAAAATCCAGCCGCATTGTGGAAATTATCGTTTCTTCGGTAAAGCCATTTCAATTGATGGCCGGAAAGATCATCGGCATTGGTCTGGTAGGTCTCACCCAGTTTTTAATCTGGATCATCCTTACTTTCTCCATTATCGGAGTTACCCAGGCGGCATTTCCGGAGCTGTTTCGTTTTACCCCCGATGAGCAGGTATACATCACCAGCAGCCAGATGCTCAACCCCGAGGATCTGAAACAACAAATGGAAACTATACAACAGTTTGATACCACTGCCGGACGCATCCTGGAAGGATTATCTGCCATTAACTTCCCGGTGATGATCCTTTCTTTTATCTTTTATTTCCTGGGAGGCTACCTGCTCTATTCTTCACTTTTTGCGGCAATCGGTGCTGCTGTAGACAATGAAGCCGACACACAGCAATTCATGCTGCCGGTTACCATTCCCTTGCTCTTTGCCTTGATCATGGGGCAAATGGTAATCAATAACCCTTCCGGAGACATGGCTTTCTGGCTTTCCATGATTCCGCTGACCTCCCCGGTGATCATGATGGTGCGGATACCTTTCGGTGTACCCTATTTTGACCTGTTTCTTTCCGCAGGCTTACTTATTCTTGGCTTTATGTTTACCACCTGGCTGGCTGCAAAAATATACCGCACCGGCATCCTGATGCATGGGAAAAAAATTACTTATTCCGTGATCTGGAAGTGGATAAAACAATAAAACTTCCTCATCTTGTCCAGGGCATTAACCGGGAATGGGATTAATTCCGCAAGCTTATAAAGCTCCGGTTTTTAGAACAAAGGTTGCCTCGAGGTTTATTGGGGAGACTCCTGTTTGCGCTTGCGCTTGTGCAGGTATTCCAGAACCCTTGGATAGGCAATTCTGAACCAAATGGTGTATTTATCCGGGTTTTCTTCCATGTCTTTTGACAGAAAGTCAATATCTGCCCAGGAATATTCTGCCACCTCGTCGGGATTGATGTCGATGTTGTCCGAACAAAATCCTATGAGTACATGGTCAAACTCATGCTCGGTGAGGCCGTTCTCAAAGCCTGCCTTGTAAATAAAGCTGAAGGCCGGTTTCAGATTGCATTTCATGCCCATTTCTTCCATCAGGCGACGATTGGCAGCCTCCATTACTGATTCCCCTTTGCGGGGGTGACTACAGCAGGTATTGGCCCACATGCCTGGCGAATGATACTTTTCAAAGGCCCTGCGCTGGATCAGCAATTTGTTGTTATTAAATATAAAAACAGAGAAGGCACGATGCAACAAGCCTTTTTCATGGGCTTCCATTTTACCCATCTCCCCTATTGCATTGTCTTGCTCATCAACCAATATTACCTTTTCTTCCTGCATAAAATTTATTTTTCAACTATCTTTTATTTAAATGGCGTTTTCTTTACACCGGTTATTTTATCGTTTCTAAAAAATCCAGGGTTTTCCTGTTTCAAACTTAAGACAATTTTTTCAGCCATGCCGGAAAAATTTATCCCGATTGTTTTAAAGAGGTTTCCAGTTTTACAATCTCTTCGGCTGCCACTTGTCCGGAGATTATGGAGGGGGGCATTCCGGGTCCCGGGGTGGTCAGCTGACCGGCGTAGAGTAAGTTGCCGACTTTTTTGGAATGCATTTTCGGCTTCATAAAAGCTGTTTGCATCAGGGTGTTTCCCAGCCCATAGGCATTGCCTTTGTAAGCATTGTAATCTTTTGAAAAATCCTTGTGGGCATAACTGCGCTTGTAAACCAGGTGTTTATCCAGATCCTCGCCGGTAAGCAGCCTTAGCCTTTCCACCACCTGCCGGAAGTACAATTCCCGCGTGGTTTCATTGTCTTCCAGACCCGGAGCCACCGGAATCAGCACCATCAGGTTTTCCATCCCTTCGGGGGAAACGGAGGAGTCGGTTTTTGAAGTTACAGAAATATACATCAAAGGGTCGGATGGCCATACCGGCTCCTCAAACAATTCATGGGCATGTTTCCTGAAATCGCGATCAAAAAACAGGTTGTGGTGTTCCAAGCCTTCAAGTTTTTTATCCACCCCAAGATAAAAGATCAGTGAGGATGGAGCCATTTCGCGTTTATCCCAGTAACGGGGGGTATACCGCCGGGATGGCTCCGGCAAAAGTTGCTGCTCCACATGATGATAATCCGCCGAAGCCACTATATAATCTGCGGGAAGAACCTCCCCGTTTACCACAACTCCTTTGGCCTGTCCGTTTTTCACTTCAATTCGCTCCACCGGGGCATTATAAGAAAAGGCGACCCCCAAAGATTTGGCCAATGCTTCAAATCCTTTGATTACCTCAAACATCCCCCCCATGGGATACCAGGTTCCAAGTGCTATATCGGCATGGTTCATCAGGCTGTACAATGCGGGTGCACGGCGCGGGGTAGCACCAAGGAAGATCACCGGAAATTCCAGGATGGGCCACAAACGGGGGTTTTTAAAATATTTACGGACGTAATTATGAAAAGAATGAAACACATGCAACTTCAGGCTACCCTTGATCACCTCCCACTCCATAAACTCAAAGGGCGTTTTGGCCGGACGGTATACCAGCTCATTGACTCCAATTTTGTATTTGAAGGCTGCTTCATCCAGGTATCGATGAAGCATTTTCCCGGCTCCCGGCTCCATTTTTTCAAAAACCTTCATTACATTTTCTTTGCCAGCCGGGATATTGACCGAATCTTCCGGTCCGTAAAAAACCTTGTAGGAGGGATCTACCCGAACCAGCTTGTAATAGTCCGATGCGCTTTTTCCGAATCGGTTAAAAAACCGCTCCAACACATCCGGGAGCCAATACCAGCTTGGGCCCATATCAAACAAAAAACCTTCCTCCTCCAGCTTTCGTGCCCGGCCGCCAGCAATGGCATTTTTTTCCAACACCCGAACATTAAACCCTTTGTCGGCCAACACACAGGCAGCCGATAAGCCTGAAAAGCCCGCACCAATTACAATCACTTCTTTTTTCATCCTGTTTTTTTTGACCTGAACTTTTTATCCCGGGGAAATCTCCCACCAAAATCAAAATTAAATATATTTCCAGTTTCCAATTATGGAATCTACTATATTAAGCAAAATTGCTCTTCTTTTGTTTACTTATTTTAAATAAATTCTAAACATTTTTTTAAGGGGCGTAAATTTGAAGCTTCCCTGAACATTGTAAATAAAATGAATTCTGAAATTATACACATTTTTTATTGTTTAATGCAATGTTTGGTTCAAAAAAGTTGATCCTTTATCATCCATAATTCCTAATTTTGCCTGCATCATGAAACCAAATCCGGTTAACCTGAATATCCACAATTCCCATCTCATGAAAACCGCCATAATCGATTGCGGCACCAATACCTTTCACCTGTTGCTTGCAGAACACGACCGAAAAGGCAATTACCGGGTACTGGTTAATGACAAATTGAGCGTTAAATTAGTAGAAGGGCGCATTTTACAAAATGAGATCGCCCCGGAACCTTTCCACCGGGGACTGAAAGCCTTTGAAGAACTTGCTGCCAAAGCCCGCAAATACAAACCGGATTTTCTGGAGGCCTATGCCACTTCTGCAATTCGCAGTGCTTCCAATGGTTCTGATTTTGTAAATAAAGTATTCGGGTCAACGGGGATCTCCATTAAGGTAATTGACGGGGATGAAGAAGCTTTGCTCATTTACAAGGGAGTGAAGCTGGCCATGGGAAACATTGAACAACCCATCCTGATCATGGATATAGGAGGAGGCAGCACCGAGTTTATCCTGGCAAAAAACAACTCCATTCTCTGGAAGCAAAGCTTTAAACTTGGGGTTGCCCGTCTTTTGCAAACTTTCAATCCTTCCGATCCCTTTACAGCAAAAGACATCAGGGCACTGCAAGCATTTTTTGAAAAAGAACTCGGGCCGTTAAAAGAACAAATAAAGAGGGTTGCGCCTTCCATGCTCGTGGGTTGCTCCGGTTCCTTTGAGTCCCTAGCCTCCATGATCGGCATGCGTTTTTACGAACGGGAACCTCATAAGACTTTGCGTGTTTTTCCTTTTAAAGAAAGGGAATACCTTGAAATTCATAACTTACTGCTTCATTCGGATGAAGCAGCCCGATACCAGATACCGGGGCTGGTGCCCATGCGGGTCGATACCATTGTATATGCTTCCATTTTTATCCATTTTGTGAAGCATCATTTCAACATCCCTGAAATGGCCCTCTCTTATTTTGCGCTAAAGGAAGGTGCCTTTTCAGATATCCTGAAAAAAGAATCCGGTGAAATAATTAAATAAGAAACAGCCTGTTGCCGGAGGTCTTTAATTGTTCCATAATTTTTATCTTTGCCCTCTGAAATCAAATCCCCGAAACCATGGCCAAAATACTTGTAATAGATGATGAGCGCAGCATACGCAACACCCTGAAAGACATCCTGGAATACGAGAAGTATGAGGTGGAGCTGGCCGAAGATGGTTTTGAAGCTTTGGAAAAAGTGGACAAGGCCAAATTTGATGTGGTTCTGTGCGACATCAAAATGCCCAAAATGGATGGCATGGAAGTTCTTGGCAAGGTGCAGGAAAAGGACCCGGATGCAACCTTCGTGATGATCTCCGGGCATGGGACCATTGATACCGCCGTGGAAGCCATCAAAAAGGGGGCTTATGATTTCATATCCAAACCCCTGGACCTGAACCGCCTGCTGATCACCATCCGCAACGCCATGGACAAAACCCAGCTGGTTTCCGAAACCCGGGTTTTGAAGCGAAAGGTGAGCAAAACCCATGAAATGATTGGGGAATCGGAGCCCATCAAACGCATCAAGGAAATGATTCAGCGGGTGGCACCCACCGAAGCCCGTATTTTTATTACCGGAGAAAACGGCACCGGCAAGGAGCTGGTGGCCCGCTGGCTGCATGAATTGAGCAACCGGGCAAAAGGACCCTTTATTGAGGTAAACTGCGCGGCCATTCCTTCCGAACTTATCGAAAGCGAATTGTTTGGCCATGAAAAAGGCTCCTTTACTTCGGCTATCAAACAAAAAAAAGGAAATTTTGAGCTCGCCACCGGCGGCACAATTTTCCTGGATGAGATCGGGGATATGAGCCTGGCCGCCCAGGCCAAAGTGTTGCGCACCCTGCAGGAAAACAAGATCACCAGGGTGGGAGGAGAAAAGGAAATACCGGTAGACGTGCGAATCGTTGCTGCCACCAACAAAGACATCCAAAAAGAAATTGAGCAGGGAAATTTCAGGGAAGACCTTTACCACCGCCTGAGCGTGATCCTTATTCATGTGCCCACCCTCAATGAACGTGAAGAGGATATTCCCCTGCTGGCTGAACATTTTCTGCAGGAACTTATCGTAGAACAGGGCATGCCGCCGAAAGAATTTACCGAAGATGCCCTTGAAGCCCTGAAAAAAATCCAATGGACCGGAAATATCAGGGAACTCCGCAATGTGGTGGAGCGCCTTGCCATTCTTTGCGACAGGGAAATAACCGGCAAAGACGTGGAAACCTTTGCCCAGCCTTTAAGCGCTACCAAAAAATAAACTTTATTTAATCGCTTTTTTAAGGATGTATCGGATCCAGTGCCTCGGTTTCCCTGAAAAAAATAAAGGCATCGTACCTTAAGGGTACAATGGTCATTACAAACTGATGCATGTCATTTCGGGGGTTGTAAACCACACCAACAGCACGGTTACCGATAGGCTCCATGAATAGGTCGTGGGTGCGGTCTTCATCATCAAAAATAATGAACAACTGCTCCATACCGGTATCTTTAAAAACCCTTTCAATGCTGTGGTGCCTGGCCTCCGGAATGGTCATCTTTTGGCGGGGGGAGTCCCATTCTGATCCCGCTTTCACGGTGCCTTCATAGGTTCCAAAACCAATAAGAAATACGCTCTCCGGGCCATGGTCGACGCGTGTAAGTTGTCCGATGTTTTTCTGTCCGCGGTTTTGCATTTCGGTAAACCTGGCATCACCGATATGGGTATTGTGAGCCCACACGATCCCTTGGGAATCCTCTCCGTACCATTCCAAAAGGTTATTGACCGTTTGATCCATATAGCTTACCCTTGCATTCCAGGCAGAGGCATCCCTGCGGGTAGCGGATTTGCGGTAAAACTTCTCGGCATGCTTAATGACCAGGGCATTCTGCAGGGCGTAAAAATAAGCGTAATCATCTGCCTGATCCAGGCGATCCCGGCTTTCCCTGATCAATTCCACCAGTGCTGAAGTCTCTGAGGTGCAGTCTTCACCTGTCCTTATTACATCCTGTGCATAATTCCATGAATCACCATCATAGGGAGCAAAGCAATCAAGATAGTCTTTGGCGGTTTCATAAGTGTCGGTGTCGTGTTTCCTGACAAAATCCAGCACGGCATCTTTGGACCTCCATTCATCATAAACATCCTTTCCATAGAAACCTGCTTTTTCTTCCATAGGCAGGTTGTCGTTATGGCTGCGCAGCCATTCGGCAAGGGCCACCACCTGCTCATTGCCCCACATCCATTGCGGCCAGCGATCCAGTTGTTCCAAAACCTCCCTGGCACTGGAAGCAGCGCCGGGCATATCCTTTACATAACGGTTCAACTCATACAGGCTGGCCCAGTCGCCTTCCACGGCAATAAAATTAAAACCATGGTCTGCTATCAGTCTGCGACTCAAGGAATCACGCCATGCATAATATTCACGGGTGCCATGGCTGGCTTCTCCCATCAACACCAGCTTTCGCTCCCCGGCCCTGGTAAGCATCTGTTCCAAATCCCCGGTACTGTTTAAAGCATTGACCCTGGAAGATAAGTAGGAAACCAAATCGTCTTTTTCATTATTGCCTCCATAACTGCATGAAAACATCATGGCCAAAGCCAGGGTAAGTAAAATCAATTTTTTCATAGAGATAGTGTTTGAGGGTTCCGTTTGTACAAATATAGGAAAAGAAAATGAAGGACTTTCTTCAGGTTTTCTGCAGAAAAAGAAATGCGCTTTTATCAATACAAACTGAACTACCGGATAGCATTTTTTCAGGATGATTTTTCCGGCAGGAAAATTAGTAAAGTCCGTCCTGCCCGTTGAGGTCCCGAGGCCTTTCATGTCTTTCTCTTTCCTGGTATCCCCCAAAACGATAGGTAAGGCTGAGGGTGAGTATCCTGGTTTCGCGGTCAAAGCGCCGCTCCTGGGCAAAACGGCTGCCGTCGGTCTCCAGCACAAAGCGCTGGGTATTGAAAATATCGCTGACGTTGAGGCTGACGGTAGCATTTTGTCGCCATAAATTTCTTCTAAGCCCCATGCTCATGCCAAATACAGGCTTGATGCTACCCTGGGGCACAGCGATAGGTCCGCGGTAATTCCCCATCACCTGCACATTGAACCAGTTGGGAATGCGGACATTGCTCAGCAGGGAAAGGGTCCAGCTGTAGCGGGAGTTCACAAAGGAATCTCCTTCGCTGTTTACACCGGAAACTTCCGAATGAAAAAAGTTACCCGTAAGGGTGGCATCGGCATTCTGGCTGAAATTAAACTGGTTTACCAGTTCCACCCCAAGATTTTGCCGGGTATCGGAATTGATCCAGGTAACAATGGCATAGCGTTCGTCAAATAGCTCAAACACCCTGGAAAGGGCATCGGAAGTATGACGGAAATAGGTGCTGGCACTAAGGAAATAATTCTCCCATCCGCGCAGGTAGCTCACCTCAAAGCTGTTGGTGTATTCGGCATCCAGGTATGGGTTGCCAATTCGCAGGTTAAAGAAATCCTGGGCATTGATAAACGGCATCAGGGCCCATGTGCCCGGCCTACGAATACGGCGGCTGTAGTTGAGTTGAACATCCTGGTTTTGCGAAATTTCGTAATTGAGAAAAATGCTCGGGAAAAAGTCAAAATAATTGTTGGTGTGGGTGCTGTCAATGGCCGGCTGGTAAGATTCCGTGCGGGTATATTCTGCCCTTAATCCGGCCTGGTAGCTAAATGCTCCAAGATCCTGCTGCAGGATAAGGTAAGCCGCATGCACATCTTCATCAAAGCGGAACTGGTTGGTGATCAGGTCATCCTTTTCAGAATGTGCAAGATCAAAGCCAAATTCAGGATCATATTTCCTGAAAATCTGTTCCAGATCGTTTCGTCTCAGGGTTGAACGCCAACCGGCTTCGAAGTTGATTCTTTCGGTCACCGGAAGGGTATAGTCAATTTGACCGATATACATCTGGTTATTCAATGGCCTTTCATAGGTCTGCAAAGTTCTTTTATCGTCAACAGCTTCCTGCTGATCATTATAGAATTCCTGGTCAAAATACTCGAGGCGATCCTGCTGATCGTGGGAAAAAGAAAACCGGGCGTCCAGGCTTTGTCCGTTGCCATTGCCATTGGGCCGCCAGGAATATTCCAGCCCGAATTCATAGTTGGTCCTGGACTGGTCTTCTTCCAGCTGGCGCACAAACATACTGTCCAGCTCCAGCTGATTGTCCAGGGTCCTGATATTGTAGAGCCTTTCCCGGTCGCGGCTGCGCAGGTTGATATTGGAAAACAGCCGTGCCGAACTATTTTGACCAATATTGTATTCAAATCCCGACCTGATCAGATGCCCCTGCCGGTAATTTTGGGTATCAAAATCCTGATCCATATATGGAGAAACATTGGGCCCGCTGTATGCACGAAAGCTTTCGTTGTATTCCCACAACTCCCTGTATTGGTAGGAGTAGTTGGTAAATATGTTCATGTTGTTGGTGCGGTAGTTCAAATTAACCCCACCCGAATATTTATGCCCGGTACCGGCAGAAGTGTTGACCCTGCCGTTAAAACCAACCATGCGCTCTTCTTTGAGAACCAAATTAATGATCCCTCCCACACCTTCGGCATCATACCTGGCAGAAGGGTTGGTGATCAGCTCTACACTTTCAATGGCATCGGCAGGAAATTGTTCAAGAATGGATTCGGTATCATCACTGGTAAGATTGGTAGGACGGCCGTTGATATGTATCTCAATGTTACCGCTTCCACGCATGCTGATATTGCCTTCCTCATCCACCATCACCGATGGTAAGGTTTCCAGCACCTGCAGGGCAGTTCCCCCTTCGGCCACCACCGTATTTTCCATGCTGAAAACCCTGCGGTCGAACTCGCTCCTGAAAAGGGATGCAGCGGCTTCTACCACTATCTCCCCTAATTCTTCGGACAAAGAAGCCAGGCCAATTTCACCCAGGTCATTGATTCCCTGCTCTAATTCAACTTCTCTCCACAATTCCTGAAAACCAATGTATCCCAGCCTCAGATAATAAGTGCCAGGATCGGCCTGCAGTTCAAATCTGCCTTCCATATCGGCTACTCCTCCCGTAACCATGGAGCTATCGGAAAGGCTCATCAGGGAAGCATTGGCAAATTCAAGGGTTTCTTCGGTTTCACTTTGAATCACTGTCCCTTTTAACACCGTTTGCCCTATTGAATGATTGGATGAAAGCAAAATCAGCAAAAAAGAAACAAGGCCCATTGGTCTGAACATCAAGCGGATTGTATTGTAAAATGGTATAGTCAACATAAAATGGTCCCCAACTTAATTAAGCGTGATTAATGAATGATGATAAAAATCTGCCTGTTTAAAGCTGGCAAGGGTTATGTAAAAAACGCAGGATCAAAAAAATTGTTTGACGGGCGAAATAGCCAAAGGATCGGACAGGGTTTTAATTATATCTATAAACTATCATAAGTAAGTCTTTAAGAAGGTACGTTAAAAAATGCTAACTACACTTCAGACTAAAAATTTTGAATGTTTTTCTGTAATTTTGTGCTCCCAACTTCAAAGATAAATAGTTCATGCCGGTCTTGTTCCGGAAATTTGTGGGAGCAACCAACTTTATGATTAATGAGAAAGTTTAAATTATCCATAGCGGTTTTATTCATTATCTTTTTAGCTATTCCTGAGGGTCACACCCAAAACGCACAGAACAGGGCAAACGGACGGCTTGCCGTGTTTTTGGATTGTCCCTGGTGGTGCGATGAAAACTTTATCATGGAAGAGATCCCTGTGGTTTCTTATGTAAGGGATAAGGAACTGGCCGATGTGCATGTGATGATGACCCGCCATGGAGGGGGCATGGCCGGCACCAGTTATGTCATTTCCTTTTACGGTTACGGTGAGTTTGAAGGCCAGGAATACGAGTTGAGCTATTGGGCCCCCCGTACCAATACCGCCGACCAGAACCGCAGGGGATATACCAACAAACTGAAAATGGGATTGGTGTATTTTATTGCCCAAACACCCGTTGCCGGACAGGTGCAGATTTCTTTTGACTATGACCCGGAACGCCCCGTTTTGCCAGAAGAAGAAATTGAAGATCCCTGGAACCGATGGGTATTTGAAATTTATGGAGGGGGAAACTATCGCAAAGAGGAAAAAAGTTCCTCAATGAGTTTTCGCTATGGGCTATTTGCCGATAAGATCACCCACGACTGGAAGATCAGGCTTCGCCCCTACTTCAATTACAGCGAGCGCACCTTTGTTACGGAAGAGGAGGATATTCGCAGTATCTCCCACCGAAACGGCTTTAACGGGCAGGTGGTGAAAAGCATCAACCAGCATTGGTCTGTTGGAGTGTTCAACACCATGCTTTCCAGCACTTTTCATAATATGGCCTTTAATGTGGAACTTACCCCTGCAGTCGAGTACAGCCTTTTCCCATACAGGGAAGCCACCCGGCGCTCCATCTCTTTTGCCTATCGCATGGGGTATGGCTATCATAACTACCGTGAAGAAACCATTTTTGAAAAAGAAGTGGAATTTCTATTTGGCCATTCCCTGGAGGCTGCCGCCAGATTTCAGCAACCCTGGGGAAGCATCAGGGCAGGTATCAGCGGCTCTCATTATTTTCATGACTTCAGTGCCAACCGGGCCGAATTTTTTGCCAATGTGAATCTTCGCCTTTTCCAGGGTTTTGCCCTTTCCCTCAGCGGGAACCTTGATCTTATAAACGACCTGCGCTCCATCCCTTTGGGCGACCTATCGGTGGAAGAGATCCTGCTGGAACAATCCCAGCAGTCAACCAGCTACCAGATTAACGCCTCCATCGGCCTGACCTATACTTTCGGCTCTGATTTCACGGGAGTTTACAACCCAAGGTTGTAACTACGGGTTGCTTTACTTTTTTCTGTTTGCACAAATTTTTCATTTGCGGAATTTCATTTTTATCTTTCAGAGGTAATACAATGAACCCGTAATTCCTTTTTTCCGGTCTCAGGCAGGTCTTTCAAATTATAAGTCCAAAAAAAACCGGCTTGCGCCTTGCAAGCCGGTTTTTTAATTAATTCATATAAATAACATGAACTACTCTTCTGAATATTTCATTTCCGCATGGCGCTTATAGGTATTGTAACGCCATTTGGCATTCTCTTCGGCGGCTTTGAACAGCTCGTCGGCTTCTTTCGGGAAAGCCTTTTTCAATGAACTGTAGCGCACCTCTGAACTAAGGAAATCCTGGAACTTATTCCAGTCGGGTTCTTTGCTGTCGAGTTGGAAGGGGTTTTTGCCTTCTGCTTCCAGCAGCGGATTGTAGCGGTAAAGCTGCCAGTAACCTGCCTCAACGGCAAACTTGGTCTGTTCCTGGGTAGCCCCCATGCCATTGCGCAAACCATGGTTGATACATGGAGAGTAAGCAATGATCACCGAAGGTCCGGGATAGGCTTCTGCTTCACGCACGGCTTTGAGGAACTGGTTCTGGCTGGCACCCATACCTACCTGGGCTACATAAACATAACCATAGGTCATGGCCATCAGTCCCAGGTCTTTTTTGCGCACCCGCTTTCCGGCTGCGGCAAATTTGGCAATGGCACCAACCGGGGTAGCCTTGGAAGCCTGTCCACCGGTGTTGGAATAAACCTCGGTATCCATTACCAGCAAATTGACATCTTCTCCGGAGGCGATCACATGATCCAATCCTCCAAAACCGATGTCATAGGCCCATCCGTCACCACCAAACATCCAAACCGATTTCTTCACAAGGTACTGCTTCAGTTCGAGGATCTCTTTGGCAATGGGACTTTCCTCTTTCTCCAGGGTTTTCACAACCTTTTGCGAGGCTTCTTTTGACTTTTGTGCATCGTCTTTTCCATCCAACCAAGCTTTAAAGGCTTCTTTGGTCTCTTCAGAAAGATCATCCTCCAGGCCGGTTTCCATCAGTCTTGCAATGCGCTCACGCAACTTGTTTACACCGGTTGCCATACCAAAGCCGTACTCGGCATTGTCTTCAAACAGGGAGTTGGCCCAGGCAGGTCCGTGTCCATCACTGTTGACGGTATAAGGGGTGGCCGGGGCAGATCCTCCGTAAATGGAAGAACAGCCGGTGGCATTGGCGATCATCATGCGGTCGCCATACAACTGAGTGATAAGCTTAACATAAGGTGTTTCTCCGCAACCTGCACAAGCTCCGCTGAATTCAAACAGGGGTTGCGCAAACTGGCTGTTTTTAACCGATTGCTCTTTGTTAAGCAAGGTGTCTTTATAGGTTACGTTTTTGGTTATCCAGTCCCAATGCTTGTCTTCCTGCATCTGCTCTCCCAGCGGCTCCATTTTCAGTGCCTTTTTGGGTGCAGGGCAGACCTCCACACAGTTCCCACAGCCGGTACAATCCAGCGGACTGACCTGTATGCGGTATTGCAGGCCGGACAGTGATTTTCCTTTGGCATCAACGGTAACCAGTTTTTTAGGTGCTTTTTTCGCTTCCTTCTCATCCAGCAGGAACGGACGGATCACTGCATGAGGACATACATAGGCACACTGATTACATTGAATACAGTTATCATGTATCCATTCCGGGACATTCACGGCAATACCACGCTTTTCGTAAGCAGTGGTTCCCTGGGGGAAGGTTCCGTCTTCTCTTCCGCGGAAAGCACTCACCGGAAGATCATCTCCTTTTTGTGCGTTGATCGGGAAAACAATATCACGGATAAACTCCGGAACATCGTGTCCGTTTTCTTTATCCTTGACTTTCACATTGTGCCAGCCGGAGGGTATATCAATTTTGGTCACCTTGCCGCCTTCGTCTACAGCATCATTGTTCATTTTTACAATCTCTTCCCCTTTGCGGCCATAGGTTTTCTTAATGGCGTCTTTCATTTCCTTCACGGCTTTTTCGTAAGGAATGACTTCAGCCACCTTAAAGAACGCGCTTTGCATAATGGTGTTGGTGCGTCCGCCCAGACCGATCTTTTCTGCAATTTCCGTGGCGTTGATGATGTAGAACTGAATATCGTTCTCTGCCATGAACTTTTTCATGTGGTCGGGGATGCGCTTTTTGGTTTCCTCTTCATCCCAGATGGAGTTCAACAGGAAAGTGCCTCCTTTTTTCAGGCCTTTGAGCATGTCGTATTTTTCCAGGTAGGCCGGAACATGGCAGGCCACAAAATCAGCGGCATTGATCAGGTAAGGCGAACGGATCGGACTGTCGCCGAAACGAAGGTGGGAAACGGTGATCCCTCCCGACTTTTTACTGTCGTAAGAGAAATACCCCTGTGCAAATTTATCGGTGGTATCCCCGATGATCTTGATGGAGTTTTTATTGGCTCCCACAGTACCATCAGCACCAATTCCATAAAACTTGGCCGAATAAATCCCTTTTGGGGAAACATCCACATTTTCGCCCAGCGGAAGGGAAGTAAAGGTCACATCGTCCACAATACCCACCGTAAACTGATTTTTGGGTTCGGGAAGTTTCAGGTTGTCAAACACAGCGATGATGTGCGCCGGGATGGTATCTTTGGAACTCAGTCCATAGCGTCCGCCCACAATAACGGGGGCATTTTCCTTCCCGTAAAACAGGTCGCGTACATCCAGGTAAAGCGGCTCGCCATTGGCGCCGGGCTCTTTGGTGCGGTCCAGCACGGCAATGCGCTTCACGCTCTTGGGCAGTACTTTAAAGAAATATTTTTCAGAGAACGGACGGTAAAGGTGTACGCTGATCAAGCCGACCTTTTCTCCCTGCGACATCTTATAATCGATGGTTTCCTTGATGGTATCGGTAATGGAGCCCATGGCCACAATCACATTTTCGGCATCAGGAGCGCCATAATAGGTGAAAGGATGGTATTCCCTTCCGCAGATTTTGGAAATTTCCTGCATGTATTCTTCCACAATATCGGGAACGACCTGGAAGAAGGGGTTGGCAGCTTCCCTTGACTGGAAGTAAATATCGGGATTTTGTGCAGTACCGCGGGTAACGGGATGCTCAGGGTTGAGCGCCCGGTTGCGGAATTCCTGCAATGCTTTCATATCCAAAAGCTTTGCCATTTCTTCCTGGTTGCTTTCCTCTACTTTTTGTACTTCGTGAGAAGTGCGGAATCCGTCAAAAAAGTGAAGGAAAGGAATGCGTGACTTGATGGATGCCAGGTGGGCAATGGGTGCTATGTCCATGATCTCCTGCACACTGCCGGTGGCCAGCATGGCAAAACCGGTATGGCGGGTGCTCATCACATCAGAGTGGTCGCCAAAGATCGACAGGGCCTGGGCGGCCAGACTACGGGCCGACACATGAAATACCCCGGGCAACAACTCCCCTGAAAGCTTATACATATTGGGGATCATCAGCAACAATCCCTGGGATGCCGTATAGGTGCTGGTTAAAGCTCCTGATTGTAAAGACCCGTGCACCGCTCCGGCGGCCCCGGCCTCCGACTGCATCTCTACCAGCTTCACTTCCTCTCCGAAGATATTTTTCCTCCCGGCAGCAGCCCACTCATCCACATTCTCCGCCATATTGGAAGAAGGCGTAATCGGATAAATGGCCGCTACTTCACTGAACATGTAGGCCACATGCGAAGCCGCATGGTTACCATCACATGTGATGAATTTTTTCTTTTTTGTCATAATCGCGTTTATTTATAAAGAGTCTTATTATAAGGCAGTTAGGTTTTTCTTTACCAATGGCAAAATTACTAAATATTATTGATTCATGGCAGGGAAACCGGCTATTTATAACGATTTTACGTAAGCAGGTTTTTAAAGTTGTTAATCAAAAAACATCCAGGAAATGCCAAACTTAAACATGTTCTCAGGAAGCGGGTAAAAAGGGATCTGGTAAACAGGAGGCTGATCCACAAACAGGGGCAAAATGTTTTGCAGCTTCACAAATACCCGGGCCCGGCCGATTTTTGCGGAAGCATAGGCATCCAGCAGAAAGGTATGGTCCGATGTATATTCATCCTGTACATAAAACTGCCTGACAACGGGTATGTAAGCCATGGGGCGGTATGGGTTGTTGTAATAAAGATCAAAGCCGATATTGGAATACAGGGCCTGATCAAAAGCATAAAAATCAAGGAAAAGGGAATGGTTGCTCACCAGTTCGGGAAACCTTTCAAAATGATCCGTTTCCACATACTGGTAAAGCACCCGGTGGCGGCTTTGCAAAATGCCGTAGCCCAGGTTGGCGGACAAACCGGCCGTCCAGACCCCGAAGCCGGAGGAGTTCTGTTCGGGCAAGGCAGCTGCATTCATAAAAACCATGTTGCGAAGAAGGTAGTAATTGCCCTCAAGCGAAAAGAAAGGGTTTTGATAAGTTGCCCCTGCATTGAAGATCCGCATTTTGTCGAAGTCGTGATCCCAGTATATATAATTGCCGATGAAGCGGGAAAAGAAATAAGGGGCTTCCCTTTCGGTATAAAAGGCATTCAGGCTTAAGCGGTGCATGCCCCGTTTCCCTCCCACATGCATCCCTGCTTTTATCTCAAAATCCTCATCATTGTATCCGCCCAGTACCATCCTTCCTGATCCTTCAAAAGAAAGGAAACGGTAGGGGTTTGTCTTCAGTTCCAGGCCTTGTTCAAACTGGTTAAAATTTTCCTCGTGAAGTCCGGAGCCCCCCATGCCCTCTCCTTCTTCCTGCAAAACATCCAAATAATCAGGCTGGCGGATATCCACCATGCGGTGCTGCAAAAAAACCCGGAAATACAGGGGCAGTTCAGCAGGTTTGCCTTCTGCAGGGAAGTTGGACCAGCTCAAACGGTTTTCCAGCAGGTTCACCTGGGTGGAATCATAAGTGGACATCTCGATAAAAGGAGGGGTTTCATAAAACCCGGCAGGCGGGGCCCCCTCATCAAAGACAAAAGATTTGCGGCGATAAGAAAAATCATGATGGATACGGCCCAGGTCAAAAAAGCGCTGTTCTTCAATGGTATCCCTCATTTGTGTGCGGTAAAACCCAGTCTGGTATAAATGATGAATGTTGTAGGCTGTTTCACGGTAGCGGGACCGGGCACTCTCCAGCACCACAAAGTCGCTGGCTTCATCCTGCTCAAAAGCCTGCCGGTCTCTCAGTCCCCCGCTTTCTTCATTCTCAGGCCGGTTAATGATAAAGCTACCCATGGCTTGGTACCTTTTTGAGGGATGCACATAATCAAGAGTAAGGTTAAAATTGGAGTTGCCAGCTCCCATGCGGCTGTAATAACCCGGCGAGCTGATCAGCTGGTATTTGAAGCCGGCCACAAAATCGTCGCGCAGCCGCTGGCTGTGGCGGGCGTAAAACAACTGCTCACGTTCCGAACCCAATACATAAAACAATTCGGTGGAAACATGCTTGGGGCGATAAAACCTCAACTGTTCCCCTTTAAAATTATGGCCTGGGTACAAGGGTTGGGGATGCAAGGTAAAAAGCTCATCAGGCAGGGGGTCAAATTCCAGCAGGCGGGTTACATGCCCCACATTGCCTTTGGTGGCCAGAAACAGGCTTTCCCTTTTGGAGAATTCATAATGCTGAAAGTCCACAAGGGTGGTATCTACAAAAGCAGAGTCGCGCAAAAAAGGATTGGTTTGGTGGGCTATAGTAAACCAGGGCACTTCCGAATCGGGCCGTTCGGAACCGGAATTGGCCATGGCACCTGCAGGCAGCATTACTCCAACAATCAAAAAAACAACAACAGGTACAACATTAAACATAAAACAAAAATAAACAGGTGCTTTGGTAATTCCTATTTCTGAAAAAATTTCGGTAAAGTTAATAATATTGGCAGGAAGTTTCCGCAAAAAAGAAAATGGACTGCTTATCCCCTCCCGGAATTTTTGCAGGGTAAGAAGCTTTTTTGCCAACCTTGCCTGCAGCTGGTTTTACCCTCATGTTTATTTGTACTGCCAGAAGGGACGCATGGAAAGTGTGGGCCTGAGGGCAGCCGAAAATAAAAGGGTTTCCTGTAGAGACGCGCCGCAAAGGCGCGTCTCTAAGCCCGGGACAGGGCTTGACCTGTCCTTTTATTGATTGCATCAATGAAAATACCGGGAATATTCCAGGCTGGTTTTGGAGATGCGCCGCAAAGCTTCCCTAAAAACCGGGCCATTCAAAATTAGAGTTTTCCAAAGCTGGTTCTTTCATATCAGAAGGTGTTTTTCTGTCAACGGGGTCAACCACATGCCACCTGGCAATCTGCGCATCATAAAACCTCGCACCGTAATTCCCGCAATAAGCGGGATAAACTCCCCAATTCAAATCAAAATCATCCTGAAACTCTTTGTCGTTGTAAAGGTAGCGGTTGCTGCTGCTTTCTTCGGAAAGGCCTGCGATGCGCATGCCGAAGGGGTAATAGTGGCTGGTTTGGGTGAGAGTGTAAAAGTCGGGTTCCTCAGTAATGGTAACCCAAGTATTGCCAAGATGATCCCGCAGGTGAAACTCGTTGATCCATTCATCCCGGGTTAAAGAGCTTTCGATCATCCGCCCCTGGGGGGTATTGACCCATGCCAGCTCTCCGTTCACCATCACAAACGGCCCGTCATACCGGCGCAGGGTGCCCGAACGGCCCTCCTCCTCCAGCTGCTGGCTGAGCTTCTGTCCCGATGCGGTATAAGTGTAATGGATCATGTTGGTCTCCCTCCCCTGGGTTAGGGTGATTTGTGAGGGTAAATTTAAGAAATTGGGGGAATTGGAATGTAAAAAAATGAAATACGACTTTACAACTGCAATAGGATACTCCGGCTAAGCCGGTTTCTGCAGGCCAAAGAAGAAGCTTTAGTCAGCCAAACAGAAAAAACCCTGGAAAGCACGGGACCGGCCTTGAAAAAATCCTGGTAACAAAAGCAGTGAGCGAAGCGTAAAAAAATTTGCTGGACCGCACTTCGCGAGACCTTAAATTTTTTAGCGTAGCGAACGCCCTTTTGTCAGGATTTTTTCGAAGCCTTGAGCTTTTGTTACTTTTGGGTCAAGCCAAAAGTAAAACAAATAAAAAAACTTTTTCTTCCACTTTTTTCATCGCCAAATTGGCAGGAGAAAAAAATCAATGATTTTTCGATCCACTCTCCACCCTCCATCATCTATCCTCTTTCCATTAACTGCCAGGTTTTACCCTTTACCCAAAATAAAACAGCCTGTCCGCAATACATGCAAACAGGCTGTTTAAATAAAAATCAGGCGACGACATATCGTCTGAGTGTTTACTTTTGCTGAGAGTTATATTCGAAGCAAAAGTACTACAACGAAGAGATCCCGCATTATGCGGGACTCTCCCGGATTACTCCATTAAAAAAGCCCCTACCTGGTAAGGCAGAGGCTTTAAATAAAAATCAGGCGACGACATACTCTCCCGGGTCTTACCCCAGTACCATCTGCGCTGGCAGGCTTAACTTCTCTGTTCGGAATGGGAAGAGGTGGAACCCTGCCGCTATAATCACCTAAAGGTCTTCAATACATTAATTTGCCCTTTTTTGGGCAAATTGACATTAAACCGGGAAAATACACAAAAATTACTACAAAAGAAGTCTTTGGGTGATTAGTACTGCTCGGCTTTGATGTTACCACCTTTACACCTGCAGCCTATCTACGTCATCGTCTTTAACGACCCTTTTAATGGAAGTCTCATCTTGAGGCGAGTTTCGTGCTTAGATGCTTTCAGCACTTATCTCATCCAAACTTAGCTACCCAGCGGTGCAACTGGCGTCACAACTGGTACACCAGAGGTTTGTCCGAC
>SKVW01000247.1 GCA_007129255.1 Bacteroidales bacterium
CCCCAAAGGGTCTCAGATAAGGATCTTTTCTTACAAATTCAGGAATCAGCATTAGCTACGTTTTTTTTATTTTAAAAATTAAAATTAAGACAATTAAAGTTATTATCCCGGGCCGATTCGTTTTTTTTTATTTTTTACCTACAATAAATTATAGTACTTCTCGGTATTTTAAAGACCATTTTTTTTACTTTTTTTTGGTTTTGCCCACTTCCAAAAAAGCATACCTTTGCAGTATTTTAATTCAATCTTAATAAAAACTAGAAAATACCGGGATAATTGGTATGACTTTACTTGATCTTAAAAACGGAGAAAAAGGCATTATCCTGAAGGTAAAGGGGCGCGGAAGTTTTCGCACCAGGATCATTGAAATGGGTTTTGTGGTAGGAAAAAAAGTTGAGGTGATCAAAAAAGCCCCCCTTCAAGATCCCATTGAATACAGCATCATGGGGTATAATGTATCCCTTCGCAGCAGTGAAGCCCGCCTGATTGAAGTTATTCCGGAAAAAGATTTCAAAGGACCCAAAACCTCCGATTTTGACGGGGTTTTTTACAGCGAAAAAGTGAACACCCTGCGCCGTCATGGCAAAGTGGTGAATGTTGCCCTGGTGGGCAATCCAAACAGCGGAAAAACCACTTTTTTCAACCATGCTTCCGGATCAAGGGAAAGGGTGGGCAATTACAGCGGGGTTACCGTAGAAGCAAAAGAAGCCCGTTTTCATCACAAAGGATACCGTTTTAAGATAACCGACCTGCCAGGCACCTATTCCGTTTCTGCTTATACTCCGGAAGAATTGTTTGTGCGGGAGTTTGTCACAGAAAACCTTCCCGATGTGGTAATCAACATCGTGGATGCTTCCAACCTGGAACGCAATCTCTTTCTTACCACGCAGCTGATTGATATGGACATCCGGGTTGTGATGGTCCTGAACATGTACGACGAGCTGGAAAGAAAGGGAGATATCCTGGATTACGAATCCCTTGGAAAAATGCTTGGTATCCCCATTGTTCCTGCAGTGAGCTCAAAAGGCAAAGGGATCAGGGAAACCTTTGACAAGGTGATAGAGGTTGCTGAGGACCGCAACGAAACCATCCGCCACATCCATATCAATTATGGGCAAAATGTTGAGCGATCCATCAGCAATATCCAGGAAAAGATCAAAGCTCCCGGCAATGAACACTTTACCGACCTGGTTTCCTCACGTTTTCTGGCCATCAAGTTGCTGGAAAAGGACAAGGAGGTGATCAAAAAGATCATGGGCAACTGCCATAACCATGAGGAGATCCTATACATTTCCAAAACCGAGGTAGATCGCCTGGAAAATGAATATAGCGAATCCAGTGAGGCAATCATCACCGATTTGAAATACGGATTCATACAAGGGGCATTAAAAGAAACCATGACCCCGAGCGAGTCGGAAACTAAAAGAACCAGCCAGGCCATTGACACCCTGCTGACCCACAGGGTACTGGGATTTCCTTTTTTCCTGCTTTTCATGTACCTCATGTTTTATGCAACCTTTTTTATGGGAAGTTATCCCATGGGTTGGATTGAAACAGGGGTAGAAAATCTTTCGGTATTTCTTGAGGGAAGCATGTCCCCGGGTCCTTTCAAAGACCTTCTGATCAATGGGGTGGTTAGCGGAGTTGGAGGGGTGATCGTGTTCCTTCCCAACATCATGCTGCTGTTCTTTTTCATCAGCCTGATGGAGGATACCGGTTACATGTCGAGAGCGGTATTTATCATGGATAAGCTCATGCATAGGATCGGACTGCATGGCAAATCTTTCATTCCGCTGCTGATGGGTTTCGGCTGTAATGTGCCCGCCATTATGGCTACCCGTACACTGGCCAACCCTAATGACCGAATGATCACCATGCTGATCAACCCGTTCATGTCTTGCAGTGCCCGTCTGCCCATTTATGTGCTGTTCATCAGCGCCTTTTTTACCGAATACCGGGCCTTGATGCTGTTTTTGATATACACCATCGGTGTATTGGTGGCAATCGGCATGGCGCTGTTACTGAAGAAGACCCTGTTCCGCACACAGGAGATGCCTTTTGTAATGGAACTTCCACCCTACCGCGTGCCTACGGCAAAAGCAATTACCGTGCACATGTGGAGCCGGGTGGTGCATTATATACGCAAAATCAGCGGAATTATCCTGGTGGCCTCTATCATCATCTGGGCCCTTGGATATTTTCCAAACGGCAGCAGGTTTCATGAAGAGCTGGAAAGTCGGAAAGAGGCGGTAAAAAAAGAATATCAGGAACAACTTGCCGCTTTAAGCCCGGCCGATACCACCAGGGTTGAAGCCATTAGGCAGCAGAAAAACCAACACCTTAACCAGCTGGAAACCAATGCATACCTGGAAAGACAGGAAAACAGCTTTATAGGCCGCATCGGTAAAACCGTTCAGCCGGTGATGGCTCCCCTGGGTTTCGACTGGAAAATGACCATCAGCATCATTTCGGGGGTAGCGGCTAAAGAGATCGTGGTGAGTACACTTGCCGTCCTCTATCAGGCTGATGAACATGCCCAGGCCCAAAGTCCTTCACTGGTTGAAAAAATCCAGACACAAACTTACGGTGCAGGCCTACGGGAAGGGGAAAAGGTATTCAATCCCCTGGTGGCCCTTTCCTTTATGATATTTGTATTGCTTTATTTTCCCTGTATCGGCGTGCTGGCAGCAATTACCAAGGAGTCAGGAACATGGAAATGGGGTATTTTTGCCCTGATTTATACCACCTTAACAGCATGGGTGGTATCATTCATGGTTTTTCAGGTGGGAAGCTTGTTTGTTTAAAAAGTAATTTTATGGTCCAGTGGATTTTAACTTTTCTGGTAGTTATTCTGGCGGCAATATGGGGTATCTATCGCCTGATGAAGTTTTTCCGCAAAACCAAAAAACAGGAGCCGCCATCTCCGGAAGAATGCAATGGCTGCTCCAGTGACTGCACCACCTGTCCCATGCATATTTCCCCGGAAGACTACCGGATCAATAAGCCGGAATAAAGGGTACACTTTTTTTGTCCTTTGCATTACCTCTTAGGGTCAAATCTTCCAATGTTTATTTCGCATGATTTTTTATATTAAATTTCTTTACAGATGATTTTTCCTTATTTTTATAAGATTAAATCCATTGCACACCTGAAAAGCGAAGATTTTGGACCTGCATTCTATCCTGCTTAAATACTGGGGATTTACCTCCTTCCGGCCTTTACAGGAGGATATTATCCGTTCGGTGGCAGAGGGCCATGATACCCTTGCGCTGATGCCCACGGGAGGCGGGAAATCCCTTTGCTACCAGGTTCCGGGCATGGCGAAGGAGGGCATTTGCATTGTGGTAACCCCCCTGGTTGCCCTGATGAAAGACCAGGTACAGGCCTTGAACAACAAAGGAATAAAGGCCGTGGGTGTTTATTACGGTCTGAGCCGCATGGAAATGGATACGGCCATTGACAATTGCATATACGGAGATGTTAAATTTCTTTATTTAAGCCCTGAACGGCTCACAACCGAACTGATCCGGACCCGGATCAAAAAAATGAAGGTAAACTTACTGGCCGTCGATGAAGCCCATTGCATTTCGCAATGGGGATACGACTTTCGTCCGCCCTACCTCCGCATTGCCGAAGTCAGGGAGTTAATTCCCCACACACCTGTTCTGGCGCTCACTGCCACAGCAACCCCTAATGTTACCGAAGACATCCAGGAAAAGCTCGAATTTAATAACCAGAAAGTTTTTCAAAAAAGTTTTGAGCGAAAAAACCTGGCATATATCGTTTTTGAAGAAGAAGACAAATTGCGACGTTTGTATAAGATCTGCAGCAAAGTACAGGGTCCCGGCATTGTCTACGTCAGAAGCCGCAAAAAGACAAAGGAAATCGCTGAATTCCTGAAAAGGAACCGTATATCGGCCGATTTTTATCATGCCGGGCTTACCAGCCTGGAGCGTGATAACCGGCAGAATGCATGGATGAAGGAGCGCACAAGGGTTATTGCCGCCACCAATGCCTTTGGTATGGGTATCGACAAACCCAATGTGCGTTTTGTGGTGCATATGGACCTTCCGGAAAATCCGGAAGCCTATTTCCAGGAAGCCGGAAGAGCGGGCAGGGATGGCAATAAGTCTTTTGCCGTTTTGCTGTTTAACAAGGCTGATATCCTTGATCTGGATCACCATCACGAAATGTCCTTCCCTCCGCTGGAGTTCATAAAAAAAGTTTACAACTGTATTGGAAATTATTTTCAACTGGCCACGGGAAGCGGAAAGGACCAATCTTTTCCCTTCGAGCTTGGGGTGTTTTCCGAGCACTACGCCATGAACCCCGTGTTGGTTTTCAATGCCATTAAGTTCCTTGAAAAAGAGGGCTATGTGGCCATGTCGGAAGCCCTGTCCAACCCGTCCAGGATCATGATGGTGATTAATAAGGAAGATCTTTACCGTTTTCAGGTCGCCAATCCCGGATATGATGCCTTTATAAAATTACTGTTGCGCTCCTACTCGGGATTGTTCTCGGAGTTTGTAAAGATCAGGGAGGCTGATATTGCACGAAGGGCGGGCATTTCCCCTGAACAAACCCGGAAAGCTCTCCATAACCTGCACCGGATGAACATTTTGCATTATGAAAAACAAAACGAGACCCCGACCCTTACCTTCCTGGCAGAACGGCTGAATGCAGATGACCTGAGAATCTCCCGGGTAAATTACCAGGAGCGAAAGCAGTTTGCAAAAGAACGGGTTGAGGCCATGAAGGATTACGTGCAGACGGAGACCAAATGCCGCAGCCTTTATCTGCTCAGGTATTTTGGAGAAAAGGATGCCTTACGCTGCGGACAATGCGATGTATGCCTGGAACGGAATAAAATTGAAATCTCTGATTATGAGTTCGAGCAGGTGGTTGAACAGATCAAACCCATACTGAAAAACACTCCCTCAAAATTGGATTCCCTGATGCGGGAAATAAATATTAACCTGCCGGACGATAAGGTGCTGAAAGTGATCCAATGGCTCAAAGACAACCGGAAAATTGCCGAAAAAACCGATGGAGAACTTGCCTGGAATGATTGATAAGTGCCAGGACTTTTTGTTGGTTAAAAAAATTCAACAGTTTCCGATAAACTCTGAGATTTCCTTTTGCTCCTATTTCCCCATTTATCTGCGGCCTAATGACAATGATTATAGCATTTTAGAGATTGAGCGGGCTTTGCGGTACCTCCCCGACTGATCTCCAAAAAAAATGAAACCTCCTGCCAATCCCCACTCTGCGATGAATCCAACTTTAGGAAAACAGGTTTTTGTTTTATTAACCATACCAAAAAATTTATTACTTTGGCATCTTTGTTTTCCAGGATGACCAACAAGAATCTTTAAATATGAAAAAATACAAACACCTTTTGTTTGACCTCGACAGGACTTTATATGATTTTGACAACAACAACCGCAAAACCTTGTTGGATGTTTTTGAAAAATATGGCCTGAAGGAAAAAGGCGTTCCTTCTTTTGATGATTTTTTTGAGGTTTATAAACCCATCAATTTTCAATTGTGGCAGCAATACAAAAAAAAGGAGATCACAAAAGAAAAGCTGAACCTGAGCCGTTTTTCCAAAACCCTGGAAGTTTTTGGCCTGAACCATGGTTTGGAAAAAGATATTTCCATAGATTACGTCAGTTTAAGCCCACTGCAAACAAAGTTGTTGCCGGACACCCATGAAGTACTGGCTTACCTGCAGAAAAGGTATAAACTGCATATTATTACCAATGGATTTGAGGAGGTGCAATACCTGAAGATCAAGCGGTGCAGCCTGGAGAAATATTTTACCCATATCATCACCTCTGAAAGTGCCGGGGCGCAGAAACCTGCTCTGAAAATCTTTGATTATGCCCTGGAAAAGATCCGGGCCGTTCCAGGCGAATGCTTAATTATCGGGGATGACCCGGAATCGGATATCCGGGGAGGGCTTCAGGCAGGCATTGACCAGGTGTGGATTGCCCAGGCAGGAGAAACAACCCCGGTCAAACCCACTTTCCAGATCAAGCAGCTTAAAGAATTGATGGATTTTCTCTGAATAGCTTAATAGGTGGCAATCCGGCTTAACCCGCCTTTTACACTGTCACCGATTGCTACTTCCAGTTTGGCCGTTAAAGGTAAGAACAGATCTACCCGTGATCCGAATTTAATGAACCCAAGCTCATTACCCTGTTCCACGATTTTTTCTTCTTTTCCGTAACAGACAATTCGCCGGGCAACAGCACCCGCCACCTGCCGAACCATGATCATTTCTTTTTCTGCTGGCTGAATAACCAGGGAAGTGCGCTCGTTCAAATCACTGCTTTTAGGATGCCAGGCGACCAGGTATTTTCCTGGATGATAACGGTAATAGGCTATTTTTCCGCCCACCGGATAACGATTCAGATGTACATTGAGCGGTGACATAAAAATGGATATCAGTTTCATGGGCTGTTTAAAATACTCTTCTTCCAGGGTTTCCTCAATGGTTACCACTTTGCCATCGGCAGGACTCAACACCACTGCAGGGTCTTTTGGAATATGACGTTTGGGAGAACGAAAAAACTGAAGCACCAGTAAAAACATCAACAAAAGGCCTCCGTAAACAATCCAATGCCAGGATTGGAATTCGGGAAACAGGAAATTAAAAAGCAAACCAAGGAAGCCAAGTATCAAAAAACTTAACAAAAGAGAAATATAACCTTCTTTATGAATTTTCATTGATTAGGAACCATTAAGATCAGAAAATAAGGGTAAGATAAACAAATACAAAGGGTGCAGCCATGATCACCCCGTCAAAACGGTCGAGAATACCTCCATGGCCGGGTAAAATGCTTCCGCTGTCTTTGGTGTTGATGCTTCGCTTAAAAAGGGATTCAAACAAATCTCCATAAGTGCTGAATATGACCACAATCCCGGAAATGATCATCCAATCCATTACGGAGATCTGGGTATAATAAATGGATAGCACAAATCCTGTCAAAAAAGCAAGGAAACCGCCCCCAATAACCCCTTCCCATGATTTTTTAGGGGAAACCCTGGGAAAGAGCTGTTTTTTGCCAAATGCAGAACCCACCAGGTAAGCCCCCGTTTCATTGATCCATACCAGGAAGAAAAAACCAAGGATCAGGCTATTGTGGTAAATATCAGGATGAAAACCGGGATTCGGGAAAAAATTCAATATGGAAAAGGGTACCGCAATATAAAGAATGCCAAAAAAAGTAAAGGCAATATTGGTAAAAGGATTGGGGATGTTACGGTAAAGCTCAAATAGAAAGATCAGGAATATCAAAACAAAGTTCAGCAACAAAACCTCCCAGCCAAGAAAATTCAGGGCAATAAGGGCATTGGTGATAAACAAAAACCCGCCGGCAACCGTACCGGCAATCTTATTCGGGGAAATACCTGCCTTTTCCACTAGTTTATAAAACTCCCACAAACCTAGCATGGTTATGGCTAAAAACAATACGGCAAAAAACCTTTGGTCAGCAAGTACAGAAGCAATAACCAAAACAACAAAAACAATCCCTGTCAGGGTGCGCTTAGCAAGATTACTCACAACTCTTCTTTGTTTATAATTTGTTTGGCCCTTAGCACATCATCGGCATTAACATACAATTCCACTTCACCGAAAAGATAAGCCCGGTCTTTTTTATTAACTATCACACTGTCAATACCAGAATCTTTCAATACGGCTTTTACAATTCCGACTTTATAATCGTATGATGAACTGTATATTTTCTGCCAGTTTTCTTCCATAAATAAAATGGTGCATTAACATTTTCAGACATTCACCAAAAAAAGATACACTTCTTTGGGTCCATGGGCACCGTGTACAAGTGTTTTTTCAATATCGGCGGTGCGGCTTGGCCCGGTCATGAAAGTAATGAGAGAGGGCAAACCATTTCCGTACTTTTTTTTCAAAAATCCCATGGCCTCTTTCAAGTCGCCGACCAATTGCCGGGTACTTGCCACCACTATGTGAAGTGGGGGAAAAATAAAACTTCTCCTTCCTCCGCCCTGCTTGCTGCTCAGCACTATGGTACCCAGACGGCTCACCAGCAATTCACAGCCGGTTACGGAGACATCGCATTTATTCAGTTCCTTAACATCACTCAGGTGCGTAATCCCTAAATCGTTAAGCAAACCCGAAAACAGTTCTTCTGCACAAAAAATATTTTCAGGCTTTTTTTGCTGGATTAAAGCATTCAGTCCTTCATTCAGCTCATCAATATTGGCACAATATACAAATTGTCCACCAACTTTAGAAAAAGCCTCGGCAAAAGTAACATCAGGCAATTCATTATCAAAAGGGGTGTAGATGGAAGACTCCTGGTCAACACTCTCATAAGGCGGCGGCATGCTGTTTACCAATGCATCCCTGATTTTTTTCAAAACTTTTTCCTTCGAAGTGCTTTCTTTCATATATCCGGGTTGGTTGTAACCAGGGTTATAACTGAAGTTTAGCCTTTATTTTCAGAATTATCGGAATTACCGGATCCGGATTTATCCTTAGTGGCAGAAGCAGTTTGTGCTTCATTGCTTATGGTTACCGGGCTTTCCGCTTTAGTTTTTTTTGCCTGGTCTTCCTCCGTGTCTTCAAAAGGCCGTTTACCAAAAATATTCTCCAGGTCTTCCCGGAAAATAACTTCCTTCTCCAGGAGCCTTTCTGCAAGTTTGATCAGCTTTTCTTTATTTTCTTCCAGGATCTCCCTGGCCCTTTTGTAAGCTGATTCAATCATGGCACTTACCTCTTCATCAAAAACCTGGGCGGTTTTTTCGGAATAAGGCTTGGTAAAGGCATATTCGTTTTGGCCGGTGGAGTCATAATAGCTGATATTGCCAACCTTTTTATTTAAACCGAAATACACCACCATGGAATAAGCCTGCTTGGTAACCTTTTCAAGGTCGTTAAGGGCACCGGTAGAAATTCTGCCAAATACGATCTCTTCGGCTGCGCGGCCACCAAGGGTGGAGGTCAATTCATCAAACATTTGCTCGTAAGTGGTGATCTGGCGTTCTTCGGGCAGATACCAGGCTGCACCCAAAGCCCGCCCCCGGGGCACAATGGTAACTTTTACCAGCGGATGGGCATGCTCAAGCAGCCAGCTCACGGCTGCATGGCCGGATTCGTGGTAAGCAATTACTTTTTTCTCCTGGGGAGAGATGATCTTGTTTCTTTTTTCCAGTCCGCCGACAATGCGGTCCACCGCGTCGAGAAAATCTTTACGGTCCACGGATTTTTTACTGCGGCGGGCGGCAATAAGGGCTGCTTCATTACACACATTGGCTATGTCAGCACCTGAAAATCCCGGAGTTTGCTTGGCCAGGAAGTCTTCGTTAACATCTTTATCCAGCTTCAGGGGTGCCATATGCACCTTAAAAATTTCTTTCCGTTCGGCCAAATCGGGCATTTCAACCTGGATCTGCCGGTCAAAGCGTCCGGCGCGCATCAAGGCCCGGTCAAGCACATCCGCACGGTTTGTGGCTGCAAGAATGATCACCCCCACGTTGGTGCCAAAACCATCCATTTCGGTTAATAACTGATTGAGGGTGTTTTCCCTTTCATCATTGCCGCCGGTCATCTGACTTTTACCCCTGGTACGGCCAATGGCATCGATCTCATCAATAAAAATTATGCATGGCGCTTTTTCCTTGGCTTGTTTAAAAAGGTCCCGAACCCTTGAAGCACCCACTCCAACAAACATTTCTACAAAGTCCGAACCGCTCAAGGAGAAAAAGGGAACCTGGGCCTGGCCCGCAACGGCTTTGGCCAGCAAGGTCTTGCCAGTGCCGGGGGGGCCTACCAGCAGGGCTCCTTTGGGAATTTTCCCTCCTAAGTCGGTATATTTATTAGGGTTTTTTAAAAAGTCAACGATTTCCATGAGCTCCACCTTGGCCTCGTCCAAACCTGCCACATCTTTAAAATCTATGTTCACCTGGGAATCTTTATCAAATAAGGTAGCTTTGGATTTGCCAACATTAAATATCTGTCCGCCTCCACCGGCTCCTCCGGCCATTCGGCGCATGATAAATATCCAGAAAGCGATAAGCAATCCAATAGGCAATAACCAGCTGAGGGCATCCCTTCCCCAGTCTCTTCTTGTTTCAGGATAAACCGGAAAACGTTCTTCACGGGGGCGTTCTTTCTGTGCTTCCCTAACAATGTTCTCAAAGTTCTCTACCGAAGCAATCCGGAAAACATAATGCGGACCGGTATCTTCACCAAACCCGGTCCTGGTTCTGGCATCTTCATATTTTTCTTTATGCAGGCGATCTTCCTTTATATATACCTCTACAGTTTCTTCATTGATGATTTTTAGCTTTTCAATGTCATTTTCCTCTACAAAAAGCATTTCATCTTCGAAACGCATCTGTGAGATCTCTACACCGCTTTCACCCCAGTTAAAAAACATGGAAGCAATAAAAAAAACTGCCAGAATGGCATATAGCCAGTAAAAATTAAACCCGGGCTTTTTTTTACCCTTTTGGTCATCTTTTCCGGGCCCCTGGTTTTCTTTGCCGGGATCTTTCCGGGGATTATTTTGTTTTTCCGTATTCATTTATGTTAAAATTATTGGTATAAAAAAGTTATTTGCCCCGGGCATTTTTCAGACCGGGATTTATAACCTTATCAACTATCTATTTTCTCCAGGGGTGCGTCAGCCCACAGGTCTTCTATCTGGTAAAAATTACGCACCGGCTCCTGAAAAATATGTACCACCACATCCAGGTAATCCAGCAAAATCCATTCGGCATTGGTATATCCCTCACGCCGGGCTGGCAGGTTTCCCGATTTCTTTTTTACGGTCTCCTCCACAGATTGGGCAATGGCATCAACATGGGTATTGGAAGTACCATGACAAATGATAAAATAATCACATACGGTGGAATTAATCTTTCCAAGATTGAGACTTAAAATATCTTTTCCTTTTTTTTTCTGAATTCCTTCTATTATGGATTCAACTAAAATATTTATTTCGTCTTTGGCTTTTGTTTTTATCATTCGGTAACGCTTGTTATTTAATTGCAAAATTAACGATTTTTGAGCATATAATGTTCTGCCGAATTGAGCAATAAATGGTTTTCCTTATTATATTGTTATTTTTGTCAATAACTTAGGCTCAAATTCTTCGGGCAAGACAAACTTTTTTCGGGCACCGCCCTGCAGGTAAACATCAAATACCATGCTATTATGAAAATCGGAGATCCCACCCTCGCGCTTTCAGAAGTCGACTCTACCAACCTTTACGCCTGGAGGCTTTTGGATGAGGGAAAAGCAAAAGAAGGGGCTGTAATAAAGACAGCCCTTCAATCCAAAGGAAGGGGAATGGGAGAAACCACCTGGGAGAGTGAAGCAGGCCTCAACCTGACTTTTTCTGTAATCCTGAAACCGGATTTCCTAGAACCCGCAAGACAGTTTTTATTAACAAAAGCCATATCTCTTGCCATTTGCGAGGCCGTAAAATCAATTACCGGCCTTCAGCGGGTATATGTTAAATGGCCTAACGATATTTATATTGAAAACCGGAAAGTTGCCGGCATTTTGATTGAAACACGCATTATGGGAAATCGCTTTGAATGGGCGGTGGCAGGGATCGGTCTCAACGTAAATCAGGAAACTTTTAGCCGGGATATTCCCAATCCGGTATCTCTTGCACTGGCAACAGGCCATTACCACGATCTGGAAAAATGCCTTAAAAAACTTTGCCAATCCATTGAAAACAAGTATACCCTTTTGCAAAATAACGGTGCAAGCCAACTGGATGAGGAATACCTCAATGCGCTTTATGGATTTGGACAAACCATCCCTTTTGAAAGCAAAGGTAAAATTTTTGACGCCATCATTGAGGGTGTTACGCCTTACGGTAAGTTAGTCCTTACCGACTCCAGGAGAAAACAAAAGGAATATGACCTGAAAGAAGTCAGGTTTCTGTATTGAGCTAGTTTTTCGGAAAAACCTCAAGCAATTTTTCCCCCAGCATGTTTACAAAATTTTGCAGTGGCTTTCCGGCCATCATTTTCATAAATGGGTTCAGGTCGGCATCGAACACAATAGAAACCCGGCAGCTACCTGATGAGGCTTTTTTAAAAAAACAATCCAGGGTATAATCCACCGGGTTTTTTCCTTCGGATACAATATGGATATTGTTGCCGGGACTTTTGGAAGCAATGCGCATGGAAAGATCAGCCATGCCTTGTATTGTAAAAGAGCAGCTTTCCTCATCGGCTTTCCAGTTGATAATCTGCGGGGGCATTAGTTCCTTAAAGTTCCGGAAATCACTGAGGAAGGAATAAACTTCTTCACAACCGGCACCTACTTCTACGGATTCACTTTCAAAGGTGGTCATATTTTTAAGATTATAGGGTCATATTTATTATTAGGCCCAGTTTTCCGGGTCCTTCCGCCAACTTTTCAATAGATTTAATTCTCCGTTATCAATAATATTTTCCAAGGTGGCTTTTTCCAGTAACATTTGGTAATTGCTCAGGGTAAAGGCAGAACAATGATGTTTTTTCAGGTTTTTTTCGGCAGCTTCCATCTGGTATGAAAAGATGGCAGCCATTCCCAGTACGTTAAAGCCCTCTTCCCTTAGGGCATTTACAGCAGCCATACTGCTTTTGGCAGTAGAAATGAGATCTTCAATAACCACCGTTTTTTTCCCCGGCATGATTTTCCCTTCAACCTGGTTACCCATTCCGTGACCCTTGGGAGAGCTCCTGACGTAAACAAAAGGAAGATCGAGGCGCTCTGCCACCAATATCCCATGGGCAATGGCCCCTGTGGCAACTCCTGCAATCACTTCTGCTTCCGGAAAATGCTTCTTTACCAGAATGGCAAGCCCCTCACTGACCTCACGGCGAACCGCCGGATAGGAAAGTATTTGGCGGTTATCGCAATAAATCGGAGAGCGAAGGCCCGAAGCCCAGGTAAAAGGAGTTTTACTATTCAATTTTATTGCGTTAATTTGCAATAACAAACCTGCGATTTCCAGGGCGGTCTTTTTTTCCTGTTCCATTTTGTGTTTTTGGTCGTTTTTTTTACGCCACAAAGCTAAGTAAAATTTTTCCCGTCCACTGCGAAAAAACAAACTCATGTACAAGGTCTATTACAAAAGCAAGGAAATAAGATTCTTACCAGAAAATAAGACCGGTTACCCTTTTGAGGTCGTTAAGATCAAACCCGGAGATAGTAAAGATCTATGGGAGGTTTTTTATCGTTTTATCACCCAAAAGAATCAGGATGTTCTCGGATTGGTTTCTGATGATCCGGGACGAACCTTCAGGGCCTTTTCCCTTAATTTTCGTTATCTGGAAGCCGCCGGAGGCGTGGTTAAAAATCCCATGGGTGACCTGCTTTTTATTTTCCGGCTTGGGAAATGGGATTTGCCCAAAGGCAAGACCGACCGGGGAGAATATCCTGAACAAACTGCCATACGGGAAGTTGAGGAAGAATGTGGTGTAAGCAAGTTAAGGATCATTCAGGAGTTGCATCCCACTTTTCACGTTTACCCCATCAGGGATGGTCACTGGGCGCTGAAAAAAACCCACTGGTTTGAGATGTCTGCCGGTCGCTGGCAGCAAACCAGGCCTCAGACAGAGGAGTATATAGAAAAAGTAGAATGGAAAAGTCCATATGAGCTCAACTCAGTTTTGGATAACACTTACCAGTCTTTAAAAGATCTGATCAGCAGCTTTTCGAAAAGTTCCAATAAAAATTAAATAAGGATGTGCATCCTTTGATATGGCAAAATTCACCCTGCTATCCTTTAGTTTACGGAGGGTAACAGGTTCAAAAAAACCAATTCCCGCAATTAGCGGATCAGGCTTCTGAGTCTTTGTTTTCCCGCATCGCTTGGGGATGGAAAAGGATTGCGCAAGATTTTACCTTCCGGGTCAATAACCATGTAGGCGGGCACACTTTTCAGGTCAAAGCGATCCAGCATGCGGTGGTTGTTGTTAAAATGAAAAAGGGAAAGGTCCAGTTCCTCGTTATGGGTAAACACCTTTGCAGCTTCCGGATCCTGATCCACAAAAATTCCTACAAACTCAACCTGTTCATCAAACTCCCCGGCCATGTCGGTCATAGGCCCTAGCTCCGCTATACAACTTTGGCACCAGGTGGCCCAGAAAAACAAGAAGACATACTTTCCATGAAAAGACTCCAGGGTTACCCGGTTTCCGGAGGAATCAAAAACTTCCAATGAAGGGGCTGGATGCCCCCTTCTCAATTGCTGAAGATTTTGAAGAACGTTAGCGGCAATTTTACGATGTTCGGGAAATTTGCTGTTGTATTTTACGATCTCCAAAATATTGACTACATGAGACCGCCTGAAGTCCGGATGATCATACATCTTTTTTAAACCGTCAATCATAACCAGTTCCCGGAAAAGTTCATTGCGCAAAACAGGCTCTTTTCCAAGAGAGTCCATCAATGCATGGTAACTGTTATGCCGGTTTACACAAATTTCAAGATCGTTCATGCTCAAATGCGGACTAGCAGCAAAAATAAAAGTATTGAACATCCTGGAAAGGAAATCCATATAGGCTGGATTCTGATGAAGAACAGGGCGGTCCAGCAAAAAAGAATCGGCAAGCCATTGAAACTGCCGTGTATTCAACGTCCTGTATAAGTTTGCGAAGGAATAGTCGTAATAATCCCGGAAAAAGTCATGGTCAACATCCCTAAATAAAGAATCGGTAAAAAGCCGAAAATTATCAAGTGAATGACGGTGGTTAACCCTGAATTGCCTGCTGACATTTTCCTCAACAAAATCAAACACCATGTTATCAAAATTGTTGATAAGCTTATTCAGATCCTGGTCATCATTCTGCTGCCTGATTTCGAATCCATAATACCGGTTAAAAGGATAGAAATCCCTGCCTTCCACCTCATTTTCAGGATCTATCGACTCAAACTCCACCAGGTAACTTTTTCCGGGTTCTGCAAAAAAGCTGTTGGTGCCATGAAAAATACGAAAAAACAAAGCCTGTGGCTCAATAAGGCGAAAGGAAAAAGAGAAATTGCCGTCTTCGTCGATCCGGCAGGCATCTATTTCTCTTTTCTGATTGCTGATATAGTCCTTGGTTTCCATCAGGCGAATGGTTTCTCCTTCAGCTCCAATGAAAGTTCCCTGTATGGTAACCTGCTGATCAAGTGCAAAGGCAGTAAGCCAAAACAAACTAATTAAAAAAAACAGAATGCCTTTCATATTGACAAAAAAGTACAATCACCCTTGTATGTTAATCAAATAAATTTACTGTAATAAGTAACGAAAGAGATCTCAAAATGTTACAAGTCGGGAGCTTCTTTCAGGTTAATTTCTTCGGGGACAAATGGTGAGGCATCTCCTCCATTGCGTATGATGTCCCGGACGATGGAAGAATTCAAAGCAGTATGTTCGGGGGTGGTAAGTAAAAAAACCGTTTCCAGGTCAGGTAGCATTTTTTTATTCATTTGCCCGATGCTCCTTTCAAACTCAAAATCAGCTGACGTTCTTAATCCTCTTAAGATGTAATTTACTTCCAGCTTTTTGCAAAACTCCACGGTTAATCCCTCGTAAGTGGTCACTTCTATCTGGGGATAGGCTTTAAAGACTTCCGCCAGCCATTTTTTTCGCAACTCAAGGGGAAAAAACCCCTCTTTTTCCACATTGATGCCAATGGCCAGGATAATTTTTTCAAAAAGAGGAAGGGCACGCAATACAATGGACTGATGCCCTTTTGTAATAGGATCAAATGAACCGGGAAACATTGCAACTCTCTTCATAAAAGGCCTTTTAAGATTTTTAAAATTAGCATTTTTTCAAAAGCTAACCATTGTTTTTATGGGCGAAAAAACTAAAATTGACTTTGCCGTATTTCCTTTCCTCAATCAGATTGGGATGGTTTCTGAACCGGGAAGCAGCGGAATGTTCCACGATAAGCCATCCCCTGGGTGCAAGCAGGTTTTTTTCAAAAACCATCCCGGGAATTCTTTCAATACTTTCCATATCGTAAGGGGGATCGGCAAAGATAATGTCAAAGCCACCTTTACAAAATCCCAGGAAACGAAAAGCATCAGCCCTGACAATACGCAGGTTATCAAGGGAAAGTTCCTGAATTACTTTCCTGATAAAATCGATGCATCTGGGATGCTTTTCCACCGCCACCACTTCCAATGAACCCCTGGAGGCAAATTCAATGGCAATGTTTCCGGTACCGGAAAACAAATCGATTACCCTTATGGCTTCAAAATCAAAATGGTTGTTCAACACATTAAACAGGGCTTCCTTAGCCATATCCGTGGTGGGGCGCACCGGAAGGCCGGAAGGGACCTTCAGAAGTCTGCGTTTATGGGCCCCTCCGATTATCCGCAAGAGTTCAGATTTAAAAGATTGTAAAAAAAATGGTGCGGAATGCTTTCAAATTCCCGGCTGTATTTATAGAAATCACTGCGGGGCATAAAACCGGACTCACGAAAATAGGCGGATAACATCCTGTAAAGTTCCGAATCAAGACTAACTTCGCCAATCAGCATGGCACGCATCCCCGAGGCTTCCAGATTAAACTTTTCCAGCACAAAAAACAGGTAATACATCAGATCATCTAAAGTTTGATACCTGAAAGCATTATAAAATATCAGCTGCTGCTTATCCATAAGAATGATTTCCACATGATCGGGGCGGATCTGAAGCACAATGTCGGCTTCCCACTCCCTGAGTTTTGCAGCTGCCAGCAGGGATTCAATGAGCACACTGCCCGAATGACGAATTCGATGAGATGGGAAATAATAATTCAATTTTTTTTGAAGTACCCCGGGAAACGAATAAACCCCATAGGCTTTCAGGTTGTTGAGCCGGTCAGTTATAACATCGTGAGCCGGTGGCGTAGCGGCCACAAAATCATGATAGGCGTCTTTATGTAAATGCTGAAAAACTTCGAATGGCACAAGGTTAAGCTGAGGTGAAAAATAGGCAATATTCACCCGCTCAAAATTTTCTGTGAGTACGGGGTTTGCTTTAATTATGCTTTCCAGTAATCCGCAAATATTCTCCCAGGAACTACCCTCTGTCCATTGGTAAGATTCCAGTACCTGGTATTTAAACTCCAGCACGTCCAGTATTGTAAAAGAAAATCCATCGAGCCCAAGCTCGATGGATAGTATCTTTTTGGTTTGCGACCCGGAAGAAAAGTCTTTGTCAACAATACTTATTGTTTTACTTACAGGTCCAGCCATATTCCAAATTAAATTTTACTCCCAGTTACCGTCGGTAGACGGTTCATGCAGGGAACCAACCCTCAATCCCTCCATGCGGGTGTAATAAACTCTCCATTCATCAAGATCGTGAAGATAATGTTCGGGAACGGTAAAGGCATGAAAAACGGGAAGCTCTACCAAACCCCGCTCAATTTTCTCGGCCTCCATGGTAAATCGCTTGCCTTCGCTAAAAGGTACATAAGGAAGAGAGTCTACAGGATAAGTTGCCCGGCGTAAAAGACTGTCCACAGCTTTTCTCCAAATCGTATCCCTTTCAACAATACCCAGCCTTACAGCCTCCCTTTCGGTCAAAGTATCCGGGACCGTTCCAATAGCACGGACCACTGGCAAAGAATCATTTTTTACAAAAGCAACAAGTGAATCCAGGTCGCCGGTGAATCTTTGATAACGTGAGCGATGCGCCAACTGAACCTGGCGAATATCTTTCAGTCGGTCAATAATCCTGGCCTCCCGTTGAACCACTTCCTGCCTGAACCGCACAGGCTCCATGATACTGTCATAAATAAAATACACCAATGCCACTATGATAATGGCCAGGCCGATTTGAATCGCAGTTTTCATATTATTCGTTTTGATTTTTTTTGATGAATATGCAAAGGTAAAATAATATAACAAAAAATGAATGAAGAGCAGAAGAAAAACAATTGCAAGAATAACAGTGTATTCCTGAGCCTTTTCCCTGGCTCAAAATTCCTTGCAAATATTCAACTTTTTTTTTAAACCACCAATAATAAATTAAACAATCACTATTGCCACCCATACATAAAATACTCCCTGCTTTTGGGGGTTACCGGTTATAAACTTTTACTCAACATGGTAAAAGGCTAACTTTTTCCTGTTAATTTTGCCTCAAAAAGCATGTATCCTCCAGAACGGTTAACCCATCTGATTGAAGAGCTGTTGAAGAAACAACAGGTTCCCGGGCCGGAAGCCAGAACCACTGCCAAGGTACTCATTGCCGCGGAACTAAGGGATATTCCATCCCATGGTTTGTTACGCTTGCCCGATTACCTGCGCATGTTGAAAGACCGTCGCATTAACCCCAAACCCAGAATCCGTGTTTTGCATCAAACCCCCTCCACCGCTTTGGTAGACGGAGATAACGGCCTGGGCATGGTGGTTTCGGTTAAAGCCATGGAACTTGCCATGGAAAAAGCAGCAAAAGCCGGAAGCGGATGGGTGGCAGTGCAAAACTCCAATCATTTCGGCATTGCAGGATACTATGCCATGATGGCCCTGAAAAAGGACATGGTCGGTATTTGTATGACCAACGCCAATCCACTGGTGGCTCCAACCTTTTCATCGGACAGGCTTTTGGGCACCAACCCGCTGGCTGTTGCAGTTCCTGCTGACAAGGAGCCCCCAATGGTTGCAGATTTTGCCACTTCCTCCATCGCCAGGGGAAAACTGGATGTATTACATAAAAAAGGGCTTACCATAAAAGAAGGGTTTGTCCAGGATCAGGAAGGAAATCCCTGCACCGACCCTTCGATACTTACCCGGGGCGGGGCCATCCTGCCTTTGGGGAGCAGCAGAGAACACGGCAGCCACAAAGGCTATTGCATGGCTTCGGTGGTGGATATTCTCTCAGCAGTGCTTTCGGGGGCAAATTTTGGTCCTTTCGTCCCCCCCTCGGTGGCCTACCTTCCCCTGAAACCCAACCTGCCCGGAAAAGGAACCGGCCACTTTTTCGGTGCCTTGCGCATTGATGCCTTTCAACCTTCAACCCGGTTCAAAACCGATATGGACCATTGGATCCAAACTTTCCGGCAGGCAAAACCAGCCAAAGGGCAGCCCGCGGTTCTTGTGCCCGGAGATCCGGAAAGAAAGGCAGAAGAAAGAAATAAAATCAGCGGAATTTCACTGCTGGATAAAGTCAAAAATCAACTCGAGGAAATTTGCCGGGAAGAAAACATTCCCTTTCCTTTATAAAAAGGGTCTTAAGTAAGTTTTTAGTTAAAGGGCCGGTCAAGGTGATGGGTGCGGCGCGTCAGTTTAAGATCCTGCAATACAGAAGATTTAACCCTGATGGTCAGGTTATAACTTTTACGGAACCCAAAGGGGATCCAGTTCAGGGTCATTTCCCAGCAATGCAGATCGCGATAAAGATTCACCGAGGTATAGGTGATCTCATTTCTTTCAAAATCATACCCTGACCGGAAGCCAATACGCCAATTGGGGGTCAGGCTTACATCACCCGAAAAAGAGAGATTTTGGACATAGGAGCGGTCAAACTCCTCTTCAACATGACGGTAGCGCGAATTGTAATTAAAGGTATACGAAAAGCGCAAGGACCATGGAACCGAGTAATCAATCCCTTCTAAAGGGGCGGCCATAGGAACTTCCTCTGTTTCAGGAGGAAGGCCATTCCCTTCCTGATCAAAACCATCCAAGCCATTTTCGTGGGGCGACATTCCGTTTTGCCCATTCATTCCCGGACGTTGAAGCCCACCACCGGATCCTCTCCCTCCCCCGTCTGAGCTCAGGCTGTAATTAAAACTCAGGTTCCAGCTGGTATTGTTTAGTTGCATCAAACGGCCATCACTGTCCCACAATAATTGATCAATATAATTACCCGATGCATCCCGGGCATATGGGGTCCAGCTGCTGGAATACCTGATATCAAAATTTCCGAAAACCCGGGTGGTTCCGCTCAGGCGAATATCCGACCAATTCAGGGAGTCGGGAATAAAGTCATAGCCCCCCGAAACAGTAAAATTATCGATCAGGGCAATTTTACGGGGCTCCGCATCCGGATCCTTGCGGTTGCGTAATTTGATTTCCAGATTGTTGGTAAGGGAAAAGTTCAGCATTCCGGAGCGGTTGGCCTGGGGACCCCGGTAAATGCTTCCTTCAAAAACAGAATATTGTACTTCCCTGTCCTGATGGTAGTCATAGTAGGTTTGATAATAATTCCAGAAAGGATCGGCAAAATCAGGGCGATAGCTAAAATTAACACTGGGTGTCATAACATGGCGCATCGCCGTTAAAGGCCCCCTGCGAAATTGCATCATCCCGTAAAGCCGGGTGCTGATCCCTGTGCTGAAATTAAAATCACGGGCAGCCCTGAAACCGGGTACGGTATCCGTCACCACCCTGCCTGAGGCATCAGGCCCGATTGCATTTAAATCAGGATTATCCCACTCCCACTCGCGCCGAATGGTATTGAAATACCAGCTTTCATTATAATTAAAGCTGGTGCTCACATTAAAATGGTTCAGCAACTGCATCGAATGCGAAATAGGAATTCTGTGGTTGATCCCGTGTCGGAACTCCGACCACACATCAGGTGTAAACAACAGGGTATCAACCGTGCGTAATTCATTGCGGGCATTCATGGTATACGACATATTAATGTCTTCATACCAGCGGGAAGAACCTGTGGCCTGGCCTCTTCTGAAAGGATGAAACCTTGCCACACTGAAAGCCACCTCAGGTAATGTAAGATCAACAGATTGGTTTATTGTGTTTTGGCTGTGTCTAAGGTTGGCAGAAAAATTATACCGGTTGGCCCAGTTAGCTGAATAGGAAACATTGGAAGAAAAGGTGTTGGAAAGGTACTCCTCATCAGATACCGGGTTAAAGCGTGTTGATTCAGAACTACCTGCATTGACATTGGCCCGGAAAGTGCTGTTGGGACGTGCTTTTGGATCCTGATTATGGTTCCATACCACCCGGAAATCTCGATTGCGCTGATAATCAGGTAAATTTGGTTCTCCAAAGACATTCACCGCATAGGTCAGGTTAAGAGAGCCACTGTAACGGTATCTCACCCGGTAATCTGAACCCAGCCGGGCAGCCCAGCTCCCGCGGCTGTAAATATCACCCCTGAGTGAAAGATCTATATAGTCATTGATACCCCAGTAAAAACCCCCATTTTCAAGATAAAATCCCCGGTTGGAACTCTCTCCGTATGAAGGAACCAAAATTCCGGATGCCTGCCCCCTGGTATTGGGGAAAAAACCAAAAGGCACAAACAAGGGCGTGGGCACATCCCGTATCACCAGAAAAGCAAAACTCGTTACAATTTTGTCATCCGGGATGATCTTGGCTTTTCTGAACCCGATATGGAAATGCGGTTCAGGATTATCGCAGGTAGTATATTTTCCTTCAGCAACATGCACAATTTTGTTGTCCTGCATTTTTACCACCTCACCATGCACATATCCATCTGCTTCTTCTGTCATCACATTGGTGGTGCGTCCTCTTTGGGTATCGAAGTTGTATCTTAGTTCTTCTGATTTAAAGCTCTGGGGGCCTTCGGTAAAAACCGGATTTCCCCTTACAACCCCAAGTGAATCAGGGAGACCTTTGGCAAAAAGTTCATTTTTCCGAAAATCTATTTCAACAAAATCCGCTTCAAGGTGAATGTCTTCATATTTCAGGTCAGCCTCTCCGTATAAAAAAACCTTCCGGTTTCGCATGTCAAAAAAAATGGAATCCTGGGCAGAATATTCCACTTTTGCATCCAGGATCACTCCCGTGCCGGTATACCTTTCGGGCTCTGCAATGGTATCACCAGGGAGTGTGTCCGGAAGGACAACTGCTGGCTGGAATTCGTCGGGAGAAACCAGGGTATCAGCCGGGAAAGCCCGGCTTTCCTGCTCAGCAGGCAAAAAAAGGGTGTCTTGCCCAGCATGCTGCCGGCTATCCGGGGAGGATATACCCTGCCCGTATGCCAGCCTTACAAAACTGGAAATTGCTAAAAACAGGATAAAAAACTTAAATCCTAAGCTTGTATGCAATTTATTTAGTGTTATTTTTGTATAATTCTTATAATAAGAATGGATAGTTTTCGTATTATCAGCAAAGGAAAACACGGCAAAACTAATTAAAAAATAGCTTATTATTAAGTGAAACGTTTTATATTAATTTTTGGTATTGCAAGCCTTTTGTTAAGCATTCCCCTTTGCTTACTGGCAGATCGCAAGGGGTTCGTCAATACCGTGGTAATTGATCCCGGCCATGGAGGGCGCGACCCGGGTGCCGTTGGAAGGCGCGCCAAAGAAAAAGATATTACCCTGGCCATTTCCTTGAAACTTGGCCAATACATCAGGGAGAACATGGAGGATGTGGAAGTGATCTTCACCCGGGAAACCGATGAATTTGTAGAGCTCTACCGCAGGGCACAAATTGCCAATGAAAATCAGGCCGATTTGTTTATTTCCGTTCATTGCAACAGCAGTCGATCACCCCGTGCTCACGGTGCGGAAACCTTTGTAATGGGGCTGCACCGCACCCAGGCCAACCTGGAAGTGGCCAAAAAAGAAAATGCGGCCATCCTTTACGAAGATGATTATGAAGAGACCTATGACGGTTTTGACCCCAATTCGCCCGAAGCCCATATTATCTTTACCCTTTACCAGAATGCTTACCTGGAGCAAAGTCTTTCCATGGCTTCCATGGTCCAGGAGCAGTTCAGAGAAAGGGCCCGCCGCCCGGATCGCGGGGTCAAGCAAGCCGGTTTTCTGATCCTCTACCAGGTAACCATGCCGGGTATTCTGGTTGAGGCAGGCTTTTTAAGCAATTCCCGGGAAGAAGAATACCTGATGAGTGAAACGGGGCAAGCCCATATTGCTTCCGCCATTTACCGTGCTTTCCGCGATTACAAGGAATACCAGGACGGGTTAGCCGGGGCACGCTTACAAAGCCTGACGGCAAACGGTCAATCCCGCTCAATGTCCAACCTTTATGAAAAAGAGGTTAATGCTCCCTCAGAACAATCCCAAGGCGTTTCAAATCAAGACTCCTCCATTGAGTCATCACCCTCCCAAAATGGGACCAAAATCTCTTTCAGGGTTCAGTTTACCTCCACCAGCGAAAAAAGACCGCTGGATGCCCCCGAATTTAACGGGCTGGAAAATGTGGATTACTATTTTCATGAAGGCCTTTATAAGTATACCGTTGGCAATGAACCCACCCTGGAAAAAGCTGCAGAGATGCAGGCTAGAGTGCAGCAAAATGGTTTTAAAGATGCTTTTGTGGTCGCTTTTCTTGAAGAAGAGAGAATTTCTGCAGCAGAAGCCATTCGCCTGTTAAAAGAAACAGATAATAATCCCTGATTTTTTATTAAAAAAATTTAAAGTTGAAGATAAAACGAGAAGTTAAATTGGGCATATTGGGTGCAATCACCCTTCTTATTTTCATTTGGGGAATCAATTATCTCAAAGGCCGTGATCTGTTTGCCCGGCAGTTGACCTTTTTTGTGGTTTATGAGCAGGTTAACGGCCTTATTGAATCCCACCCGGTAACCATAAACGGGGTAAAAATGGGGCAGGTGGACAGGATATTCTTCCACCCTGACCGCTCCGGAAGGGTTGTTGTAGAATGCATGGTTACCCGGGAAATTGACATACCTGACAATTCCATTGCAAAACTTGCCGGGGCAGATTTACTGGGTGGCCGGGAAATAGTGATCTCCCGGGGAGATTCTCCGACCCCCATCAGCAGTGGAGATACCCTGTCAGGTACTGTGCAGGCTACCCTGCAGGAAGAGGTGAGCAGGCAAATACTGCCTCTCACCAAACAGACCGAAAACATCCTGGTACAATTAGACACAGTGCTGGAGGTAATCCTGTTTGTTCTTAGCGAAGAAACGCAAAAAGACATCACCGGCAGCATCAGCAGTATACGGGATATCCTGGCCAACCTGGAAAAAACTTCCGAAACGGTAGATGATACCATTGAGGAACAGGCCCGGCGGCTGGCCAGCATTATGGAAAATGCTGAATCCATTTCTGCCAACCTGAGAAATAACAATGAGGCCATCAGCCGAACTCTTGGCAATTTTGCCGACATCAGCGATTCCCTGGCCACTGCAGATATCGCCCGTACCATGAACGATGCAGGCAAGACCCTTCAGTCCTTTTCAGAGATCATGGAAAAAATTGAAAAAGGTGAAGGCTCCATGGGTATGCTGCTGAACGATGATGAACTCTATAAAAACCTGGAATCCTCCTCAAAACAGCTGGATCTGCTTCTGGAGGACATGAAGAAAAATCCCAGGAATTATTTCAACATTTCCGTATTCGGACGATAACCAAATATTTTATTTATGTTAAAAAGCCTTTATCAGGGGGTTATATACTTCTTTATCCTCGTGTGTTTGAATATTGGCGTTAAGGCACAAAATTATGTCTCTTCCTCAAACGCACTGAACCGGCAGATCCAATCTCTAAGGGACGATCCGGAAATGAAAAATGCCAGCTGGGGTCTTTGGATAAAAGAGGTGAATACGGAGCAACCCCTTGCTTCTGTGAACGAAAACCTTTCGGTGGTGCCCGCTTCCACGCAGAAAATCATTCCAACGGCTACTGCGCTTTTGATGTTTGGCAAAGATTTTAAGTATCAAACCTTTTTGGAATATTCGGGCGAAGTGGATCGCAAAGGGGTCCTCAGGGGAAATCTTTACATAAAAGGTAGTGGTGACCCTACCTTTGGCTCTGCTGCCATGAGTGACTCGCTTGCCCTTCCTAAGGTTCTGGCTTTTTTTACCGATGCCCTGAAAGAGATGGGCATTAAAAGTATTTCCGGGCACATCATTGCAGATGAAACCGTTTTTGATGATGAAATGGTGCCCCGCAAGTGGCTCTGGGAAGACATCGGAAATTACTTTGGTGCCGGATCCAGCGGGCTTACCCTAAACGAAAATGAATACACGGTGTTTTTTGAGGCCGGCCCATCCGAAGGTTCTCCTGCAAAAGTAATGCGTACTGAGCCGGTGGTTCCTCAAATGAGGTTTGTAAACCAGGTCACCACCGGGCCCCGGAGTTCAGGAGACCAGGTGTATATTTTCGGAGCCCCTTTTCAGGACGAGCGCATCTTAACCGGAACCGTTCCTTTAGGAAGCAGGGACTTTCCGGTGAGGGGATCTTTGCCTGACCCTCCCCTTTTCTTTGCCCATGCCCTGAAAGATCATCTCGCCGGTAACCGCATCGAAGTTAAAGGAAAACCTTTTTCCATGCGCACGGCAAAAATAAGCAACATTGCCACTTCAAATGACAGAAAACTGATTGCCGTCTGGAACTCCCCTCCCCTTTCTGAAATTGTGGAACGCACAAATATGATCAGCGTGAATACCTACGCTGAAAATCTGGTTAAAACCATAGGTTACCAAATCAACGGAGAAGGAACCCTCGAAGCAGGCCTGGAAGCAGTAAAAGAATTCTGGGAAGAAAAAGGGCTGGAATGGAATGGCATTAAACTGCATGACGGCAGCGGCTTATCCCCTTCCAACAGGTTAACTGTAAAACATCTCGGGCAAATCCTGGCATTTGTGGCGGAAAGTTCCGAATTTGAACCTCTGCACAAAAGCCTGCCAAAGGCAGGGTATAGCGGATCCATCGCCAGGCAGTTCAGGGGAACCCCTTCCGAAGGGGTATTAAGAGCAAAAAGCGGTTTTTTAAGCAATGTAAGGGCGTATGCAGGCTATACGTCCTTAGCCAACGGAAACACCGCCGTTTTTGCTTTTATAATCAATGACTATCATGGCAGCCCCGCTTCCATGCGCAACAAAATGGTTCTGTTAATGGATGCAATTACCCGTCACCCCGGAACGGCAAATCAATAGTAAACTTAGATATCTGGAAGTTTTTTGGCCGTGAAAATATTGCGTAAAAACATGGCAGGATTTAAAATATTATTATAATTTAGCAGCAAATGCCTATTTATTCTAAATAAAAACTATACAGTTATGCAAAACATAGATTGGGGAAAGCTCCCGTTTGGATATTTTAAAACAGATTACAACGTACGCTGCTATTACCGTGACGGGAAATGGGGAGAAATAGAGGTTTCTTCTTCAGAGCAAATTAACATTCACATGGCGGCAACCTGTTTGCATTACGGGCAGGAAGCCTTTGAAGGCATGAAAGCTTATCGCGGCAAAGACGATAAGGTCAGGCTTTTCCGCTGGGAGCAAAACGCCAAAAGGATGCGCAAATCTGCCGACGGCATTCTGATGGCGCCTGTGCCGGAAGAACTTTTTCATCAGATGGTTTCCAAAGCCGTTAAATTAAATGAGCGCTTCGTTCCTCCTTATGGGTATGGAGCAGCCCTTTACATCAGGCCGCTGCTGATTGGTACAGGTGTACAGGTAGGTGTTAATCCGGCTAAAGAATATTTGTTTATGGTGTTTGTAGGACCCGTTGGGCCCTATTTCAAAGAAGGGTTTAACCCGGTAAAAATGCAAATTGTGCGTGACTTCGACCGGGCTGCTCCCCTCGGTACAGGTCATATCAAAGTTGGCGGAAACTATGCAGGAAGCCTGCAGGCTTCTGAAAGGGCAAAAAAAGAAGGTTATGCCTCAGTGATCTTCCTGGAAGCCAAAGACAAAAAATACATTGACGAAGCAGGACCGGCCAACTTCTTCGGAATTAAAGACAACACTTACATTACGCCCAAATCCTCTTCCATTCTGCCATCCATTACCAATATGAGCCTGATGCAACTGGCAGAAGACCTGGGGATGAAGGTAGAACGCAGGCAGGTACCCGTGGAAGAACTTGAAACCTTTGAAGAAGTGGGTGCCTGTGGCACCGCAGCCATTATCTCACCCATTGGGACCATCGTGGAAAGGGAAAGCGGAAAAACCTATCAATACTGCAAAGAAGGCAAAGCAGGCCCCATGTCCACCAAACTGTTCAAAAAACTACAGGCCATTCAATACGGTGAAGAACCTGATACCCATGGATGGGTTAGCTTTGTGGAATAAAAATAATTTATCCCCAAAAAAGCCGTGCGGAAACTTTCCGCACGGCTTTTTTTTTATTCTTAATGTAATGTTAATTAGTCTTTCTTTTTTCGAAAAAAGGAGTATCAGACATCGTCTTTATCACCCTGTTCGGCCACAACAGGGTTCTCCGTAAAGACATCTTTGGGCTCTTTAACCATCGCCCAGGCAATGGCAGAAATGGCTACCGTTACGGCACAAATGATAAAAATTAGGCTTTTGTTTTCTGCATCATCTACAACCTCCCCTATTCCAAAGCTGGAAACAAACTGTGGCAAAACCACAGAAAGATTAAACAATCCCATATACAACCCCATCCTGGATTGGGGAATTTTCTGGGACATGATGGCAAAAGGCAGACTGATGGTCGCTGCCCATCCGATCCCAACAATGGCCATCAGCAAATAAATAATGATGGGGCTATAGCCAAAATACAACACGCTTAAATAGCCAAAGGCCATGATGGCAATGCTGAAAGTATGGGTTTTTACCCTGCCGAACTTGGCGGCAAGAGGTTCAAGGATCAACACCGGGATGATGGCAGCTACCAGGTTAAGGGAAAAGAAACTCCAGTTTACAATTCGACCGATGGTATCATCGATTGCATCTGCCCGGTCCGGATCCAATTCTCCGTTTTCAAGGGGAGCTACAAGGGCCGGATCCATGTCCACATCAGCCAGTTCGGGTACACGGTACCTTACAAATGCAAACATGTAAATAAACATGGTTTGAACACCCACCCAGGTAAAGGCATGAGCTGCCAGCACTTTTCTGAAACCCGTAAGCCCGTCTTTCTCTTTGGAAATCCCGTCTTCTTTGCGGGTAAGGGTATAAAACATCAGGGCAAAGGTCAACACCAGGCAAAAAATTTCAAACCCATAATTGGGGATCCTTGGAATGGCACCAAAGCGGGCAAGAATTCCATAAACAGCATAAAGTAGAAACCCCCATAACGGAAGTATGGTTTTCATGATCTCCACCAGGGAAGCCTCGTTTCCTCTGGGTTTTTCTATTTCTTCATCCGGGTCAGGAGCCCCTTTATCATCATCTTTTCCGTAATATCCCAGCTTGCGCGGTTCTTTGATAAAAAAGGGAGGCAGAATAGAAAACAAAAATACGAGGACCACGCCAAAATAAATCAGCACATAATTATCCCATACCGCACCAATAAGATAGGCCAGTACACCAAATGAGCCCGATACGGTTTGCATCCAGGTATAACCTTTGGTCCTTGGTCTTCCTTCAGGGGTTACGTCGGCTATGATCGCCCGGGTAGGATTAAAGCTAACGTTGATGGCCAGGTCAATGGTAAGGGACACCACAATGGCTACCCCAAGGACGCCTTCCAGGCCCATGGATGCCTGTATGACTCCAATATTGGGCAAGGCAAGCAGGCCCAGAGCGGCAAGCACCCCGCCAATCCAGATGAAAGCCCTTCGGCGTCCGTTCCA
>SKVW01000216.1 GCA_007129255.1 Bacteroidales bacterium
CCATCCAGGGAAACCTTCACTTCTTCCCTTGCATTGGTCACAAATTCTTTGACATAAAAAATCTCTACCTCCTGACGGGAGGGGTTCTCAACCTGTCCTGAAATGAGTACATGATCGGCTACAGGGCCACTGCATCCGGCAAAGACAAGAACAAACAAAGCAAAAAATATATGTTTCATGGGGTTCTTTTAGGTGTATATTTCAATCTGTAAAGAAAAAGATTTTTTATCAAAAAACATGCATAAGGCTGACAAAGTTTTTGTTAAATTACGCAAAATTTCCTTTGAATTGCGCCGATAGCGGGCATAAAATAAAAGCCCTGCGCAGGCTGCCGCTGAAAAACCCGACCCGGTATTGGAGACGCATGGCTCGTTTTTTGTTAGTTTTGCAGTATAAAGTACCGCTCGTTCCCATGAAAAGTGCTCGTTTTTTTTATCTTTTCAAAACCACTGGGCAAAAGTTCTCCCGGAAACTCATTTTTGCCCTTTTGTTTATTTTTGGTGGGATGTGGCAGGCTTTTCCCCAGGATATAGATGTGGAAGCCCTGGTAAGGGAAAGGCACATTTCCTGCCATGATTTGGCATTCAGTGCCACCAGCCTGATCCCTGATTATTATCATCTGCGGGAAACCGACACCCTGGAGGCCCTGGTCTATTTCTGGGAAACCAGCTGCGGCACCACCGAACCCATCTTCCGCTTTAAAACCCTTCAAAAAATTGAGAACAACACTTTCCATGAGGGCTGGTACCCGGAAAACTACTGGCAGATGATCAATGATTACCGCAAAAAAATTGAAGAGGCTACCTATCAGCATTTTTACTTTGATTACCAGGCATGGGAGTATTACGAAACCCACAACGGCTTTAATGATTTTACCACCACGCTGGCCGGTGAATTGAAGCACTATACCGATCTGGATCCCGTGGAAAAATTTTACCTGGAAGTATACGCCAACGAGTTTGACAAAGCTTTTTCCATGCTGGAGGAAGGCAAGCTGGAAGGCTCCCGCCTGGACTCCATTTACCGCAGGGAACAGGAAGCCAAAAGCAGGGAAAGCCGGATTTTTGGCGGAATGTACGGAGGGCTGTGGCGCCCTACCGATCAGCTCAGGGTGATCGGCAGCCAGGCACAAATGGGATTTATGATTGGGTCTGTCCAAAACCGGACCTTGTATAACTTCTCCATGCAGATCGGGTTTCTTTCCTCCAAAGAGGTTTATACCGTGGTGGTAGATAATATGCTTTACGAAACCGACCATTACACCGGGTATTTTCTTGGTTTTGAAACCGGCTACGATCTGCTGAATGCCAGGAACAGGGGCTTGTTCCTTACCGGGGGGATTGGCTATGAAGGATTTGATGCTTTTCCCGAACACTACCAGGAAGAGTATGGCCTTTCCAAAGCCTTGCATACCCTGAATGTTAATATCGGGGCACAGTACCGCATACAGTTCAGCCAAAACGGGTTTGTCAGCCTGGTGTTACGGCACAACATCCTGCATTTCAACAACCGGGGAGGAACCGACTTGTCGGGCAATGCTCTGACCTTTGGCCTGTTGCTGGGATACGGGGAACTTCGCTAAATTTACCCAAAACTTTTCTCGCTCTTTTGCTGTTAAGTTTTGTTTAATGCCTGAAGCAGATTAATTTTGCAGCGCTTCTGGCATAAAGCAAAATCTGATGGGCCTGTTTAAAATACCGGGATTGAATGCGGATGAGCGGCAAACCTTTACCCTCCACATCTCCTATTCGTTTATCGAAGGGATACTGGCAGGCCTTATTGCCCTGAATGAGTTCGTTTTCGTGAAAAGCCTTTTGGGATCAGGATACCAGGTGGGGGTGTTGTTTCAGTTTACCGTGGTGGTGTTTCTTTTGCTGATCTTTTTCAATGAGTTTTTGAAAAGAATCAAAAACAAAAAACGGTTGCTGCGCCGAACCGCCATCCTTACCCGCCTGCCACTGATACTGCTGTTCTTTTTTCCGCGCAGTGCCGAACAACTCACCGGCGATTCCATCTACCATTACATTTTTCTGGGCATTTTCCTGATCTATTTTTTGGCCAACCCCATCATATTTCCTTCCATCAACCTTTTCCTGAAAACGGCATACCGTCACGAAAACTTCGGCAGGTTTTACTCCTATGCCACCACCCTGAAAAAGATCGTGATGATCGTCACTACTTTCATTTACGGCTATGCCCTCGACCTGAACAATTACATTTTCGTGTATGTTTTTCCGGTGGCCGCAGTCCTGGGAATACTTTCGGTTTTCCTGTTATCCAAAATCCCTTACAGGGATGAAGGGGGGAAAATGCCCGATCAGACCTTGTGGGAAGGGATAAAACAATCGGTAAAGGAGATGAAGGATATTCTGGTGCGCAACATTCCCTTCCGTCATTTCCAGATCGGGTTCATGTTTTACGGCTTTGGGTTTATGGGATCCGCCATGGTGATCATTTTGTTCTTTGACCAGGCCCTGGGGTTAAATTACAGCAGCGTGGCCTTTTACAAAAATTCATACAATGTGCTGGCCATCCTTATGCTTCCCTTTTTCGGGAAATTGATCGGAAAAATCGA
>SKVW01000173.1 GCA_007129255.1 Bacteroidales bacterium
AAAGTAATAACTGTTTGTATTGCATATTTGTGGAATTAGAAAGGTTGGAAAAACGTTTTGGTTTTCATTATATTTTTAAAAATTTTGCGGCAGAGCCTAATGAAGCACCAAAAATAAACATATTTGGTGTTTTGGGCAGGGAGGACCGGTAAAGTTTTCTCAGGGGGTTAATATTTCGCTAATTCGTTGTAAATTAGCAAATACCCTTAAGTTATGAAGCAATTGTTTTTTTTATTTACCCTTTTATTATTTCTTTTTGGATGCGCAGAGCAGCAACCAAAAGAAAATGCCATTGAGCCGGAAAAGGAGCAAATCCATCCTCCTGATATGCATACCGCCCGCATCGCGTTTGACTATGAAGGTACCTACCATGGCATTTTGCCCTGTGCCGATTGTGAGGGCATTGAAACCTTCCTGGAAATTACCTATGAAAAAACCTTTGTGAAAAAGACCCGCTACCTGGGTAAGGATGATGAAAGTTTTATTGTTTCGGAAGGAGAGTATACATGGCATGAAAACGGTTTTGTTATTACCCTGGAAGGGGAGGATCCCCCAAACCAGTATTTTGTTTCTGAAAATTACCTGGTCCATTTGGATGAACAGGGAGAAAGGATTACCGGTGAACTGGCAGAGAAATACATTTTGGAAAAGCAATAGACTGAAAATTATTTTGCCCTCCAGCCAATCTGTTGCTTTTTTCAAAGGAAGTTGGACAAAAATTTATAGTTTTGCATCACTGTAAATAAAAACCTAAGTTAAAAAACGTTAGCCCGGTATGATCCTTTTTGCGGATTTTCAGGTGATTTTTTTTCAGGCTTTGGCAGGAATACCCAATTAAGTGCTTTAAGTCAGGCTTTGTCTCAATGCGGACAAAATTTCAAAATCACCTGGTCCATCCCAAAAGGTTGCTTCCCGGGTTTTTATTTTTGCGTAATATCTTTTAATTAAATTAAAATCTATTTATATGAAACATCTATGATTAACTTTAAACACACAGGAGGATGATTATTTGGAAAACAGAAGGTTATCCTGCAAAGAAAAGTTAATTGTGATGTTCCATGTGACCAAATTAATCAAATTTTAAACACATGAAAAAATTATCGGTAATAGCGTTTGGAGGAAATGCCCTGCTCAAGGGAGATCAGGTTGGCACCATTGATGAGCAGGAGCAGAACGTTTATGAAACCTGCCAGCACCTTGTGGCCCTCCTCAAAAGCGGATACGACATTGTAATCGGACACGGTAACGGTCCCCAGGTAGGGAATGTGCTTTTGCAGCACGAGGCGGGAAACCGCATCTATGGATTGCCCAAGCAGCCCATTGATTTCTGTGTAGCCGAGACCCAGGGCTCTATTGGTTTCATGATTGAGCAACAATTGCGCAACGTAATGGAGGAACACGGGATTAAGCGGAATATCGTAACCATTGTAACCCAGGTGATGGTGGATAAAGCAGATCCCGCCTTCCAGAATCCCACCAAACCGGTTGGCCCCTTTTATTCGAAAGAAGAAGCCGATGAGTTGAAAAAGGAAAACAACTGGGTTTTTCATGAAGATCCACGCAAAAGGGGATGGAGAAGGGTAGTGGCATCTCCCAAACCCCTGGATATCCCCAACTGGGATGCCGTGGAAAAACTGGCCCGTGACGGTAATATCGTAATAACCGTTGGTGGTGGCGGTATTCCTGCCTACAGAGACGAAAAAGGCAAGATCATTGGAATTGATGCCGTCATTGATAAAGACCTGGCTTCCTCTCTTTTGGCTAATAAGATCAAAGCGGATGAATTTTGTATCCTCACCGATGTGCCCAATGTTTTCATTAACTTCCACAAACCTGAAGAACAGAAGCTGGAAAGAGTTACCGTGGCAGAGGTTAACAGACACCTGAAAGACGGGCAGTTTACCGAAGGCAGTATGGCTCCCAAAGTCAGGGCATGTATAGAGTTTGTTGAACATGGCGGCAAAGAAGCCATTATTACACAGGCAGAGCAACTCGGCAAGGAAGGAAAAGGAACGGTTATTCATGGCGGATAGAACAGCCGCTTTAACTTGCAAATGCGATTATTCTTAAAACCAACAATAATAAAATCACTAAATCTGAAAGGAGAACAAAAATGGCTTTTAACTTAAGAAACAGAAGTTTTGTGAAGCTGCTGGACTTCACCCCCCAGGAAATTAAGTTTTTACTGGATATGTCCGTGGACCTTAAAAAGGCAAAATATGCCGGATATGAGCAACAAAAATTAAAAGGCAAAAACATTGCCCTGATCTTTGAAAAGGCTTCTACCCGCACCCGCTGTGCTTTTGAGGTAGCCGCTTTCGACCAGGGAGCCCTGGTAACCTACCTTGGACCTACCGGCAGCCAGATTGGCAAAAAAGAATCCATGAAAGATACTGCCAGGGTATTGGGCCGGATGTATGATGGCATTGAATACCGCGGTTTTGCGCAAACCACCGTTGAAGAACTGGCCGAGTATTCAGGGGTGCCGGTATGGAACGGGTTGACCAATGAGTTCCATCCAACACAAATTTTGGCCGATTTCCAGACCATGATGGAACATAGCGACAAGCCACTGCACCAGGTTTCGTTCTGCTACCTGGGCGATGCCCGCAACAATATGGGGAACTCCCTGCTGGTTGGTGCCGCCAAAATGGGCATGGACTTCCGCGCAGCAGCACCAAAATCCGTTCAGCCTTCTGAAGATCTGGTTGCCCAGTGCCGGGAAATAGCCAAAGAAACCGGAGCAAAGATCACCATTACCGAAGACGTGGAGGAAGCGGTAAAAGGCGTTGATTTTCTGTATACCGATGTATGGGTATCCATGGGCGAACCCGATGAGGTATGGAAAGAAAGGATTGAACTGCTGAAGCCTTACCAGGTAAATATGGACGTGGTGAAAAAAACCGGTAATCCCAAAGTAAAATTCCTGCATTGCCTTCCCGCATTCCACAACCGGGAGACGACCATTGGCGAAGAAATTTACCAGAAATTCGGTCTTAACGGAATGGAAGTGGTGGAAGATGTTTTTGAATCAGAACACTCCGTGGTATTTGACCAGGCCGAAAATCGCCTGCATACTATTAAAGCCGTTATGGTAGCCACCCTTGGGGCCTGATATACGGTAACAAAATTAAATGGGCTGCCCTAACCAGAGGGACAGCCCATTTTAATGGCATAGCTCCCTTTAGTTATTCTTCCTCTGGCGTTTCCATTTTTAATTCTTCCATGCCCTCCCTGATTTCTTTCAGCATTTCCTGTATTGCAGGACCAATGATTTCCATTGTTTTCCCGGTTTCTTCCATGGCTTTTCTTACTTCTTCACCAATGGCTTTCATTTCCTGCTGAAACTCTTCGGATCGTAGTTTTTCAAAAACTTCCCGGTCAAGTTCTTCCATGGCTTTACGGATTTCTTCTCCTGCCTTTTTCATTTCCTGGCGAAATTCCTCTGATCGAAACTGCTGAATAATTTCCTTATCTAGCTCTTCCATAGCTTTCCGCACTTCTTCACCGGCTGCCTTCATCTCCTGCTGAAACTCCTCTGAACGGAATTTTTCCAACTCATTGCTCATTTCGGCCATGGCAGCCTTTACTTCTTCCCTGGTCCGCTGCATTTGCTGTTTGAATTCTTCCGAATTGAATTTTTCAATCATTTCCCGGTTCATTTCCTGCATGGCCAACCGCATTTCGGCCATGGCTTCGCTAAGCTTTTCACGGTCCTCCTCGGAGAGGGCTTCCCAGGAAACGCTCTTCCCGTCCTCCAAATAGATTATGGAAGGGGGTTTCTCCTCATCAGCTTCAGGTACCGGCTGAGGTTCCGGGGCCCCATAGGAAGGGGGAGGCAAAGGTTCCTGCCGGGGTGCAAAGGTTAATAACTCAGGATTGGGAAAGCCGGGGTAAGGGGAAAGGCTTTCCTGCCGCTCTTCGGCAAAATGGTTGACAGTGGCGGCCGGGTTAAGCCAGGCTACCGAAAATAAAGCGGCGAGGATCACCGTAAAGGCGGCCAGCTTTTGTGAGGGATTGAACTTTTTTGTTTTCATGGTCATAATGTTTTTAATTCTGTTTAATAAAAGATTTTTTGATTGTGTCGCAGCAACAACCGGTTGCAGGGTTGCGCTGCGTTTTTCTTCAAGGCTTACCAATGCCCTGGCATAGGCCATGGGCTGGTTGGTTTGAGTTACCACCCATTCATCCACGCAAATTTCTCTTTCGTTGCGCAGCTGCCGTGAGATCCACCAGGCGGCAGGGTGGTAAAAGAACAGGATCTCCAAAATGTTTTGTAAAAAGTTGACGAAATGATCTTTTCGCCTGATATGATAAAGTTCATGTAAAAGAATGCTTTCAACCTGTTCGGGGCTGAGGGCTGTCAGCATGGCTAAAGGGAGCAGGATCACCGGTTTGAAAAATCCAATAACCATGGGAACATCGGTTTTTGGAGTGCGGAAAATCCTGGGGAATTTCTTTATCCCGGTTTGCTTCACCAGGCGATGATACCTCTTCTTCCATTCTAAAGGCAAAGCGCTGGCATGTCTGAACTGCATGGCCCTGAACCTGGAATAGGAAAGCATGGCATGAAAAGAAAAAAGCACCACCCCGGCCAGGTAAATCCAGAAAATCCATGGAAGATATGCCTCCACTTGTTCCAAAAATGCCGGTGGGCTTTTATCAAGTAGGTAAAAACCCGACCCTCCAGCGGTTACGGGCCACGCATAACCTTCATATTCCACAGAAACTACCCTTGATGCGCCGGAATATATATGGTATTGCCGTAAAAACGTAAATAAAAATATGGCAGGGATGGCCAATAAGGCCAGCAGTGATAAATTATAACGCAATACCGATGAGGCTTTGCGGGCAAGGAATATGGAAGCCCGCCACAACAATGCAATCAGCCCGATCTGCCAAAGGCTGTGAACCAATGCCCACCCAAGGGCACTGATAAAGGGACTGCTTATGTTTTCTGCAAGGGTCATGGCCGTTATTCTTCAAACTTGTCAAGGAAATTCCTGAGCTCTTTCAGCTCCTCCCTGGAAAGACTTTGGTCATTGAGTGCCCCCATTACCAGACGACTGGCGGAACCGTTAAACAGTCCGTCTTTCATTTTGTCCAGCAGTTTTCTTTGAATTTTTTCCTTTTCTATAAGCGGGGAATAGATGTGGGTGCGCTGGGCCGTATCTCTTTCCAGTAGTTTTTTTACTGTCATGATCTGCATGGTCTTCAGGGTGGTGGTGTAGCCTGTATCCCTGGTATTGGAAAGCACCTCATGCACTTCGCGCACCGTTGCTTCGCCTTTATCCCATAATACCTGCAGGATCTCAAGTTCGCTTTCGGTTGGATTGTATTTTTTTTCAGAAGCCATAGTACGATTTTTTTCGTAGACAAATATAATACGAAAGTTTTCGTAATGCAAGTTTTTTTTAAATTTTTTTTCTCCGGGCTTTGCCGGGAAATTATAAACAATTGAAAAACAATTAAAAAGATAACTTTTGGGATAAAAATATTTTTTTACTGCCGGAAACCGTCATTACATTTTCTTTTTTTTTAAAATAATTTATTTGACTTAATAAAAACAATTAGTTATCTTTTTACGTAGAATAACTAAAGGAAAAGCTGCAGTAAAAAATCCGGGATTTTATTAACAGGTTTTCAAAAAATATTTTATGAAAAAACTCAAAGACTTCGTTGAACATCTTTATAATGAAAACCTTGCCAATGGCAGGGATATACCATCCAAGGCCGGGGTGAACCGTTTCATCAACGATTGCATCAGATTGCTTTTTCCCATGACCAAACCCCGCAGCGTGGATGAATATCATTTGGAGTTTGATGATCTGGCTTTGCAATTAAAAGGGTTGCTATACTCCATGAAAGCGTCTTGTAAACAAAAACCTGAAGAGCTGGTTGAGCGGTTTTTTGGTTGCCTTCCAGATATTTACAAAGAGTTGGTTCAGGACGCGGAAGCCATTTATCAGTTTGACCCTGCTGCCGCCAGCATCCGGGAAGTGGTCAATGCCTATCCAGGTTTTTTTGCCATAGCCGTCTACCGTATTTCTCACTGCCTTGTTAAGCTTGATATTCCCGTGCTGCCCCGCATGGTTTCAGAGCATGCGCATAGTGTTACTGGAATTGACATCAACCCCGGGGCAACCATTGGTAATTCCTTTTTTATCGACCATGGAACCGGTGTGGTCATAGGTGAAACTTCGGAAATTGGCAACAATGTAAAGATCTACCAGGGGGTTACCCTGGGGGCGATCAATGTAGAAAAGGCCATGGCCGCTACCAAACGTCACCCCACCATTGAGGACAATGTGGTGATATATGCCGGAAGCACCGTTCTTGGGGGAAAAACCGTGATCGGCCATGATTCGGTGATCGGGGGTAACGTTTTTCTCACTTGCAGTGTACCTCCACATTCGGTGGTTTACCATACCAGCCAGGTAAAAATCCGTAAGAACAACAAGAATTTTAAAGACCCTATTAATTTCAGTATTTGAAAATTTCAATAAAAAGGTCTTCTGGTATTAAAAAATCAATTTTACAAAATTAATTTATAGATAATCTGTAATGAAAGCAAACCATATAACTGAACTTATCGGCAATACCCCTCATTTGAGGATCAATAAACTTTTTCCGGAACAATACGAGGTATGGGCCAAGCTGGAACGAGCCAATCCGGGTGCCAGCATTAAAGATCGCATTGCCCTGTCTATGATACTTGATGCCGAGCAAAAAGGACTCCTGAAACAGGATTCGGTAATCATTGAACCCACATCGGGCAATACCGGCATAGGTCTTGCCATGATTGGGGCAGCCAGGGGTTATGAGATTGTGTTGGTGATGCCCGATAGCATGTCGGTTGAGCGCCGCCGTATTATGGCGGCATACGGGGCCAGGCTGGAGTTAACCCCACGGGAAAATGGAATGAAAGGCTCAATAGCCAGGGCTGAAGAGCTCCTGGGGCAAACCCCGGGTGCCTGGATGCCGAGACAATTTGAAAACCCTGCCAATGTGAATTCCCATATAGAATTCACTGTTTCGGAGATCCTGGATGATTTTCCTGATGGGTTTGATTATTTAATAACCGGTGTGGGCACAGGGGGGCATATCACCGGGGTTGGACAGGTCTTGAAAAAGTATTTTCCCAAAATCCGGGTAATTGCAGTAGAGCCTGAATTGTCGGCGGTTCTCAGTGGGGGAGAACCAGGCCCGCATCCTATACAGGGTATCGGAGCCGGATTTGTGCCCAAAGTGCTCAACAGGGAAATTATCGATGAGGTCATTTCCATCGGGAAAGATGAAGCATTCCATTTTGCCAGGGAAGCAGCCCTGAAGGAAGGTTTGCTGATTGGCCCTTCATCTGGCGCTTCCCTGGCCGCCGTGGCCAAAAAAATGAAAGAAATCCCAGCCGGCTCCCGAATCCTGACATTTAACTACGATACCGGAGAACGCTACCTTTCCACTCCGGGATTTTTTGAAGCCCCAGGGGCTGAATAAAAAATTGTAATTTCATAAAAAAATAGTTATGATCCAGCAATTTGAAATAAAACTTCCTGCATTTAAAAGAGGGTTTCACCTGGTAACCCGCCATATTACCGAAAAATTAGACCAATTACCTGAAACCGGGTTGGTCAACATTTTTGTGCATCATACCTCGGCGGGTCTGATGATCAATGAAAATGCAGATCCTTCCGTAAGGGTAGATCTGGAAAGCAGTTTTAACCATCTGGTACCCGAACGCATGTCGTATTACACCCACACCATGGAGGGAGACGATGACATGCCTGCCCACATTAAAAGTGCGCTTGCCGGGGTCTCTCTGACCATTCCTGTTGAAGACCACCGGCTAAAACTTGGAACCTGGCAGGGTATTTTCCTCTGCGAATTCCGGGACCATGCCGGTTCAAGGAAAGTTACCCTTACTGTGTATTCCTGATCTGTTATCCATCCTGCACTTGGTTTTTACCCCCCTGTCTGCTACGAACATTCATCCGGGGAAGGTTGTTTATCCTTTGCGATTTTTTTTTGATTTAATTTAACCGTTTATTATGGCAAATGATTTTTTCAATAAGGTTACCCTGAAGGTGGAGGGAATGAGCTGCACCAACTGCGCACTGGGCATCAGGAAAATATTGGAGAAAGAAGGTTTCTCAAATATTGAAGCTGATTTTACTACTGACGAGGTCCAGTTCGAGGTAGCCGATAAGGGAATGATCCCCTTGGCTGTCAAACGGATAGAGTCACTGGGTTACAAAGTTAACGAGCTGGTGGATGAAGAAACCGAAGCTGAAAAAAAGGGTCTAAGTTCGATTGAAAAGAAATTCTGGTTTACCGCAATTTTTACTGTTCCTTTGGTGCTGGCCATGTTCATCCGGGTGGATTTTCTGCACAACGATCTGTTTCAGCTTGCACTGACCATCCCTGTTTTTATTGTGGGTTTTCTGCATTTTGGGAAAAGTGCCTTCTTCAGTCTTCGCTCGGGGGTGACCAATATGGATGTACTGATCTTCCTTGGAAGCACGGCGGCTTTTGTTTACAGCCTGATCGGTACCATTTACCGCCTTGGGCATGATTACATGTTTTATGAAACCTCTGCAAGCATTATTTCCATTGTTTTGCTTGGGAACATGCTTGAACACCGCTCAGTAAAAAAAACCACTTCAGCCATTGATGAACTGGTGCGCTTACAAAAAAATACAGCCAAAAAGATCACCTCCGAAATGCACGAAGGTCAGGAGTATATTGAAGAAGTGAATGCCTCCCTGATCGAAAAAGGAGAAAATGTACTGGTCAATTCCGGGGATAAAATCCCTGTGGACGGAGAGATTTACTGGGGGGCAGGCAGTGTGGATGAAAGCATGATCTCAGGGGAAAGCCTTCCGGTTGAAAAAAGTAAGGGAGATAAGGTGATAGGTGGTACCATCCTGGTTTCAGGTAACCTGAAAGTAAAAACCAGGGCCACCGGCAAAGAAACAGTCCTTTCCCAGATTATTGAAATGGTGCGAAATGCGCAAAAAGATAAACCCAAACTGCAAAATCTGGCCGACAAGATCAGCAGGGTATTTGTTCCTACGGTAGTGATTTTGGCCCTGCTTACCCTTGGTTTCTGGTATCTGGGTGCCGGCCTGGAATTTCGCGATTCCCTGATGCGCGGCATTGCTGTGTTGGTCATTGCTTGTCCATGTGCACTAGGTCTGGCAATACCCACCGCCGTGGTGGTAGGGCTTGGCCGTACAGCCAAAAGCGGGATCCTGATCAAGGGCGGTACCACCTTTGATAAACTCTCCAATGTGGATACCATTGTTTTTGATAAAACCGGAACTCTGACTTCCGGGAAATTCAGGATCAAAAAACTGGAATGCTTTGGCAAATCGGAAGAAAGCGTCAGGAGTTTGTTGTACAGTCTTGAAAAGCATTCTTCCCACCCCATTGCCAAAGCCGTAGTGCAGTATTTCAAAGGCCATGGAGAAATAAAATTTGAAACAGTTAAAGAGCACAAAGGCCTGGGAATACAAGCTAACGATAAAGAAGGCAACCGTTATATGGCCGGTTCTTACAATATTGCTTCTCACCTGACCCATGACGACACCCACAATATTTATCTGTTGATGAACGATAAGCTGATCGCCTGGCTGGACATTGAAGACGAGGTGAAAGGGGAAGCCAGGGCTGCTATTGATTACCTGAAAAAGAAAGGCATTAAAACCGTTTTGCTCAGTGGTGATCGTCAGGAAAGGTGCGATGAAATAGCCGGCTTGCTAGGCATTGAAGAAGTTTATGCTGAGAAATTACCCAATGAAAAACTGAATATAATTGAGGCCTTATCCGAAAAATCAAAAGTGGCCATGGTGGGAGACGGTATTAATGATGCGCCTTCTTTGGCCAAAGCCTATGTGGGTATCAGCATGAGTGATGCCACACAGGTGGCCGTAAAATCTGCCGATGTGGTTTTACTGAAAGGAAACCTGGAATTGCTTTCCAAAGCTTTCTCTTCAACACGCACCACCATTCGTACCATTAAAGAAAATCTCTTCTGGGCTTTCTTTTACAATGTAGCTGCTATCCCCCTGGCCATGGTCGGATTGCTGACCCCCATTGTAGCTGCCGGAGCCATGGCCTTATCGGATGTTATCGTGGTGCTGAACTCTCTCCGCCTGAAAAAACGTAAACTGCGCTGATCTTTTAACAGACAATAAGAAAAGGGGCTATTATACACAGCCCCTTTTTTTATTCTTTTGAATAGAGTTTATCCGTTCATGGACATCAGGAATTCCTCATTGTCCTGGGTATGCTTAATCTTTTCCATTAAGAATTCCATGGCTTCCATAGGCGTCATGTCAGCGATGAATTTGCGCAGCACCCAAATGCGGTTCATCATTTCCTTACTAAGCAGCAGGTCTTCGCGGCGTGTGCCGGAAGCTACAATATCGATGGAAGGGAAAATCCGCTTGTTGGATAAGCGGCGGTCCAGTTGCAATTCCATGTTACCGGTGCCTTTAAATTCTTCAAAAATCACTTCATCCATCTTGGAACCGGTATCGATCAGGGCTGTTGCAATAATTGACAGAGATCCTCCATCTTCAATGTTTCTGGCGGCCCCGAAGAAACGTTTGGGTTTGTGAAGGGCGTTGGCATCAACCCCACCACTGAGTACTTTTCCGGATGCCGGAGAAACGGTGTTAAAGGCCCTTGCCAGTCGTGTAATACTGTCGAGCAGGATCACCACATCATGTCCGCACTCTACCATGCGTTTGGCTTTTTCCAGAACGATGTTGGATACTTTAACATGTTTTTCTGCGGGCTCGTCAAAGGTGGACGCAATCACTTCACCCCTTACGTTGCGCGCCATTTCGGTTACCTCTTCCGGACGCTCGTCAATAAGCAACACGATCAGGTAAACTTCCGGATGATTGGCGGCAATTGCATTGGCAATTTCCTGAAGCAAAATGGTTTTTCCCGTTTTGGGCTGGGCTACGATAAGCCCGCGCTGTCCTTTACCTATAGGGGCAAACATATCGATGATCCTGGGGGAAAGGGTAGCTCCTTTATGGCCCGTGATCTGAAATTTTTCATCCGGGAAAAGGGGCGTTAAAAAATCAAAAGGCACCCGGTCGCGAACTTCGGCGGGGATCCTGCCATTGATTTTCTCCACCTTGATCAGGGGAAAATATTTTTCATTTTCCTTGGGCGGACGAATTCCTCCTGTCACTGTATCCCCGGTTTTTAAACCGAAGAGTTTGATCTGGCTTTGGGATACATATATATCATCGGGAGAGTTCAGGTAATTGTAGTCGGAAGATCTTAGAAATCCATATCCATCGGGCATGATCTCCAATACCCCTTCCGCGGTGATAATGCCGTCAAACTCATACACGGGTTCTCCGGTGCGGCGATCAAAACTTTTATGTTTGTGGTATTGTTCTTTTTCCCTTGGTGGTTGCTCAGCCTGCCCTTTTTTTTGCTCATCCTTTGGTTGCTTTTGATCTTTGGCAGCACCTGTTGCCTCAGAAGATTCTACCTTGGGGGCGGCTTGATGGGGCTTTTCTTTACTATCGTCTTTTTTTGCGGGGGCAACCCTGGTTTCTGCCCTGGCCTCGGTTTTGGCAGAATCTCCCTGTTGCTCCTGGTCTCTTGATCGGCGACGATCTGCAGATTCAGTGGCCCGACCGGTTTCCTGAGCTTTGGTTTTCTGGGGGGGGGCTTCAGCCGAGGGTTTGATATCCTTGCTTTTTTCCTGCCGGGCTCCCGACTTCTCTTTAGCAGCTTCTTCTTTCCTGGCTGTGGATTTTTGCTGGCTTTGCCGGGGTTTTTGTTCCGCGGTTGGCTGGCCTTCGGCCCGTTCGGCTTTGGTTTTGTCTCCACCGGCAGATGAACCGGCAGGAATCCGTTTGCGGCCACGGGAAGATTTTTGTTCTTGTTTTTTTTCGGGTGCTGCTCCCTTCGGAGGATTCAAAGCCTGCGCATCCAGAATTTTATAAATGAGGTCCTGTTTTTTATAGGACTCTACTTTCTTTATTTGTAACTCCTTTGCTATTTCTCTTAGCTCAGTGAGTAACTTACTGTTCAATTCTACAATGTCGTACATTTAATAATATTATTGTGTTAATACGTTTGGGTTTCAATTCAATACTACATTCGGCGGGCCCCTATCACAGATTGTTTTTTCATGAAAAAAAGAAATAATGTAACCCGGAATCATTAATTGAGGGCTGTAAACTTCTGCCGACGGGCCGGCAGGCTTACACTAATTAAAATACAGAGATTATGGTTATATTATAGAGAACAAAAGAGACAAATGCAGGAATTGGTTGCAAATATAAAGAATATTGAATTAATAAAAAAATTTTGCATGTTTTTTAAATCAACAGGGAAGGTTTATTTGTTAACACTTCTGTGGATTTTTCCTTCCGGGAGTTAAACTTTATTTAAGTAATTTTCTATTTTTGTATAAAAATAATCAATTATTCCACCCAAAACCTGAAAAGATGATTCAAAGAATTCAAACCGTTTATTTGTTCCTGGTGTTCGTATTTTCCGTTTTGTTCATCACTCTTCCTCTGGCAAACTTTACCCAGGCGGGAATTGAAACTTCCTTAAGGCTCTCAAACCTGCAGGTTTTTTACAATGCTTTTGAGCAGGTTTCCAGAGGGTGGACAGGTATTTTGCTGGTGATACTCATAGCTGCGGCCATGGTGATTACCATTGTTACTACTTTTTATTACAAGCGCAGACTGACACAACTTTTCCTCGGGAATTTAAACCTTTTTATTCATGTGGCCCTTATCGTGATAAGTTTTCTGTATGTGGACAACATCAGAAAACAAATCCCCGAACCGGAATTTTCCTATGGCCCGGGGATTTTTTTCCCGATCATTTCATTGCTGCTGATCTTTATGGCCAACCGTGCCATTCGTAAAGACGAGGAACTGGTAAGGTCAGCCGACCGCATCCGCTAGTTAATCTTCCAGTCTTTTGATGATGTAGTCAGAATTGAAAAGGCCAAGGGCTCCCATATATTTTAGTTTAAACTTGATAAAATCACCCACTTTGTATTTTTTGGGATTTTTTCCAAGGTCAATTACTAATATATCGGAACTGGCTCCGGCTATTTCCATGTTCTTGTCCAGCGGGATCAAAAATTCAGGGCTGATATCCAGTAAACCTACGTCCAGCAGCGCCCTCCATGAGGTTTTTCCATAATCTTCAGGATCAATCTCATAAGTATCTCCTGAGGGGTTCTCTGCCAGGTTACCTTCCGGAACAACGGGCTTTTCGATGAGCTCAATGATCTCCGACTTAAAGGTGATCACATCATCCTTCATGCCCTTAATGGTTTTTCCCGTAAAAAGGTTGGCCCCGAAATAGAGGGTTTCTCCAATACGGAAGTGATTTACCCCGGGGGGAACTTGTTTTTTAAACAGCATAGGAATGGTAACGGAAGTTCCGCCCGAAAGCCAGGCAATTTTTTTATTGAACTTGGTTTCCACAATCTGTTTGTAAAGGCTAAGCTGAATCAGTTTATCCCTTGAGGGCATAACCCCGTAAAGACAATTCAGGTTGGTGCCAAAGCCAACAATCTCGATATTGGGCAACTTAAAAACCTTTTCATAGAAATTGATCAGGTCATCTCCCATCACCCCTTCACGCAACTCACCCATTTCGATCATAATGATCACCTGGTGCTTTTTCTTTTGTTTTACCGCTTCTTCAGAGATCATTTTCATGGTCTCCAGGTCGGTGTTCAGGCTCACATCGGCGTATTTTACCACGCTGCGTATGCTCCTGCGGGGTGGAGGTTTAATGTAAATGGTCCGCACATCAGGGTTAATCCGTTTGATGGTGCGAAGGTTGGATATCCTTGAGTCCATTAACTCCCTGGCTCCAAGATCGATAACCTCCTTTAGGTACATTGGGTTGCCGCACAAAAGCTTGGTAACAATTCCCCATTGTATGTTGTTTTTTTGGAAAATGTTTTCCAGAAAGTCAAAATTGTGTTTAAGCTTTTTTCGGCTGATTACTATTTCTGCCATGATAATTGGATTATCTGTTTAATCTCATTTCGAGATATTTACTGGTAAAGCCAAGCTTTTCATAAAGATACCTGGCAGGGTTTTCCGGCTCAACGTGGAGTTTGATTTTCCCATCGGCTTTTTCAAAAGATTTAAGCATCAACTCTTTGCCAAGTCCTTTTCCCCTGTAATCTTTATGAACTGCAATGTATACCAGGATGTTTTCGGGAATATATCCTCCCATACCGGTTTTATTGTAAACAACGGCCCCGGCAATTTTTTCCGCGTCCCTTGCTACAAGGATGAATCCGCCAAATTTCTCTTTATCATCCATGGCAAAGTTCAGGCACTTCATGATATATTGGTGTTCATCGCCAAACTCATCCAAATGTTCATAAAGAAAATCTGCAACTTCTTTTTTTTCCTTTTCAGGAATCGGGTTCTGTGGTGTGTAATGTTGAAATTCCATAACAAAAAAATTATTTGGTTTTGGTAAAGTTAATAATTGAAAAAGTTAAAAATGACAAAGTGATCCCAAAAATATTGGGATCCAGGTCAAGTGGCAGGTTCCATGCACCAATGATCAGGGTGATGGTGGTACCCCCTCCGAGCAACATGGCCCAGAATGCAGCGGTTGAACTGGCTTTTTTCAAAAACAAGGCCCCGATTACCGGAACAAAAAGTCCTGATACCATAAAGGCATAGGAATAAAGCATGAGCTCCAGTACATTGGGCATTTTGGTGGCCAAAAAAAGTGCGATCGTTCCTAAAATAAGGGTCAATCCCTGTGATATCCAGAGGAATTTCCTGCGGCTTTCAGGAATTCTGAACCAACGTGAAAGAATATCCGTCAGGAAATTTCCTGAAGAAGCCATCAGGCAGCTATCTGCTGTAGACATAATGGCCGAAAAATAGGCAGCCATCATCAGCCCCATCAGGCCAACCGGCAATACGGTGCGCAGCAGCAAGGGAAGCCCCATTTCTGGATCGATGTCCCCAGCGGCATCATAACCCAGGTATCCGAATAAACCCTGTGCTATGGCAACCCTTGCAAAAAGGCCAAGCAATACCCCCATAAATGCCATGATGGGCCATTCAAACAAACCCGCCACCAGCCAGGCCCGTTGTGCCTGCTTTTTATTACGTGAGGCATAGATCCGCTGGTAAAGGGTCATCCCCACAAACCATATCGGAATAATGGTTACTGCCCAGTTTAACAGCTGCTGCCAGGCTACATTGCCCAAGCTGAAGTATTCAGCCGGAAGCACTTCCCGTATCCCTTCCATTCCTCCCACAGCTATAAAACCAATGGGTATTCCAATAAAAACCAACCCCGCCATCAATATGATCCACTGTATGGTGTCGGTGTAGATTACCGCTTTTATACCACCCATGGCTGTGTAAACGATTACGATGATGCCCATGATGATCAGGGCGGTTTGGCGGTCAAGGTGAGGGATAAAGGTGGCTTCTGCCAAAATAGCTCCCGCCAGTATTTGCGAGCTGGTAAAGCCAAGGTAGCCGATGGCTGAAATGAAACCTGCCAGCAAAGCCACCTGCGGACTGTAAAAGCTGCCTAAAAACTGGGGGAAGGTAAAAAACCGTTTTGTCTCTTCAATTTTTTTTACCCGGGGGATCAGCAATACGGCACTTAACCAGGCACCCAACAGGCCGGTAAACAGCATCCAGGAGCCGGCAAGGCCCATGATAAAACCTAGCCCGCCAAGGCCGATGGAAAAGCCTCCTCCAACATCGGTGGCAACAACCGAAAGACCTATATGAACACTACCGATTTTGCGGCCTCCAACATAGTAATCATCTACTCCTTTGTTCAAAATAAGGAACCGTATCCCGATCCCTATCACCCCCATCATGTAAAGAGCAAAAACAAGTATGTCTAAATAGTGCATTTAGTTTTTCAACCTCCGTTTTGGACGGTTCAAAGGTATAAAAATTATATCTTTGGGCAAAACTATGGGCGTATATACTACATAATCAGGCTGTTGCCTTGTTCTTTCCTGACAATAAGAATTGATTTTGTATACCATGGGATTTGGTTTAATTTTGCCAGAAAACTTTCTGATCTTGATTTATCCCCGGGGCAACAGCCGAAGATTTAGCGCATGGGCGGATTATTGCCGCCAAAAGTATGGCAGCCGCATTCAAAAGGTGTCCGTCAATGCTGGCTTTTCCTGCCCCAACCGCGATGGTACCATAAGTTATGGGGGATGTGATTTTTGCAATAATGAAGGGTTTAACCCCTCCTATTGTCTACCCGGGTTACCCATAACTGCTCAGCTCAATAAAGGGCTGCGTTTCTTAAAAAAACGCTACCGTAAATCAAGCATCTTTGCCGCTTATTTCCAGGCTTACTCCAACACCCACGCCCCACTGGAAAGGCTTAAACAGGTTTATTCAGAAGCCCTTAAACACCCTGAGATATCCGGGATTGTTATTGGTACCCGCCCCGATTGTGTGGACGAAGAAAAACTGGATTACCTGGGCAGGTTATCAGAAAACCATTTTGTAAAAATCGAATACGGGATAGAATCCTGCTATAATGAAACCCTTTACCGGATAAACCGGGGGCATACGTTTGAAGATTCTGCAAACGCTGTTAAATTATCAGCCCAAAAGGGCCTTTTGACCGGGGCCCATATGATCTTTGGCCTCCCCGGAGAATCCCGTCAACAAATGCTTGAGCAGGTGTCTTTTATCAATGAACTCCCGCTGAAAACCATTAAGTTTCATCAGTTACAGATTGTAAAAAACACCCCCATGGCAGAAGAGTTTTTAAAAAACCCTGGAAATTTTGACCTTTTTTCTCTTGACGAGTATATAAAATTTATTGTGCGCTTTCTGGAAAGACTGCGCCCCGAAATAAGCCTGGAAAGATTTTCGGGTGAAGTACCCCCGGGATTGAATGTGGGAAAAAGCTGGGGCATGATCCGGGCCGATCAGGTGATAAGTTTAATAGAGCAGGAATTGGAGTTACAGGATACCTGGCAGGGAAAAAAATATCAAAATGGTTAAAAGGTTATCGGGGGGTGCGTTTGGCGCAGTCTGCCTTTTTATGTAAAGGGTTTCGCTAAAATATTTATTTTTGGCTCCTTGAATTTAACAGGGTTTTTAATTTTTTTTGCAATGCAATCATTCATTTTTGAACTTAATAAATCATAGATTATGAGCGATAATCAAAGCGGATTTGTTTCCAGGATGCTGGGTGCCATAGAGCGTGTCGGGAATAAGCTTCCGCATCCGGCCACCCTGTTTGCCATATTTGCACTTGCCATTATTTTTCTTAGTTGGGTGGTTTCTATGTTTAATGTTACCACGGTGCATCCAGGTACCGGAGAAACTGTTGAAGCTTTTAATTTGATGAGCAACGAAGGGCTTCACCTGATCATTACCAATATGGTTACTAATTTTACTTCTTTTGCCCCACTTGGAACTGTTTTGGTCGCTCTTTTAGGTATCGGCATTGCCGAGGCCAGCGGACTGATGTCTACGGGACTTCGGTTGTTGGTGATTTCCGCACCGGAAAAACTGCTCACTTTTGCCATAGTGTTTGCTGGTATTCTCTCCAATACCGCCAGCGAAGTGGGTTATGTGGTGCTGGTTCCCCTGGGTGGTATGATTTTCCTTGCGGTAGGACGCCACCCCATTGCCGGCATTGCCGCTGCTTTTGCAGGGGTGTCGGGTGGTTATTCTGCCAACCTGTTGCTTGGAACCATCGATCCCCTGCTGGCCGGCCTGTCTGAAGAAGCTGCCAATATTATCGATCCCCTTTACAACGTAAACCCTGCTGCAAACTATTATTTTATGTTTGTTTCCACTTTTTTCATTGCGGGGATCGGCACCTGGGTAACGGAAAAAGTTGTGGTACCCCGACTTGGAGATTATAAGGGGGATGCCAAACCCGAAGAGATCAAACAGCTGGATGATGATGAAAAGCTTGGATTAAAATTTACTTTCTGGGCTTTTGTTGGGGTGGTTGTCCTTCTCATTTGGAGTATGGCGCCAATGCAGGGCGGTTTCTGGGACTTTGTGCCCAATTCGGGCTTTCTGCGTGACCCAGAAACCGGGGGACTGCTAAGATCTCCATTCATGAGCGGTATTGTGGCCATTATTTTCCTTATCGCCGGTTTTCTTGGGATTGTATATGGTATCGGTGCCAAAACACTGAAAAGCAATTACGATGTGATCAACGGCATGGGAAAATCCATGTCTACTTTAGGAACCTATATTGTACTGGTATTTTTTGCAGCACAGTTTGTGGCGTATTTTAACTGGACAAACCTGGGATTGATCTTTGCCATTTCGGGGGCTAATTTTATAGGTTCTCTGGGACTGGGCCGAATCCCGCTGATGATCGCCCTTGTATTGATCTCTGCTTTCATTAACCTGGTAGTGGGTAGTGCCAGTGCCAAATGGGCCATCCTGGCGCCGGTGTTCATTCCCATGTTTATGCTGCTTGGGTACTCCCCTGAATTTACACAGCTCGCCTATAGGGTAGGGGACAGTGTTACCAATGTGATCGCCCCAATGATGTCTTATTTCGCCATGATCGTTGCCTTTATCGAACGTTATGACAAAAAAGCCGGAATAGGGACCATTATTGCTACCATGTTGCCATACACCATTGTATTCCTGCTTTGCTGGTTAATAATGCTGATCATCTGGATACTTATCGGGTTGCCCATTGGGCCAGGTTCAGAATTGTTTTATCAACTGAACTGATTTTTCTCTTTTTGACAAAATTTCAGACTTCCTAAAAAGAAAGTTATCAACAGTGATTAAAACCAGCCTCTCCTAAACCGGCTTCAACAGGCAAAAATGCTTAATGTGCTGAAATGCTTTCAAAGCCCGTCATCCATTGGATGACGGGCTTTGCTTATGGGGAAAGGTTTTTTACCGGAATAAACCTGGTGTAGTTAATTTGCTGTTTTGTTGAAAAAAAAACTATTTTGGTGTAAAAAATAAAAAAAATATCTTTTAAATGTGTTGTAATATTTTTTAATTTTATTGACAGCAGGAGGTTGTTCCTGGTTCTGAATCAAAAGGTTGATTATTGAAAGAAAAACGCAACATATTGGTAGCTACTGACTTTTCTGCCCGTGCCGATCGGGTGCTTGACTATTGTTCTGCAATGGCACGATCTAAAGGATATACTATCTTCCTGCTGCATGTGTTTAATCCGGAAACTCTTGACAGTAAGGTAAATGCCAGTCAGGAGGAAATTAAAGTTTCCCTGAAACTCGAAAAAACCGCCCATGAATTCTCCCTTAAATACGAAGTTGAAGTAAATCCTATCCTGGTTAAAGGAAACATTTTTAAAAGTATAACCCAGACGGCCCGCGAAATAAATGCTTCATTGATCGCTATGGCCATGCATAAAAAATCGCCGATCCAGGAACTAATCGGAAGATTTGCTTTCCGCATTATTGCTTCAAGCACCCTTCCGGTTTTGCTGATGCAACATAAAGCCGAATTTAACGGCTTCGACAATATCCTGCTTCCGCTTGATTTTATGGAAAAAAACCAGAAAAAGCTTGCAGCCGCCCGAAATTTTGCACTGGAGTTTAACAGCACCATTCATGCCATGACGGTGGTGGAGGAGAACGGTTGGTTGTCCAATTTTCGTTTGCGCAATAACATGAGCAAAACGCAGAATTATTTTAATGAGGCAGGACTGCAATGCGAAACCCTGATCCTGAAAAAGCGATTTATTCCCGTTTTTCAGTGTATTGTGGATTATGCCCGTAAAAATCAACTGGATGGAATTTTTGTTATGACCCGCAATGAAAACGACCTGGACAGCTTCCTGGTAGGAAACACAGCGCAAAAGATCATAGAAAACGCAGAGATACCCCTTATTACAACTTCCCCAAGGGTTCAAATTAATGCCAACAAAGAAGTTTTTCCATAAAAAAACCGTTATGAACATTTGTGTTTTTTGCTCATCCAGCAACCATATTGATGGGTTTTATTTTGAAGAAGCCCGGTCTCTGGGAAAGTTTATTGTTGCCGGGGATCATTCCCTGGTTTATGGAGGTACCAACCTCGGGCTGATGGGTGCCCTGGCCCAGACTGTTAAAGAGCAAAGCGGAAAGGTCACAGGAGTTATTCCCAGGTTTATGCAACAAAAGGGAATAGCTTACAGGGAGGTGGATGAACTCATCATTACAAAAAGTCTCCGGGAACGAAAAGCTGTAATGGAGCAGGTTTCAGATGTTTTTATTGGTTTACCGGGAGGCTTTGGAACCCTGGAAGAACTTCTTGAGGTGATCACCCTTAAACAGGTGCAGCATCATCAAAAACCTATTGTTTTGATCAATACCCGGGGATTTTTTAATTCTTTGCGCAGCTTTTTTGACCACTTGTTTATGCAGAAATTTTCCAATGAAAGGTTTCGAAGTCTTTTCTTTTTTGCCGATAATGCGGCGCAGGCCTTTGAATATATCAGGAATTATAATCCCGGGCCTGCCTATAGCAAATGGGCCTGAATAATAATTTAATCCTTTGGTCTGTCGGGTATAAAACACCATCAGAATGCACAAACTTTCAGCTTTTTGTTTATCCGGGGAAATTCTTTTTTCCTAATGTTCATGCCTGCAATACTTTAATGAAAACCTTCTTCTTTCTTTCTTGCTGAAAATATGCAGATGGCAGATTTTTTTATAATTTTACGAGCCACAGTTTATCTTTATTTGCCATGATTCAGAACCCAAGAGATGTCATTCTTGTTCCCACAGACCTTACAGGTGTAGCCGATTGTGCCATTGATCATGCTACCGAAATTGCACTTATTTTTAAGCACAAGATCTCCCTTTTGCACGTGATCTCCTCCAGGGTGAAGGGCACGGAAAAAGAAAACCAGATCCGGGAGGCCCTTAAAAATATAGCCAAAGAGATTAAGATCAAAACCGGCTTAACCGTAAATTATCTGGTGCGGGAAGGTACCATCTTTACCACCATAAGCGAGGTTGCCAACGAAATTTACGCCGAATTCATTGTAATGGGTATTCATGGCAAAAAAGGGGTACAGCACCTGGTGGGCAGTTATGCCTATAAGGTAATTTCCAGCTCTAAAGTGCCGGTGTTGGTTGTCAAAAAACGCCATCACCATGTTGGCTACAACAACATCGTTGTACCCATTGATTTTTCAAGGGAAAGTTCCCAGAAAATTTGGCAGACCATCAAGTTTGCAAAATATTTTGATGCCAATGTTTGGGTTTTGGGGTTTTTAAGCCGGAAAAGCACAGCCAGGGTTCTGAAAAAAGAAGCTTTGCTCAAACAGGTTACCGATATATTTACCAGGAACCAGGTGAAGGCATCTGCGGAATTGGTTATTCAGGGAGGTTCAGATCTACCCGAAGTGGTATTGGAGTATTCTAAGAAAAAAGATGCCGACCTGATTATGATCGTGGCTGAAAAGGGTGGCGGCATTTCAGATATCTTTTCTTCCAATTCGGCTGAGAAAATTATTGACAAAGGCGATTTTCCCATTCTTACGGTAATCCCAAACCCTGTGCTGGAAAAAGAAGATATTGAAACCAACACCATCATCAGTCCATTTATTGATCCCCTGGGGCTTATTGATAAAAGAGGGTGATTCAATGGCCGGGCGCAGGATCATTCAAGTTTTCTTAAATTAAACCCGATATGCTGCATTGCAGCCCAGAATCCCGGGTAAGACTTTTCAACCACTTCGGGATTGTTGATTTTTATCTTACCAAACGCTATTGACAGGGGCGCAAACGACATGGCCATGCGGTGGTCATTCCATGTATCAAAAACAATAGGGAATGCTGCTTCTGTTCTTTCCGGATTCAATATCCAGGAATTTCCTTCTGCTTTTGCGAATTCAAAACCTGCTTTTTTTAGTTCGGATTGAAGTGCTTTAATGCGATCGGTTTCTTTAAGGGGAAGGGTTTGTAGCCCGGTGACCATGGCTTTTATGCCGGCTCCGGCGAATGCAACCAGCATGGTTTGCGCCAGATCCGGGTTGTCCGTAAAATCCAGGGAGCAATAATCAGGAGGGCTCCCGGCTTTTGCTGCCCATGCTCCCTGATCAACCCAGGAAGTAACAACGCCAAGGTTTTGAAACCATTTTGCTGCAATGCAGTCGCCCTGCAGGCTGTTTTTTTTGAGACCCGGAAAATACAACCGGCCATCATGGCTCAGCAAAAGCATCGCATAAAAATAAGAAGCTGCGGTCCAGTCAGGCTCTATGGTAATTTCTCTCGCCTGGTAGGTCCCCGGGAAAACCCTTATTTCATCTGCTATCCAATTACTCTTGATGCCAAAAAATTTCATCAAGTCCAGTGTCATTTCAATGTAGGGTTTAGAAACTTGCTGTGTACCGGAAAGTATCAGTCGTAAACCATCCTTCATCTGGGGGGCAACCATCAACAGGCTGCTGATGAACTGACTGCTTATTCCGGCATCAATGGTAATTTTTCCGCCGGTTAATTTACTTCCTTTAACTTTTAGCGGAGGGTAGCCTGGCTTTTCCAGGTATTCAATTTTCGTCCCTAATTTATGCAATGCTTCAACCAGCGGGCCGACGGGTCGCTCATGCATTCTGGAAGATCCTTTCAGGATAAACTCCCCGGGATGGATGGAAACAAAAGCAGTCATGAACCGCATCGCGGTACCTGCATCCTTAAGGTTGATCTCTTTTTCCAGGGAAAAGTCTTTTAATGCTTTTGCCAGGATGCGCGTATCTCCGGCTTCCGATAAGTTATAAATGGGAAAATGTTTATTGCAAAGGGCCCGTATGATCAGGGCCCTGTTGGAGAGACTTTTTGACGAGGGAAGTTTTACCAAGCCTTTCAGGGCTTTTTTTGGCGGGATCAATACCAAAACACTCATTTTAATGATCGGATTTATTCAGGATACCCCGGGCCTCCTCAAGAGATTCCCTGATATTATCAATGTCGCATTGCTGGTTCAATACCGATTTGCCTGTTTCTTTCAAAAGTGTAAAATAAGGAACTTCTTCCCGGTTTTTTTTGTCATGAGGAAGGTAATGCATCACCCCGTCCAGGCATTCATCCGTAATGCCGTAATCCGGGAAAAATGGGTCCATTTCCCTGATAATGTAATCCATTTCATCATCCGGAAGCAGGCCTTGTTTCCAGGAAAGAATGACTTCGGTAAGCATACCGGCCATTACGGCTTCTCCGTGAAGCAAAGGGTCTTTATCATTTTTCAGGGAATAGCTTTCCAGGGCATGGCCTATGGTATGGCCAAAGTTCAGCATTTTCCGTATGTTTTTTTCAAAAGGGTCTTTGATGATGATCCCTGATTTGATTTCAACGGAAATGCGAATATGGTCCTCTGTGATCTCTTCAGGCCCGATACTGGTTAAGCGGTCAAAAAAATCACTTTCGGCAATCAGCCCGTGTTTTAGCATTTCTGCAAACCCGTTATTTATCTGTCGGGGGGGGAGGGTTTCCAGGAAAACAGGGTCAATAAAAACCCCCATTGGTTGGCTGAAGCAACCGATGATGTTCTTTAATTCATCCAGGTCGACACCGGTTTTTCCACCAATGGCGGCATCTGCCATGGCCATAAGGGATGTGGGGATGTGAAGAAAGCGGATCCCCCTTTTATAGACTGAAGCCGCGAAGCCTCCCATGTCGCAAACCACACCACCCCCGAGGTTTATCAGCAGTGAGTGCCGGTCGGCCATCTTCTCGGTCAGGATTTTCCATATGGAATGACAAGTGTCCAGGTTCTTGAATTTTTCCCCTGCCGGAACTTCGATCACCTTTAAAGGGTTTTCAATCATTTGCTGAAGCAGAGGAAAGCAATCCCTGTGGGTGTTGCTGTCGGTAAGTACAAAAAATGAGGTTTCGGGTTTGAAATGATAGGCCAGGAAATCACGAAGTTGCTGCTGCTCACTGGCACTGTAAAAAACCGGATGCCTTAGGGAATCTGATTCTGAGGACATGGCTGGCTGTTTTTCACAAATTTATGGAAACTCCCGGATCTTTTTACTTCAACCAATATAAATTTGCCGGTAATTTTAAAAGCATTCCCATTTTTTCAACAGGGAAATTGTTATTTTTACGCAAAAAAAATTCAGCAAATACCATGATATCATTTGATAACACTGAAATAGCCTTTAAAGACAAAAGTTCGCGGGAACTAAAAAAAACCTTATGGCTTTTTCGTCTTGTTGGAAATCCCGGCCTGGTAAAAACCGGATCATATGCATTGAAAACGGCACTATTTCTTAAATTTCCTGTCAGGTGGGCCATTAAGCCTACAGTTTTTGATCATTTTTGCGGAGGGGAAACCATAGATGATTGTGATGAAACCATTGCCAAGCTGGGGCAATCGGGAATTCAAACCATTTTGGATTATTCGGCAGAAGGCAAAGAATCTGAGGAGGATTTTGAATATACCAAAAACCAGATCCTGGCCACTATTTTAAAAGCCAAAAACAATCCTCACATACCTTATGCCGTATTTAAGCCCTCTGGTCTTGCAAGGGTTGCTTTGCTGGAAAAGGTTCAAAACCGTGAAAAATTAACTGAAAAAGAGCAGCAGGAATTTGGAAGAATAAAACAAAGGGTGGAAACCATTTGCGCCAAAGCGAAAGAAACCGGTGTGCCTGTAATGATTGATGCAGAGGAAAGCTGGATACAGCAAATCGTGGATGAGATGGTGGAGGAGATGAAGTTTAAATACAACAAAGAAGAACCCCTGATTTTTGGAACCCTGCAAATGTACCGACACGACCGGCTGGATTACCTTAAGGATTTTGTGAAACGTGCCAGGGAAAAAGGTGTTTTTACCGCTTTTAAGCTGGTAAGGGGAGCCTATATGGAAAAGGAGAGAGCCCGTGCCAAAAAGCTCGGCCTGCCTTCTCCCATATATCCTGATAAGCCTGCTACAGACGAAGCTTTTGACCAGGCTACCCTTTTTTGCCTCGATAATATTGAAGATGTGGCCGTTTGCGTGGGCACCCATAATGAAAAGAGTTGTGCCCTGGCGGCGGAAACCATGATCAGCCGATCCATGCCAGCAGATCATCCTTTTGTTTCCTTTGCACAATTACTGGGAATGAGCGATCACATCAGTTATAACCTGGCTGCGGAAGGATTTAATGTTTGCAAGTATGTGCCTTACGGGCCGGTAAAAACGGTGGTGCCTTACCTGATCAGAAGGGCAGAGGAAAATACCTCCGTGGCCGGACAAACCTCCAGGGAGTTGTTTTTGCTGAAAAAAGAAACAGTCCGACGGAAGGTGCAGTAAAGATCAGGATTTTCTGGGCTTGATGCCCCTTTGCTTTACTGCCTCAAAAGCTATAATCGAAACGGAAGCCGAAACATTCAGGGAGTCAATACGCCCCCCCATTGGGATTTTTATCAGGTGGTTGGCAGCATCTATCCATAGTTTGGAAAGCCCTTTGTCTTCGGATCCAAAAACCAGGGCGGTGAAACCCCGCAAATCTTCCTGAAAATACAAGACATTTGCCTGCACGGCAGCTGCAAAAATTTCTATCTGGTTTTTTTTGAGCCATGAAATGGCTTCTTGCGATGAGCATGGTATTACCGGGAGGGTAAAAATACACCCCAAACTGGCCCTGATGGCATTGGGATTAAAAACATCCGTTACCGGATTACATAAAAGCACTGCATCTATTGCAGCTGCATCTGCCGTACGCATAATAGCTCCAATGTTTCCGGGTTTTTCAAGTCCTTCCAGAACCAATATCAATGGATTTTTCCCGGGTATATAATCTTCCAGAGAAACGGGATCCTTTTCAGCAACAGCAATAATCCCTTCTGCATTTTCGCGATAGGCGATCTTGTTGTAAACATCCTGGCTTACATAAGTAATGATCTTTTCATCCATCCCTTGTTCTTCAATGGGATAACCAAGATCGGGCTCATATAGGCCGGGGCAAATAATCAGGTTTTGTGCCCTGGCTCCTGAAGCAAGCGCCAGGGAGACTTCCCTTCGGCCTTCGGTAACAAATAAGCCTTGCTTAAGGCGCTCAGCTGATTTTTGCTGTAAACGTAAAATGTTTTTTACAAGAGGATTCTGAAAACTGGTAATGGTTTTTTTCATAATGAAAGAAAGTTGGTTTTCAAGATACCGGTTTATCCTTAAAGAAAATCCTGTGAAATCCGAATGCTATGGCAGCCAGTAAATAACTGACAACGGCTACCATGATGACTATCCGAAATCCTGATTCTACCGCAATGAGCATGGCAAGCGAAGTGCTGATGACCGATATGGACCCGTTTATGCCCCATGCCCATGGTACCTGGCTCTCGTCATGATCTGCCAAAAACCGGATACCTAAAGGGAAAAGCATTCCCATAAAAAAAGCAGGTACCCCGATCAATATCAGGCTGATAATTATTTTTAAAGCCAGCGGTATGGCAATGGTAGTCTGCAGCATTCCGGTAAGCGTAAAACCATAAGCTAAAAGCAATACAGCCACTGTAAGGCCAATACCACCAGGAAATTTTGGTTTGGCGGGCAGCCTGCCGGAGGTTAAGCTGCCTGCCCCGCTAAATATCAACATGGTGCTGATTACCGCTGAAAGAGCATACACCGGATGTCCAAAATACAAAACGAATCGCTGGATCAGAATGATTTCTGCAAACATGTAACCAAGTCCCAGCGCGCCAAAATACAGCAGGCTACCCCACTTTCCCTTACTGCTCTTCCTGAGGCGAAACAGGGGCAAAATAATAAAAATACCAGCCAAAATGAAACTTTGAACCAGGGTTACGATAACGATCAAATAGCCAAGCTCAAGAAAAGGCACATTCTGCTGACCAAAAATACCTGAAAGATGACGAAATGCTGAAAGCTTTAAAAATTGTGAGAAATAGGGTTTATCGTCTGTGGCCGGTTTTATGTAAAAAACGTATTCATCAAAAATATACTTATCTCCCTCCATGATCCTGTCTACCTGCTTAAAAAAACTTTGATCCTCCATCATATTGAATTGTTCTCTCTCGCCGGGTTGTAAATCTGGCAACAGCAGCAGGTCGAAATTTTTCCCCTTGCTAAATTCACGGATCTTTTCAATTTCTTTGTCATTAAGGGGGTTCTTTTTCAGAATAAAGGTTACTGTACCCCATGACCGGATGGCGGCAATATATTCGGAAGGATTTTCAATTCCGTTTTTTCTGGCTGTTTCGGCAAGGGTTGCCAGCAATTTAAGCGTAGTTCGGGCAGGGAAATCCATCCAGGAGGAAATGGCAATCACTCCCTCCGGAGAAAGCCTTTGCCACATCAGATCGAAAGCCTCCAGGGTCATGGAATAGTTTTCCTGCAGGGCATGCAAACCTGCTGTACCCCCAAAACTTTCCTGCAGGGGAAGGGTGATCAGGTCATATCCCTCAGGGGCTTTGGCAGCCAAAAAATTACGGGCCTGCATTTGGTGTATTTGCAGGTTCTCATGCAAAAACAGTTCCCCGGATTCCTCCGCAAAATCCGTTTTCATCATCTCTATAACCCCGGCATTCTCAATGATAGCATCTATTTCTGCAACTCCCCGCAACAAAGCCTGCGACAATGCGGACCCGGTTCCTGCATTGAGCATCAGGGCTCTCTGCCGTTTGCCGGTTACATATGGCAGTGCCTGGGTAGTATGGTCAAGTATATGATCTTCTTTCTCCGGGTCGAATTGAGGAATAACACCAAAAAAATCTGCATTCACATATATGTTTTTCTTTACGGGAACCTCCCCCTGGTATTGAAGACTTACTGAAGGGGCATACCTCAGGGCAGGAGACGCTACCACCTCAATTAATCCATGTATGTCGGGGCGGGAGTGAATAATTTCGGCTTCAGGCAAATTCAGACTGGTAGAAAGGTCCTTATATTCTGATACGGGAATGGTGCCGGGTTTGCTTATCAATAAGCCGGATACGGCTATGGCGACAATGCCCGCAATGACCTGAATTTTGCGAAATGAAGCCGAAATGGAGAACAACCCGGCCATAACAGATAACAACCCGATAAAAGGGGGTACCTGCTGCGGAAAAATGACCCCAAACAATAGTAAAACCAGTAATCCTCCAACCCCTGATCCAAGCAAGTTGGAAAAGTAATAAGTGCCGATTTGCCTTGCATTTTCAATAAAAAGGATGCCGATGCTTAAGGC